>CANQBX010000001.1 GCA_947589095.1 uncultured Lachnospiraceae bacterium
AAAAGCTGGGAGAATCTTTTATTTATAAGGAAAAACGGTACATTCTTTGCATAGTCTTCTGCTTTGCATAGGGAGGGAACCTCTCGCCCCTGCTGGCGAACATCTACCTCAATGAGTTCGACCGGGAGTACGAGAAGCGGGGCGTGCCATGTATACGCTATGCAGACGACATCGTCTTATTGGCAAGGAGTGAGCGCGCGGCAAAGAGACTTCTGGAGAACAGCGCGAAATATCTGGAAGGGGAACTGAAACTAAAAGTGAACCGGGAAAAGAGCCGCGTTGTGAGTGTGTTTGCGATCCGAAATTTTAAATTCCTCGGCTTCACACTAGGAAGGAATGGGCAAGGCATCTACATACGGGTGCACCCGAGGCCGAGGGAGAAGTTCAAAGCCCATTTGAGGGAATTATCATCAAGAAAGAAGTGCCAGAGCATCCGGCCATCCTTAAAGAAAATAGAAGTTTATGCGAGGGGATGGTTGAATTACTATGGGATAGCAGACATGAAGAACAGTATCGACGACCTGAACAAGTGGCTGTATCACAGAATCCGGATGTGTATCTGGAAACAGTGGAAACTGCCAAGGACGAAGAAACGGAACCTGATAAAGCTGGGGATACCGGAATACTATGCATGTATGGCGGCGAACAGCCGAAAAGGGTATTGGAGAACGTCCAACACAACAACGGTCAATAGGGCACTATCAAAAGAAAGACTGATACGGTCAGGCTTTTATGATTTAGCCATTGCGTACCAGTCGTTGCACGTCAACTGTTGAAACCGCCGTGTACCGAACGGTACGCACGGTGGTGTGAGAGGACGGCGGCTAATCACCGCCTCCTACTCGATCCGGTTGACGCTAAACCTACTATGGGGATGAGCGGCCGGCATCTTAAAAACAGAGAAAGGGAGAAATGGGAGGAAACAGCAGCCTTAAGAAAAGGCTGAAGCGTATATCTGCAGGGTTGTTGTCTGCAGTCATGGCGGTTCAGTCATTTTTTGGTGTGAATTATGGTACGATTCCGGTCATGGCATCGGAAACAGAGGGGCGCGGAACGGTATTTCCTTACTACGATACGTCCAATCTGCTGAAGCCTGGGGCATCGTTTCCGTTTTACGGAAAGGAACATAACCGTGTAGGACTGTGGCCTTATGGCATTACCAATGTAGAAGGAGGCATGAGCGCGCCTGCTTACTGTCTGGAGCCGAATAAATCGATGCAGTCCGGAACGGGCGGTACGATCGTGACCTACGATCTTGATGAGGACGGCGACAATCTTCCTCTGGGGATTACCAGGGAAGAGGCTGAGATCCTCTGGTATGCATTATCCTCTTCTGGTAATTTTGAAGGATACCAGACCGGTGTCGGAAGGATCGGACAGGGTGGTTACATTCTGGGACAGTGCGCTACCTGGGCGATCATGTCCGGTAACTGGAATGGTCTGGATGATTTCCGCAACCAGATGGAAGTCCTGCTCGTCAATCTGAAAAGTGCAGCTTTGGCGCAGCAGACCAGGAATGCCATGGAGCAGTTTTTTAACCAGACAAATGATGCGATTGAAGAAATCTCTATACCGTCGTTCGCTTCAAAATATAAGAGTACGGCGCCGGTTCATCAGATGCAGGAGGATGGGGATGGAACCTACAGCATCACCTTGAAATATGATGAAGGCTTCGATTGGCGTCAGTCCACCCTTGTGTATGATCTTCCGGAAGGCTGGACATTTACGAAGGAAACGGACGGCGTCACGTTCACCTGTATGACGGGAGATCCCGAAATCGGTCTGGTGAGGGGACATTTTGAAGAAGGCTCCGGCGGTGCAAGATACTGGGTGAAGCCGAATACATTCAAAATCTGGTTCCCGGATGGTTGGGACGAAACAAGCGCTATCGAAGGAAAGCAGGCGATGATCACCATGGCCGGCGAACAGCAGACCTGGGAAGTCTGGCTGGCTTTCGGTAAAGGGGACACGACAGAGCAGCATGGAACATATGAGATCCCCTATACTCAGTACCAGCATCAGGAAACCTTTAAGCGTGATTACAAGATTGAACTGGAGAAACTCTGTGATGAAACGGGAAAACCGTTGGAAGGCGCTACATTCGAAATTCTGGAACAGTTTGATTTCTCTCAGCTGGAAGGTACGAACCTGGAAACTCCCCAGTTTCTGGAGAATAAGCCGGAATCAGAAGGAAAGTTTGCAGACTTAACGGTCTGCCAGAGTAAGATCACAACGGATGGCAATGGCCATTTGGAGCATTCCGACCACAAGACGTATAGTTACCGGAATACTTACTGCGGCGGCCATCCGGATCCGGTCATCACATATGTTGAACTGGAGGAGGATGCCACGGAGGAGGAGATCGCCCAGGCTGAGGAAGAGAATGCCCTTCTGGATGAAGCAGCATGGGCAGCGTGGCAGGAGTGTGTGGACTGGTGTGAGGAAAACTGTGATTTCCATTCCATAGATGGCGGCGTTGCAGAGGAACAACTTCGGGCTGACCGAGATGCCGCATGGAATTCCTTTATCCAGCTGAAACGGAAATACACCGTCAGGGAAATTCTGGCAAGGAATGGGTATATCCTTCATGACCTGCACAATGATGACATTCCGGTCGAGATCGTAGAGTTTTCATCCTCCCAGACAGGTGGAGAGGGAATAGTCATTGGAAGCTACCGCGGCAATAAGTCAGGCACAGCCGGACTGTATGCGGACAGCGTAAATATGGATGCATTGACAGAGGCGCATCCGGTCCTTGATGAGATGATGGCAGCACTCTCTGCTCCGACGAATGCTGAAGATACGAGAGTTACAATCCGAACGCGCAATGCAGGAGATGAAGCGAATGAATCCGAAACGGTATCAGGTGCTGCGAATACCGCCGCACCGTTGCTGGCCGGCCAGGAATTGCTGCGCCTTCGGTTACTTTCCCACAATCCGACTATAGAAGAAGACGATGGGCGGCAGGAGAAACAGGAGATCTTTTCTGAGGAGATCAAAATTGGTTCTGAAGATGGAGTCAGGACGCCTGAGGACGGAGAGATAAGAAAAGCGACGCCGGCTGATGCCAGTTATAGAAAAGCGACACCCTCCGATGCCTGCTACATGATAAGTATGCCTGTGCTTCTTGCTGACGGACCGGAAGAAGGTGAAATCAGCGAGGGCTGGGAGTGGGATGGGGTACAGGAAGGGAGTGAACTGCCGCCCATCAACCAGTCGTTATATTCTTCTGACAGGACAGGTTACAGGTTTACAGTGAAAGACCACCGTACAGAAGGGGAACTGCATGTCAATAAGCGTGATTTGGAACTTTATGAAGAAGATGAATCCGGAAGCTATGGGAATGTGCAGGCAGATGCCACTTTGGAAGGCGCGGTTTACGGCCTGTATGCGGCAGAGGACATCATCCATCCGGATGGCAGGACAGGAAAGGTTTTTTCCGCAGGTGAACTGGTGGCGGTAGCGTCTACAGATAAGAACGGGGACGCTTCTTTCCTGGTGATCACGGAAGTGTCTGAGACGTCACAGCGTGTCCCCAATTTGTATTCATCCAATGAACAGAGAAACGGAAATGGCTGGATTGGCCGGCCGCTCCTTTTGGGAAGCTATTATGTGGAAGAAATCTCACGTTCCGAAGGGTATGAATTGTCACAGACCGGAAAGAACCTGACGGAGAGCAACCGCAACGGTCAAGCGTTTATACTGGCGGAGTCCGGGAGCGCTTACACAGAAGGCTTCTATCACGGGATTAATGAGTGGGATGGGATGTCCTATGATTTCGATGTGGATTATTACGGAACCAGCGGTTTTGATATTTACCTGTCGGGACTACCTGAAAATGCAAAGCTTTATGAGGTGACGCAGTCCGAATCGGTCCGTCAGGAACAGGCTGTTGTCGGGACGAAGCAGGTAGAGAAACGGGATGAGAATGGAAATATCATATATCAGACTGCCCAGGGCGGTGAGTATAAGCTGGATGAGACCGGTAATAAGAAAATCAAAGTAGATGCCGAAGGGAATCCTGTCCTCTCCGATATGCCTCAGAAAGTGACGCTTTCGGCGGTCAATCGGTTAAATGCGTATATTGACTCCATAAACCGAGGTGTACCATCAGATTCAGGTCAGGAATCCTCGACTGTCGTAAACAATGCCTACATAGTGAAGGAGGTCGCGGCGGCATTAAAAGGATCTGGCTATAAATCAGGAATCACCGATGCGCCCTGGACTCTCCTGAAGCTTAATGAGATGACCAATGGCGGGATGATCACGGAGATCCTGAAGTACTGTGCGTCGGACAGCTTCTGGGATGCATATGAACTGGAAGAGGTTGTCCAGAAGGATGGCGTCTGGTATGCGAAGCTTAAGTATGCCTATAAGGCTCTGAGCGGAGCCAGTGTGATTTATGACCGTATAACCGGAAGGCTGGCAGTGCGTAAGAATTATGACGACGGATACTACTATGCGGTCTATGAAGCCGGGGAATATGAACAGGAAGGCATGCGGTTCACTATAGAGAACAGGACCGTTGATTCGGATGCCCTTAAGAAAGGTGAGATTGTTCTGAAGCCAGTCTATAACCCGGTTTATGAAACGTATGCCCCGGGGGAGTTCCTTTTGGACAGCCAGGGGCAGAAGATACCGGTTATGGAGACAGTACCGGAGTATGGCTCGCAGGAGATCACGACCTATGAAGAAAGCCTGAAGCCGCTGGGAGCTACTTATGATGCTGCAAAAGGCCGTCTGACTGTGCACATTTCCACGGACGGTGAAGAATTCGGCGACGAGGGGAACCATACCAGAAGATTCCGCGTAGCGGTGGAGGGAGAGATCACTCGTTTTGCAGAGGCAGCTGTCAGCGTGACGACGGAAAAGCAGGCGCTGGATGAAGGCAGTTATGTGAAACAGGCCGTCCTTCTTTATCCCGGGCAGTATGACATTTATGAGGATGACGGTACCCGGATAACGCCTATCATTGTGCAGGAACGCGTGATCAAGCAGGCGATCAAGGTGACGAAGGACATCGCGCTGGATTCCTATGAATATAACAATTATGAGATCCACAGGGATCCGTTCACAGTCCTGTTCGGCGGTTATAACGGGAAGCAGGAGGCAAAGACCCTGCCGGGATTTTTCTTTAAGCTTTACCTGCGTTCTGATCTGGAATCCACCGGGAAACTTAAGAGGAATCCGGACGGTACCTATGACTACGAGGGTTTCTTTACGGATTATCCGGAATATGCCCAGTCCCTGGCCCTTGATTGGGATGTGGACAAGTATGACGAGGACGGGGATCCGAAAACGGTGCATGCAAGCCGGGGCGGAGGTAAAGATGATTACTGGGGCCAGAGCCGTATGCTCCCTTATGGCGTCTATGTGCTGGTGGAGCAGCAGCCGACGCAGATCCCCCAGAAGCATTACGCGATCGATGCGCCGCAGGAGGTGGAGATCCCGTTTATCCCGCAGGTGGACGCGGACGGCACGGTTCATGACAATATCCCATCCCCTGAGTATCTGTATGATTCCCAGATGACGCCGGAGAAACTGACCGAGAGATATCGGATCCGTTTCAATGAGGAGACACATGTGATATACGCCCATAACAATGACGGTGATTTCGAGGTGTTCAAGTACGGGCTGGAACCGGACAGCGCAAAGGACTGCGGAAATGAGACGGTCGCCGGGTATTACCATTACGGCTCAATCAGTGAGGATGCGGGAACTGCAGACGGCGTTTATTATGAAACCTACTATGACCGGAACGGGGATATTTCCGATTACGGATTGACGCTGGACGGTGTGGCGACGATGACCGGAGTTTCCACGGCTGTGGACCGGCAGTTTGCGAAAGCCCTAATTCCATGGAGTGTCCTTGATCCCAGATACGGCGAGGTCATCAACGACGAGGGGGATATCGGAAACCGGGATTCCGGACTGGAAGATGACGGGAGCTTTAATTTCGTGGCCTTTTCCAATAAGGATTTTGAAAACGAATTCTACAGTACAAGGCTGCGGATCGAGAAGCTGGATGCGGAAACCGGGGAAAACATTCTTCATGACGGCGCGCTGTTTAAGATTTATGCCGCGAAGAGGGACATTTCCGGAAGCGGCGCGTCTGGGGTTACCGGAACCGGTGATGTGCTGTTCGGTGCGGATGGGGTTCCGCTCTATGACGAAAACGAGCAGGTATTCATGCAGGACGCGTCCGGCGCTGAGGTCGGGATCTTTAAGGCCTATTCCACGGTGCGTGACGGCGAGGTCATGGGGCCGGATGGAAAGCTGACGACGGAAAAGCAGACGGTAGGCTATATTGAACTGTACCAGCCGCTTGGCGCAGGGGCCTATGTCCTGGTGGAGATAGAGGCGCCGGAAGGTTATGTCCGGTCAAAGCCCATTGCGTTTATCGTATACAGCGACAAGGTGGAATACTACGAGGACGGCGATCCGCAGAAGAAAAAGGAGGCGGTGAGATATCAGTATGTACGCCCGGTCGGTGCGGATGGGAAGACTGTGACGGAAGATATGCATCAGATTACGGTCAAGGATGCTCCTACGCGGATTGAAATCCATAAGGTTGAGGACGGCGCACAGACGATCACCTACCGGGTGGACGGCGATGAGGCGCAGCTTAAGGCCAGGGGCGACGTGGAACTTCAATATCTGCCCAACGGTGAATTTGCCGGTTTCGGTTTTGTGACCAGAAATGTGCCTGACTGGTCGAAGGAGGAGATCAGCGGAACTGAAGCGGAGCTTCTTGCCATGGGGAATGTGCGCCTGATTTATGACGAGGACGGTCGTTTTACCGGCAGGGGATTCCGATACCGCAATTATGTCGGCAATGCGACGCTTACCTTGTATGAAGGGCTTGAGGTGAAAAAGACCGGGGAACATGAATATGAGGGCGTGACCGTTATGCAGAACCTGTTTGACTCGGTGGTTGGCATCCGGGCGGAGAAGACCGGGACAGACGCTGATATCCGAAAGATCGGGAAGGACTCTGCCGGCAGGGATTTATGGGATATCACGGAGGAAGCAGAGCCGGCCGCGGATCTCTGGTATTATGATCTGGAGTACGATCCGACCGAACTGGATGAAGAAACAGGGATCCTGTATGGCCTGGACGATTGGGGGAACCGGATATGCATGCTGGATTCGGAAACCGGCATGGCCTATGTGACGGATGAGAAGGGAGCCATTATCGTATGGCCGCTGGATGATAACGGTGAGAAGATCATATCCCAGTCAGTGGAGGTCTATACGGATGAAGAGGGGCGCAAAACGATCAATTCGGACCTTATGGCGGAAACCGATGAGAACGGCTTGCCTGTCTACTATAAGGACGGCGGAGTAACCTGGATTGAAAATGAATGGGTTACCTCTGACCGTACAGAAGGTTATCCGATTGCCAGAGTGGCGCAGGGCGCCTATATCCTGGAAGAAACGGCAGCCCCGCTTGCAGACGGCTACGTTCAGTCCCTGGCAGTAGGACTGATCGTAAAGGATGCGGCAGATGTCCAGTCCTTCTTTATGGAGGATGACTATACCAAGATAGAGATATCCAAGCTGGATATGACCACCCGGGAAGAGATTGCCGGAGCGGCGCTTACCTTGTATGAGGCGTATCGGGAATATGACGATTCCGACCGCGGCTGGCATCTTGAGATCCTGAAGGACAGCGCAGGAGAGCCGGTTGTGGCGGAAACCTGGATATCGGAAGGCGCTAAGCCTCACTGGATCGACCATATCATGCCGGGAGACTACATCCTGGAGGAGACCAGGGTACCGACCGCTGGCGGTTATGTGACATCCGCAAGCGTGGAGGTGGTCATAGAGGAGACCGGGGAGGTACAGGCTGCGGTGATGGAGGATGACCATACGGCGGTGGAATTTTTGAAGGTCGATGCCAGGACCGGAAAGCCTATGGATAATGACCACAGGGCTATCCTTGCCCTTTACGCGGCTGTCCTGAATGATGCCGGGGAGCCTCAGTATGATTCTGACGGCAATATTCTCTACGACACCAGCCGGAAGATCTACGAGTGGCAGACAGATGACGGAAGCGATGTAAGGGCAACGGCCCATCAGGTGGAGATTACAGGAGGGCACAGCTACACGGCATACGACTATGATGTGAAGAAAGTCCCGCAGACGCAGCAGGCTGTCTGCTACATAACGGAGACAGGCGCCATGCGGTTTGAGTATCTGCCGGTCGGAAAATATGTGCTGGTAGAAGAAAAAGCACCTGTCGGGTATCTGGTGGCTGCGCCGCTGTACGTTTCTGTACTGGACATTGGCTCCCGGGATGGGGTTCAGCAGTTTTCCATGATCGATGAACCAATCCTGGTATATCTCACAAAGGTAAATGCCGCTGGAGGAAAAGAGATAGCAGGTGCGACTCTGGCTGTATACCGGGCAAAGGAAGACGGGAGCCTTGCAAAGAGTCAGATGAAGGATAAGGATGGGAACCTTCTTTATGTAACGGACCTTGACGGGAATCTCCTGCGCGACAGTGACGGGAGGCTGATTCCCGCCGTGGAATATGACCAGTCTTACTTGGTCGACCGGTGGATCTCCGGTTCTGACGGTGCATATTCGGAGGAAGATGAGAAAGCCGGCCGGATTCCGGCTGGGTATGCGGCTGGTGACCTGCGGCTGCACGAACTGAAGGACGCGAAAGCCGGCTCCTACTATTTTGTAGAAGAGGAGACACCGTTCGGATACACAAGGGCAGCAGAGCTTCCGTTTGAGATCGTGGATACAGAGACTGTCCAGAAGCTGGAACTGGTGGACGAACTGATTCTGGGTCAGCTGCAGATCCGGAAATCGGATGCGAAGATTCCGGACAGGCCCCTGGCGGGCGCCAGATTCCGGTTTACCAACTTGGATACCAATTCTGCAACGATCCTGATTACGGGCGAAGACGGTCAGGCCTTCAGCCGGGAGGTCCCGATCGGTTCCATAGCGGCAGACGGATCTGTAAGCCTATACCATTTCAGTGTGCAGGAGATTTCGGCTCCGGACGGGTATCTGCTGGATGATACAATCCACGAATTCCAGTTCAATGTCAATACAGACCGGTACCATGTCCTGACCTATCTCCATGAAGTGAAGGACAGTCCCAGCAAAGTGATCGTCTCGAAAAAGGCGCTGACCACGAAGGAAGAACTTCCTGGTGCGAGTCTGGAGATACGTCCTGTTACGTCAGTGGAAGGTGGCAATGGTGAAATAATCCGGAAGGAGGGAGATGTGATCGAAGCCTGGGTATCCACGGATACGCCGCATGAGATCGAGGGACTTATGCCGGGGGATTACGTCCTGATCGAGACGCGGGCGCCGGAGGGATTCCTGGAAGCGGAGAAGGTTTATTTTACGGTAAAGGAAAACATGACGATCGAAGATATCCCGCTTGTGGAGATGTTTGATGATGACACGAAAACCGAGTTTAAGAAGATTGACCGGGAGACGAAGGAACCGGTCGCAGGCGTGAAACTGCAGCTGATCCGGGAAGACACCGGCGAGGTCGTGGAGGAATGGGTGACCGATGAGAGCGGCACGATTCAGTTTACCGGTCTGAAGGCAGGAAACTACCTGATAAAGGAGCTGGATGCGCCGGATGGGTATCTGCTGCTGAAGGAACCGTTCCGGGTGACAGTCACCAAGGACTATAAGCTGCAGACCTTCGTGCTGGAGAATCAGAAGATTGAAGTGGTAGTGGAAAAGCGGGATGCGGAGACCAGAGAATTTGTTTCCGGTGCTGTCCTGCAGCTTGTGGACGAAGCGGGTTCCGTTGTGGCTGAGTGGACGACATCCGGACAGCCGGAGGTACTGAAGGGAATGAAACCTGGAACCTATACCCTGCGGGAGAAAACTGTGCCGGAAGGTTACCTGCTTATGAAGGAACCGCTTTCCATCGTTGTAACTGGTACGGAAGGCCGGCAGGTCTTTACCATAACGAACCAGAAGATCGAAGTCGATATCCAGAAGACGGATAAGGACAGCGGGGCTCTGCTTCCGGGAGCGAAGCTGAGACTTACAAGGGATTCCGACCAGAAGATAATCCGTGAATGGGTGAGCGGTTCTGTACCGGAAGTATTCAAGGGACTGGTTCCAGGCACCTACACCCTGGAAGAGACGTCTGCACCGGAAGGCTACGCAACAGGAAGGAAACAGTCCATTACAGTGGCAGCGGATTCAGCAAAACAGGTATTTTCGCTGGAGAATGAGAAGATCACGGTGGAACTTGCAAAGGTGAATGGCCTGAATGGGGAGATTTTGTCAGGCGCAAGGCTCCAGCTGATCAGGAACGCCGGTACGGAAAGAGAACAGGTTGTTGCAGAGTGGGTTTCCGGAAATGAACCGTATGTAATGAAAGGGATACCGGCCGGAACGTATGTGATCCGCGAAACAGAAGTACCGGAGGGCTTCGTGCCTATGGACGATATGACTATTGAGATTTTGCCAGACCAGGCTCTGCAGCAGTATTCTGTCAAAAACATGCCGATCCGTGTGGAACTGGAAAAGACGAACGGCAGCACGGGAAAGCTTTTGGGCGGCGCGACATTGCAGCTGATCCGAAACAGGGATGGGGCTGTGATCCGGGAATGGATATCAAAGGAGAATGAGGCGGAAGCCTTTGAGGGCCTGGAGGCCGGCAAATACACGGTACGTGAAGTGAAGGCGCCGGCTGGGTATCAGAAGATGGAAGCGCAGGTGATTGATATCAGAGCTACAGAGGGGGTTCAGGTGTTTAATATCAAAAACTACCGGATCCAGCATTCCGGGAGCGGCAGCCCCGGGCCAGAGAAAGAATATATGGAACTCTATAAGACGGACGGTCATACCGGGAAACGGCTGCCAGGGGCCAGGATCACGGTTTATGCGCCGGATGGGAGGCTGTATTTTGACGGAGTAACCGACGCTTCCGGGGTAGTACGTTTTTCAAAACCAGGGGATGGCACCTATACCTTCCGTGAGACAGAAGCACCTTCCGGGTATTACCTGAATGGGAATACGTACCAGTTTACCGTTACAGCGGGCGGTAACATTGAGGGAGAAACTACGATTCCGGATTACGAAAAGGTCACGGTTACCATATCCAAAGAGGATGTGACGACAGCAGAAGAGCTTCCCGGCGCGGAGATCGAGATTACGGACAAAGATGGGAACGTCGTTTATAAGGGAACCAGCGATGAAAACGGAAAAATCTATTTTGATGTGCCAGAGCCCGGTCAATACCATTTTTATGAGAAAGTTGCTCCAGAAGGCTACGAGCTGAATGAAACCGTGTTCAGCTTTACCGTGTTCGATGACGGAACCATCGTGGGTGATTGTGTTATCAAAGACCGGAAGCATTACGGAAGAATTACTGCAGAGTATGAAACGGATCGAAACGGAGAAGGCGACATGACGATTAAGGAACTGCTTCAGATACCTGAAACAGGAGACAGCCACCACATCGGCCTGATTCTTCTGGCGTGGCTTATATCCATATTCGGAATGCTTGTGATCGGGTATTTCATGTGGAAGGAGTACCGGGATGATGGAAAGCCTCCGAGACCCTCGAAAAGAGGGCCACGAAGAAGAAAACCGTCCGCATATCGTACAGGAGCGATGCTGCTGGCAGTGATCTTGGCGGCCGGAAGTGTCTACAGACTGTCATTCTTCGATGTTTATGCCGCTGGCGGCGGGACTGTTCCAGAACAAGAGGTACTTGATAGGATTTACGAGGAGCATTTCTATACCACAGATAATCCAGATTCCGACGAAGCGCAGAAGCTGTTTGAAAAGGAGATCGAACGGGACGGGCGGAAATACCGCCTGTCCGAGATCCGCACGGAGGTCGTAACTGAGGAACCGGAAGCGGCAGTGTCTGAAGCCGAAACGCTTGAGACTGCAACTAATCCATTCCTGAAAGCGGAGTCTGAGAAGCACAAACCGGCTGATTCGGTAGTGAAAGACGGTAAGACATATATGCTTTCGGATCTACGGCTGGAGGATGCGCTGATTCCGGCCCATGAAACGCAGGTTCAGGAGGATATTATTTATGAGTCAGTGGAGGTGAAAGACAGGATTCCGTCGGAGATCATGGTGACCGTGACGGACGAAAGTACCGGACAGAGCCTGGAAATAAAGGCAAAGGCAGCGGAGATAAAGACGGGTGAATCTGAGTGGACAGAAGGCTTTTCCTTTACGGCAACTTTCCATGAGTACGGGCTTGATGGCTACTGGCTGGGTGATGATGTATTTCTTCTGGAAGACGATATTCCGGATTTTACTGGTTATGAGGATGCCCTGCTTTCCCTGATTGATGCGAACAGTACATCCTATCAGATTGAGGACGCACAGTGGGCGGGGGATGCCTACGAGGATGAAGGGGGAATCCTCTGCCGTGATGCCGCGGTGACCGGGAAGAAACTGGTGCAGGACTGCACAGTGCGGTATACAGGAACAGCCGTGTTTCCGGAAGAGGCAGGTGCGCGTTATATCGCAGTTTATGAAACTGAACAGCCCCAGACCGGTCAGACTACCGGACAGGCAGATGCCGGGAAGTATCGTATGAAGGCCATTGGTGTTTATGAACCCAGAAAGAGGAATGGCGCGCTTCTGGCTGCTGTCGCTGTGGCGGGGCTTACAGGCGCAGGGGCAGGTGGTATGGTATATGCCGGGCGCAGGAAGAAACGGAAGATTCAGGACAATGCAAACACCTGACGGCTCTTTCCGCAGAGACGCCGCAGTTCCTCGAAACGGATGTGGTTACGTAGGAAATCCATAGCTGCGATGAGTAAGATTCCTGCGCGGGCGGATTCCGTATTGGGTGAAATGAGAGGGGAGAAGCAGGCGCTATTTCTTGTTTCTCCCCAAAGGGGAAATAGGTTATCATGTTTTTTTCAAATGCCATTGCGCCGGACAAGGCCGTTTTTCTACAATAGTATTATAACTCTGATAGGAGGGGGTAAAAATTGAGGTTACAGAAAGGTTACAGGAAAATGCGCCACACAGCCAAAAGAAAACAGGAAATCAACGCGGCACCGTATTGTCCCTATTGCGGAAGACGGTCTGTTCTGCGGCCGGCTGAGTATGTATACGGAGCGAATACAATCAATATATCAGATCAGCTCTACGTCTGTGCAGGATATCCGGGATGTAATGCCTATGATGGTGTGCATGAAGGCACAACAAAACCGATGGGTAGCCTGGCTAATCCGGAACTGCGGAATAAACGGATACGCGCTCACCGCGCAATTAACCATATTATTGAGAAGGGGTACATGAGTAAAGATGATATATATGCCCTGCTGTCACTCCGGCTGAATGTTCCAAGGAAGGAGACGCATATCGGGAGATTCTCTGACTATTTGTGTGAACAGACAATCCTGGAGTGCGAGAAGGTATTAAAGGATTGTGACAGAGCCAATGAAAAAAAAGCGGCATAGGGGGATGGCAGGATGCGGATTGAACTGGCTGAGGAGGCCATGTATAAAAGGATGGACCGAAAGGACAGGGCGCGGATCCTGATCCCGGTGTCCGGTAGTATCCTGTTTCTTGGGGTGGTGCTTCTGGCACAAAACTTTTCTTTCTTAATCAGTGCGGGATTGATTCTGGCAGGAGCGGTTGGGATTTTTTGGAATACGTGTGCCTACTGTAGGCTGAAACGGCTGGTTATGCCGACAAGCGGGTGCTTTCTGGAAATTGAAAACGCCTGCTTTTCTTTTATACAGCCATATAGGAACGGGATATACCAGAAGGGCAGAATCTATTTATGTGAAGTAAAGGAACTGATAGACGACGGGAAAGAAGGCGGATTCTATCTTCGGTTTGGTGAGGGAGGAAAAAGCAGGGTGGATGACGGAAACGGTAACGAGCGGAGAGTGGTTTATATTGCACCGTTTGGTTATAAAACGGAACAGATGGATGAAATCTATGGCCGTATATACGAACTGCTCCCGGAAAGCGCAGGTGTTTATGAGAAAGAAAAATAGATGGAAAGAGGTACCGATGGTTCTGAGAAGAAAGCTGCTGGCAAATCTGGTATTGATCATCGGAATATTGGCTGTGGGGTTATTCATGGAGTTCCGGCAGAGTGGGGAAGGCTTTCTTAAAGTAACAATCATCTGTGCTGCCGGATTACTGGTTTATTGGCTTCTGCTTCTGAAAACGGTGCTTCTCAGGCAGTATCAGGTTATCGAAGGTATTGTAGTGGAAGTATATAATAGCGGGATCGGCAGAAAACGCAGTCAGGAAATTGAACTGGAAGGAGATAATGGGGAACGGAAATGTTTCTGTCTGCCGGTCAGGGAAGCAATAAAAGGAAAACGGTATCGGCTTTATATATGGGAGGAGATCGTGCAGGTGGTGGAAGAAGCAGCAGGATGAAGCTTTTACTGCCGGGCGATTGAGAAGGCTTGAGGATGCACCTGAGTAGGAAAATGCAAAATACCAGAAATAGCATATTGACTCGAACGTGTGTTCGTGTTATTATGAAATCCTAAGAGGGAGCGTGATATGTATGGCATTGACTGTATTAAGCGGGCCTGTTTCCTGGAGAGCGGATCCTGGCCGGAAACGAAAGGAATGGATCATATGGGCGGTGGAATCAGCCGGGAAAAAAGAAGCGTTGATTATGCAAAGGAGATAATTCTGTGAGGGAGAGGGTGCAGGAATGGGGTTTGCAGATGCTGCGCAGCTGCCGCCGGAAAAGGACAGCGGGGAAATACGTGGAAAACAGTATCGTATTGCCTGCCTGACGTGGTTTACCGCAGACGGCACTCCGAAGCCATTGAAATTCAAGTTTATGGGCGACGACGGGACAATTCAGGCTGTAAATGAAATAAAGGTTAACTATTCTGAAGAAAAGTATTATTCTGGCATCCCAAGTAAAGAATATAGCTGTGAGGCAGTAATTGGTGGGCTGCTGAGAAATTTTAAGTTGGTTTTTTACATGGAGGCCAGCCAGTGGGTTATGCTGGTCTGAGAGAGGCGGGGTTATATGTGCGGGCGTTATTATGTATCGGATGAAATGGTGCGGGAACTGGAGCGTGTAATAAAGAATATTGATACCACCGAAAGGGTGGGCCGGCAGGATATTTTTCCATCCCAGAAGGGTCTGGTGCTAGCTGAACGGTGCAGGGATTTGAGACCTGAACCAATGATATGGGGATTCCCGAAGTACACAGGAAATGGACTTATTATTAATGCTCGGTCAGAAACGGCTCTGGAGAGCGGAATGTTTCGCGACAGCCTGCTTAGGCGGCGGTGTATCGTACCGGCCGGAGGGTTTTATGAGTGGAACCGGGCGCATGAGATGGTTGTTTTCACAAGCGGAAACATGCCGGTGCTGTACATGGCCGGTTTCTATAGCATCTTTGGCGACCAGTACCGATATGTAATCCTGACGACAGAGGCCAATCAATCCGTGGCTCCGGTTCATCCACGTATGCCCTTAGTTTTGGAAGAGAGCGAGATTCGTGATTGGATATTTGACACCGATTTTATGAAACAGACACTTTCGAAAACGCCTTTGCCTTTAGTGAAGGCGCAGGAATATGAGCAGCAGACGATGGGATTTATTCTGTAGAGGAATTTCCAGCCTATGCGTAAACAACCAGTCTTAGATGGGGACAGTTTTATCGGGGAGAAAGCGATGGGTATATTCTTCGTCGTCAATTGCCAATTCCATGCTATTTAGGTTTTCAATCTGCTCGTCAATTGTGATTGCAGCCTGCTTGCTGTTTTTCGAGCCCCATATTTCTTCCGGAAATTAAGTGACCCGACGTGGTACGCATCGTTGAGAGGCGTGTCGGGTACTGTTATTACTATTATATGTGGCAGGATAGAAAAGTCAATGGTAGAATGTTGAAAAACAGATATATTTCGCATGCAAAAGCTCGAGATTATTCTTCCACGCCCTCACTTTCAAAAAATTGTGCGACTGTCATACATTTTGGGTGTTCCATTTCCAGACTTAAAAAGTCTTTATCCCCCGTCAGAATAATATCCACATCGGACACAATCGCCGCGTTTAAAATCGGCTGGTCTTTTGCGTCGCGTATTAACTTTTCCGCATGATCTACTGCCGGAATCAATTCATAGGACATTTCGGCAAGCAGCACTTCCGCGTCCGGCAGGAACTTAGGTGCTTTGCGCTGCAAAATATCCCGCAGTTCCATGATGTTACGGTCACATAAAACAATTTCGTGATTATCCGCAATATACAATAGCGCCTGCGCCGGTTTGGAACGAGGAAAAACCAATGCGGAGAACAGGATATTTGTGTCAACTAATATCCGCATATTATCTTTCCTTTCCGTAGCGTACTTCGTCCACAAGTGCCTGAATATCGTCCTCGCTTGTAACGCCTATTGTTTCGGCAGCACCGGCAAAGGTAGCCTGCGCTTTGCGGATTGCTTTTGAAGAAGCGTTGCTTACAACGATCTCCCCGTCCTGCTTTTGGAAGAACAGAATTTTATCCCCGGATTTTAACCCGAGCAGCCGCCGAATTTCTACCGGCACAGTGATTTGACCGTTTGCAGAGAGTTTTGCCAAATTCATAAAAGTCACCCTTTCTATTCTTGAAATCTAAAGAAAACTTGATGCCACTTATAGTATATCCCATTCAGTGACAAAAGTAAACTGGTCGGGAGAGAAAAAGAGCCGCCGTTTTATGAATTTATCGACATGAATAAAAAGACCTTGACAAATCGTTTCTGGAACTGCCTGAAAGTATGTTCTTATTCTGGGAAAAATCGGTAGCATACAGCGATTTTATTCCACCAGACATGGGATGTATGAATAGGGAGTGCGGAGAATATAGAAATACTATATATTGACAAAATATAATTGACAACAACAATATATAGTGTTATAATCAAACTGAAATTGATTTTTGTGTCCCAATGATGGGCCACATGAAAGCATTGTTCCGGTTTGAGCCGGAAGTAAACTTTTAGGTTTCAGCCTATTAACCATGGCCGGATCAGGTATCGGCCGGCGCAAGTAAGACACCAGAAATTTTATGTTTTCTGGTGTCTTATTTTTTTGCGCAGAAAGGAGAGAAAAAGTGGATGAATGGATGAAACGGGTTGTTTCCGCCCTGCAGGTGCAGTTGGGAGAAATGTACGAGGTTGCGTATCTTGGCGATTATGAAGCCGCGGTAAAGAGGAAAGGTGATGATCAGGCCATAAGCGTCAGCCTGGAAGAAGGGATTCACGAAAATCCGTTGTATCTTGTGGATGCTGAATTGGCTGCGGGTTATCTTCTGGAACAGTTTGAGAGAAAGGAACGGGTGATCATGGACTTCATGAAATTTCAGGATGATTATACCTTAATGAAGGATCATATCATTTTCCGTATGGTGAGCCGGAGTTATGCAGACAGCCGCTTGTGTATAAACGATCCGTGGCTGGATGTATCAATCGTATATGAACTTGCAATTGAGGATGGCGATCATATGTATGTCAGATTGATCACGGAGGATGAACTTAAGCTATGGAATGTGACGAAGGAGGATATTGGTGCTGCGGCAATGATAAATACGCCGCGGATTCTCCCGGCCCAGATGCTGATATATGAGGATATGGTTCTGGATGGGGAGCGGAAAGGAACCTCCCTTGAAGAGGAGCTTCAGGGAAGTGAAGAGTCGCCGGTAGTGCAAGTAGTGCTGACAAATCAAAAGTTGATGAATGGCGCAGGATGCATTTTTTATGAAGATGTCCTAAAACGGGTGGCGGACGCATGGCAGGCGGATTTATTAATTATTCCATCAAGTGTCCATGAAACAATCTTAATGCCGGATAAGGATGGCCATCTATCTGAATGGGAGGCACAGGATGTACATCATGACGTACTCAGTGTGGAACTGTTACGTGAAAATGAGTTCCTGTCCGACAGTATTTACCGTTATGACCGTAAGACGCAGAAGATCACCATTGCCGCTTGCGGAAAAAACCAGGCAGAAGGCCTGATTTCATAGATAAATCTAAGGAAAGGATGGAAAAACAAATGAAGATCGAAGAAAAATGGGAAAACCCCGGAAGAGACAGCATACTTCTTGAAGAAGTTCTCGACTGGTTTGGTCAGGGCTTCGAGTTCGTAGTTTCTGGCGGTCACATTACAGCGGTCGTGTATGAGGTGTAAAGGAGGCGCAGAATGAATTACGCGGACAATCACTCATATATGACAGGGAACTGGCGGCAGTTTATGGAATATCTTGACCAGATAGAACAGCGCGCTTTTTGGGATGTCTGCCCGACGAGTGACATCCGGGTTCAGGCGCTGGCAGACGTACCTGATGCCGGGATATGCCTTGCCGAAGAATTTGGAGCCGAGGCGCAGGATATTATAGCGGACACGATTCAAAACAGCGGACTTCTTCTGTCCGTAGGCAACGTATATTATCCGGTTGGCGGTACGGCAGTCAAAACGCTGGAAAACAGGGCCAGAATATCCGGATATGCGCTTTCTGATCTGGAGAAAGGGAAACTTGCAAGGATTCTGAATGACTGTCTGGAAGTGACAAAAGGGCAGGCGCTGCTGCGGATGCATGAGGGAAAGATCCGTGCCGTACATGGCGGGGATAAGAGTGATTATGTGATCCTTCCCATGCCGGAAGTGTATGAGGCAGCGGCTCTGTACCTGAAGGAGAATTTCAGTGAAGTTGTTTTTGCCGGAGGATACTGGGATCACTGGCTTACCGAAGGGGCCTGGGAAGTACGGGATGACAGGCTGGTGGATACATACCGGGAACTGCTTTTGCGGTATGGACAGATGGCTGACCGGGAACTGACTGCGCTGATCCGTGTACATACATCCGATGTGGGATTCAGCGGCGCCAACATTACCACCATGCTGCTTGTGGGAGAGCATAAACTGCCAATCATTCTGGGTGAACTCAAACTTCCCCATAAGGATAACGCCTCGATAGAACTCTTTTCCCATAACATGTCACTGGTCTACGCAAGATACCAGGAAGAGGTGGAAGGACTCGGTCGGCTGTTTGACATACAGATAGATTATCCGCTTAATGTCATGTCCGGAGTGATGAAGAAGGCCGATATCGGACTGAACCTGAGGGTTCAGACGGTGGAACGGTTTAAGGCGGTACATGGTTCGGGACAGTGCAATGGGTATGATCTGTATTGCGGAATCTGTGAGGCTGTTTTTCTGGCTGAGAGCAGCGGCGCGACCCGGAGGGTGTTGATTAACCTGGAAGAGCAGGTGTCCAAGTGCCTGAAATATCGGTTCAGTGATTTCGATGTGCCGGGAGTGGTCAATTTTTGATGGACAGGGCATGGCGGGGATGCACCCGCCTGCCCGGAAAGGAGGAAGATGGCGTTAAATCTGAATTACAGCCCGGAAATCGTTGTACCGGATATCCGAAAACTGAGTGAGGAACAGTGGAAGGCGTACCGCCGCGAGGGAATCGGCGGGAGCGACGCAGCGGCTGTGTGCGGAGTTTCTCCCTGGAAAACGGCCCGTGATCTGTATTGGGAAAAGACCCGTATGGCGGATAGTCTGGCCGATGAGGATAATTGGGTAGCCAAAGAGATTGGGAAGCGTCTGGAGGAACTGGTAGTGCAGATCTTTATGAAGCGTACCGGGTATGAACCCTATGCAATCAGGAAGATGTTCCGCCACCCGCTTTTTCCGTTCATGCTGGCGAATGTGGATTATTTCGTCAATATCAATGGTCAGATCTATATCATTGAGTGCAAGACCTCCTTCTCTTATGGAACAGGAGAATGGGAAGATAATGCGATTCCGTATCATTATGAACTGCAGGGACGCCATTACATGGCTGTCTTAAATGTCAGCGGGGTAATCTTTCTATGTCTGTACGGTAATAATGAGGACACCTTTCTCATGCGTATGATGAAACGGGATTTGAAGTTGGAGGAGGAACTGATCCGGCAGGAGGCCTATTACTGGAAAAACTATGTACAAAGCGGCATTGAACCTGCCTATTCCGAACGTGCAGACCTGGTGATTGAGAGTATCCGAAGGCATATGCCGGTGCAGGAAGGTAAGCAGGTGACACTTTCGGGAGATCTGTCCGGGAATGTACTGTCATACCTGCAGATGAAAGAACGGAAAAGCAGGCTGGAGGAGCAGGCCAGAAAGGTTGAGGAACAGATGAAGTTGGCTTATGCGCCGGTACAGGAAGCGATGAATGGGGCTGAGAAGGGAATCATTACGATTGGGAGCGATCGGTTTGAAGCTGGATACAGCAAGCGTGTCACAACCTCAATCAATAAAAAGAACATGGAAGCCCTGAAACTGGAGTACCCTGAAATCTGTGGGAAGTTTGCGGAGACAAAGACGACCCGCAGTTTTTATATAAAGGAAAAAAAGGCAGGATGAAAGGAATGATAATATGGCAGCGGTAAGGAAGGAGAACTGGCGGCTGGTCAATATATCCGCTGAAGATAAGCAGCATTGGTCTGCCATATATCGATGGTGAACCGTATGAATCCGGATGAGAGACATTTTCTGGAGCTAAACTTAAGGGTTATGCTGCGGAGACTGAGAAACAGTTGCAGGCCTGAAAAACAAGGTCCGGGTGCTGCAGATCCAGCTTCTGCACTGCTCAGAGAGATTTGTGAGGCAGCGGTTTTATATCTGCGGGATGTAATCTTTGTCGGTGTTTCTGGTATGTACCTGTCATCTGAAGTGGCACAGCTGGAATGCGAACTGGAAAACCTGCTGGCATCATCCGGTGTACAGAAGCAACTTCGCGAGTCCCTGTTTGTCCGGCCAGATCTGGAATCTTTCAAAAAAACCGCGGATGGTATCCGCTTGAAAGTGGAAGCTGTTGCTGCAGCTTACCAATCACATGTAGGAGGAAGAAAATAGAATGGAGAAAAAAATATTGTCGCTGCACGAAAAGATGGTACTGGTGCGAAGCGAGATCCCGGCGCTGGTGAAAAAAGCGTACAGCGACCAGGTTAATTATGATTTTACAAAGATCGATGATATCTTCCGGTATCTGGCACCGGCCATGAAGAACCATATGGTGGACTGGGTGATTATTTCGGAAGAGGCTTCCAGAAGGGACAGCGGCGGGAATCCCTGCTATCTTACCTATATCGAGAAGAACTTCCAATGGCTCTATGAAGCCGACCTGACAATTCGGTGGATAAACGCAGAAGCGCCGGCAGAGACAGAGGAGGTTAAGCTTCATCTGATCGGAACCCATGAAATGCCGGAAAAGGCCAAAGGCTGTGCCTGGACATATGCCTTAAAGTATTATCTTCAGGATTTGTTCTGCGCGGATCAGGGCGGTGAGGATCCGGATATGCGGTCCGGTGAACCACAGTATCAAACCTCTGCAACGCCGAAACAACCCGTGGTAACGGAACAGGCATTGTCATCTGAGCTTTTGGACGAAGGGTTTGAAATCGTAGCAGAGCAGACGGTATTTGATGAGCAGCCTACCAGAATCGAACGGGAATCCGAGAATCTGTATGCTGGAGAAGTGGAATCAGATCGCGAGTTTACGAACTGCGCGGGAACTGACCTGCCGGCAAGTGAAGCACATATGACCGGATGCCTCGCAGATATTGTTGCGGAGGAATTCTCTGTCTGCCTGGAAGAACCGGAAGTCTTACCGGAAGCATCGGCAGATAGCATGTTGCCTGGTGCTGATGATGAAGGGGGTATCAGGGATGGTGCTGAAGAAACAGATGATGCGGCTTCACCTCCAATCAGTTCTTATATCCTGCCGGGAAAGGAAGATATGGTGAAGCTTCCTTCGGGTGTCAGGAAACGGGAACGGGCACAGAAAGTTTCTGATATATCGGGAGAAGAGACCCCGGAAATGATACTGAAAGAAGCAGCTGATCCGCGGCCGGTACAGAAAGAAACGGCTAGGCCTGTATCAGACCAGACGGGAGGCATCCCGGCCCTGGGAACGAATACTTCTGATCAGAATGGCGTGAGCATAAGTCTGGAGGAAGCCTGCGGAATCAAGATCAAAGTGGGTATCCATAAAGGTAAGAGCCTGGGACAGCTGGCAAGCCTGGGGAAAGAAGGAATCGAGATGCTGGCATGGTATGCAGATAACTACCGCGGAAGTGACGAGAAACTGAAACAGGGTGCAAAACTTCTGCTTCAGGAGGCGCGAAAGGCTGCATAGCCGGGAGCGAAAGGAGGCGGAATCATAGAAACGTATGAGCCCCAGTTTGATATATCCGATGTGGCGGATCTTCTGGGAATCCGCCGCTTAACCGATGGAAATTCCTTTGGCGTGGTCTGTCCATACTGTGGCGATACCAGAGGAAAGATGAATTTCCGCATTATGAAGGATGGAAAGCCAGCGAACACCTATCATTGCTTTGCCAGCGGCTGCGGCGCGAAGGGAAATATGCTTACGCTTTACGCAGATATGAAAGGAATCTTCGGTGCTGACCGCTATAAGACCGCATACCGGCAGATTTGTGAAGAACTCTATGGTCTGTCCCGGACAGAAACACGGAAAAGGAAATCGAACGATGAGCGAGAGGAGATTCCTGCCAGTGCAGAGAAGCGGGATGCGGTGTACCGCAGGCTTCTTAAACTGCTTTCCCTTTCTGATGAACACAGGATGCAGCTAATGGTAAGGGGATTGACGGATGATCAGATTATAAAATATCAGTTTTGCAGTACCCCGATGTCCGGAACAGAGAATCTGGTGAGACATCTTCTGCAGGAAGGATATTCTGTGACCGGGGTTCCTGGATTCTTCATGAATGACAGAGGCAACTGGGATGTAGCCTTCTACCGGAGAAATAGCGGAATCCTGTGCCCGGCATTTGGTATTGATGCAAATATAGAAGGATTCCAGATCCGTCTGGATGAGCCGTACGAAGGCCGTAAATATCTGTGGCTCAGCAGCAGCAATAAAAACCGTGGAGTAGGAAGCAAAAGTCCGGTGACCTTTCTCGGCAACCCATATGATCGTGTTGTACGTGTGACAGAGGGGATACTAAAGGCTGTTGTGGCCCATTCCTTGTCCGGATACAGCTTCCTCGGGACACCGGGCGTGAACCAGTATAAGGAACTTGAAAAGACCCTGGCGGTTTTGAAGAAGAACGGGCTTAAGGAAGTTCAGGAGTATTATGACATGGACAAGCAGATGGATATCACCTGTTGCAGGATCTGCAGAAGCGCCGAATGTGCAGGGTGTATGGAGACAGAATCCGTACCTTACGAAACCGTCTGTCCGAAAAAAGAGAGAAAACGGAACCAGATACAGGAGGGCTGTATGCGTCTGTATGAAGTCTGTGAAAACCTGGGACTTCATTATGTCAAAAAAGTCTGGGATTTGGATGAAAACGGTTTATGGGCTGGTCATTTCAAAGGGATTGATGATTACTGGGCTGGATGTCTCCGCAAGAGGAAGGAGATGGAGTATGGTTTTAATTGAAGAATTTATGGTTGATGCTGTCTGCCGACATGCCATGCATGCAGTTTGGAACGATGAATCCAAAGGGTTGGAAATACAGAAGGCGTCCATGGAAGCGTTTCAGACGGTTTACCAGAGAGTCCGGGGATATATGGGCGATTATCTTGATTTCAGGTTGTGCCTGGCAATTCTTTACCGGAAAGGCCGGATGATTGAGGAGGCACGGACAAAAGCTGAATTGAATGAAATTTCCAAGCCGTCAGTTCCGGTGAAAACCTACAGTGGCTTTCGGGAAGGGCTTTATCATGTCCCTGAAGAAGAAATACTGTTATGGTCGTATGTATCGATGGAAACGCCGCTAAACGACGAGGGGTATCATCGGTATATGGAGTTATTCGCCCGCTTTTTTCCGGAGGCTGCAAAAAAGATTTGTGTTTAGCTATGGCAGGCTATGGAGTGATGGAGAGCAGTAATGCGTTACAGACCCAACAGAGGGTTTGAAATATAGATATTTTAGTAGAGGAGGAAGAAAATGAACCAGTGTACATTTTTAGGAAGACTGACAAGAGACCCCGAGATCCGGTATACCGATTCGGGAATGGCGATTGCGAGATTCAGCATTGCCGTGGATCGCAGGCGGGGCGGTGACAATGAGCAGCAGGCCGATTTTTTCGACTGCGTGGCATTTGACAAGCGGGCAGAGTTCGTTGAGAAGTATCTGACCAGCGGGTTAAGGATTCTTGTCAGTGGGGAAATGCATAACAACAATTATACGAATAAAAACGGCGACAAGGTGTATAAGGTTGAGCTTACCACGAACGTAATTGAATTCGCGGATGCAAAGCGGGACCGAACCGATGAGGATACGCCTGTTCAGCAGGAAAACGGGGCTGGAAAACCGGCGTCATCGGGAAACCGAAAGAGTCAGTCGGCGCCTGCCGCAGGAAGTACCCGTCCGGCGCAGTCGGAAAGCAGCAGAGAGGCAGCTCCGGCACCGGCTCGTCGGGCCGCCGGGCGGGGAACAGGCGGCAGAAGGCCGGCCGGCAGCGCACCGCGTACCGAAAACGACGGATTTATGAATATCCCGGAAGGGATTGAGGATGAAGGGCTGCCGTTCAACTAGATTTTTTATACAGGCAAAGGCTGCCGGGAAGATTTCATTCCGGCAGCCGCCTGAGAAAGAGAGAAGAAAATGAAAAAGAAGATCATGATCGTGGGAATCTGTTTTTTTGGCATGATCCTGCTCCATATTTCGTTTCCGCTGCTGCTTGGCGTACTTGTTAATGTACTGTCAGTGGCGGTGCCGCTTCTTTTCTATCATTTTGTCATCCGCGAGGGATGGAGGATCCGGTTGGATCGGAAGAAAGAAAAAGCGGAAGGCGTACCCGAAGGCGGGGAGAATGAATCGGATGTGGAAACAGAAGAGGAAGTACAGGTTCCGCCTGATGATATGGTGACCGCATGGTATCTGGACAGCGGGAAGGCGAGAATCCGTAAGATTATATCGGAACAGAAACAGAGGGGATATTCTGAGTGCTGGATCCGGACGGATGGAATCTGCAATGTGAGGACAGAGAAAGGCTACCGCCGTGCCGGATGTCTGCCTAACTATCCGGGAGCCTTGGTTCAGCATGTGGAACAGCTCCTGAGAATAGATGGATGGGCAGCCGAGCAACAGGGAAAATATCTCCATATCATGTGGAATGTATAGCGGGAGGACGGAATGATTGTTCAGTTTGTATCAGTACTGTATCAGAATGCGTCCAACGGTTATACAGTCGCAGTGTACGAGACGGCAGAGACGGATAAGATTCCGAACTCTGCCGTCCGGCAGTTGCGGGGACGCAATATTTCGTTTACAGCAGTGGGGACAGAACTTCCTGTGATGCGGAATGCGGAGTTTGAAATGGAAGGAAGCTGGAAGGAATCGGAACGGTATGGGAAACAGTATTATGTGGACTGGTTCCGGATCATCCTTCCTAAGACGCGGGATGGGATTCTGGGTTATCTGTCTTCCGGTATCATTAAGGGAATCGGGCCAAGTACCGCGGCAAAGATCGTGGATTTGTTTGGTACGGATACATTCCGGGTTTTTGATGAGTCTCCAAAAGAACTTCTGAAGGTAAAAGGGATCACAGAAAAAAGGCTGGAGGAGATCATGGAAACCTACCGGGGAAGTGCCGGGATCCGGGAACTTTTGGCATTCCTGGCGCCGTACCATGTAACGCCTAAAAAGGCAGAGAAGATCCAGGAACACTTTGGCGTAAAGGCGGCCCGGATCGTGAAGGAGCAGCCGTACCGGCTCTGCGAGGTCAAAGGATTTGGATTCCTGACGGTTGATCCGATTGCCAGGGCCAGCCGTGACTTTGCACCGGATGACCCGGAACGTGTCAAGGCGGCCATACGGTATGTCCTGAAAGAAGCGGAGAAGGAAGGACATCTGTTTTTGGAAAGTCCTGAGGTGATAGAAAGGGCTCTCCGGCTTCTGAACCAGGGCTTTGCGCCGGATACGGTTAAGACCGCAGATGCAGTGACTGCGGGGAACTCCCTGGTCTTGACGGAGAAAAAACTTGGAGCAGACGGAAGGGCCGTTTTTCTGAAAGAGAACCGGGACGCGGAAATAAGCGCTGCGTATCATATCAACCGGATTCTTTCCGCTTCCGCCCCTGTTTATGACGTAGAACAGTTATTGGAGGAAACGCAGGCAGAATTTGGGATCATTCTGGCTGAGAAACAGAAAGAGGCTGTCCGGATGGTGTTTAAGTCCCCGCTTTCCATCATTACCGGCGGCCCCGGTAAAGGAAAGACGACCAATCTTCGAATCATCCTGCGGATTTATGAGCGTCTGGAAAGAAATGGGGAAGTGTTGGCCTGCGCACCTACCGGAAGAGCACGGAAACGCCTGGCGGAAAGTACAGGTTACCCGGCCATGACGATCCATAAAGCATTGTACCTGAAGGAAGATGATGATTACGATACAGATGCAGATATGCTTTTGGAAGACTTTATCATCGCGGATGAATTTACAATGGCGGACATGAGGCTTGCAAGTATCCTGTTTTCCAGAATCAAGAGCGGAGCGCGGGTCGTATTGGTCGGCGATGTGGATCAGCTTCCATCTGTGGGGCCTGGCAATGTCTTTAAGGAAATGATCGAATCCGGCGTGATTCCGGTTACGGTTCTGGACGTGTTTTTCCGGCAGGCGCAAAACTCCAGGATTATTATCAACTCAAACCGGATGAACCAGAACCAGAAGAATCTTTTATATGGCGAGGATTTTCGGTTCGTGTATGCGGACAGTCCGGAGGAAGCATCGGTGAAGATTCAGGAGATCTACCGGGAAGAACTTGCGAAAAACCAGAATGACCCGGACAGAGTGCAGGTGTTATCCCCTTTGCGTGTGAATACGGAGGCCGGTGTTAATACCCTGAACCGTAATCTGAGGGAATTGGTGAATCCACCGTCATTTAGTAAAGCAGAATGGAAAGCGGGCGCACGCTTGTTCCGAGTCGGGGATAAAGTCATGCAGACGAAAAACACAGAAGCCGTATCAAACGGTGATATCGGAAGACTCACGGATATCAGCGTAAACAGGGACGGCCAGAAGGAGATCACGGTAGATTACGGTGATGTCCAGAAGAATTATCAGGAGGAGGAACTGGAGATTCTTGACCATTCCTATGCCATGAGCATCCATAAGAGCCAGGGAGCCGAGTATCCGGTCGTTATCATACCGGTTCTTAAAAGTTTCTATCCGATGCTGCGTCGGAATGTATACTATACCGGCATAACAAGGGCAAAGGAGCGGGTCTACCTGGTCGGAACGAAACAGGCACTCTATATGGCGATAGCAAATGGGAAAGAAGAGCGGAGAAATACCCTGCTTGGCAGACGTATTCGTCAGGCGGCTGCGAAGAATGGGTACCAGGAAGCGAGCAAAAAAGCTGCGTAATATGCACAGGAGGAACAAATGGGTAAAGTAAGATTATTTGCAAGCTGGACATTTGGCAGGCCCCTGCCGGATCCGTTTGCATCGGAATGTGTGAGGATCGGCCAAAAAAACACGCAGGATAGTGACTGCCTGTCCATACATAATCATGCCGGACGCAAGGTTGCAACGATGCACTCGGCATCACTCAGGGCGCTGATCGCGCTGGCCGGCCTGGTCAACGGGGATGAGGAAGGCGGAACCGGTTATCATATGAAGAACGGCGAGATCACCTGTTATTGTCTGGAGCATATCAGGGAAGAAGCCAGCGTCCGTAAAAACCGGGTATCTGTGTATGATCCGGCAGGCGGGATATGGAAATGTGTAGTAAAAAGCGGTTCATCGGAATTACCGCACCCGCCGATTCAGGATAAGGGAAGTGCCGGGATGGAGGCTCTTCTTGTTATGGCCTATGCCAGCACGGTAAAGGAAGGCAAACTGTTTGATGCGGAATTTGCGTCAGACTTTCACGATTTCAAGGAATGCTGGAAGAACGGCACAGATATAAGCCGGATGATGAGTCTGGGCTACCGTTTGTGTGATAATCTGTACCGGAGAATCGAAGGTGCAGAAAACCTTGGCAGTGCGGGGATTCCTTTTCTCAATGACGCAATCGCATCCGGTAATGTACCGATGCTGCAGCCGGCCGTGGCGGAAGCCAACGGTTATTCCCTGACAAAAATAACAAACGGAAGATTTGAAGTGCTTCCGGTTCAGTCGTGCGGCAGTTCCGAAACCATAGGCAGTTTGAAAGAAAAGTATGACAGACATTTCCTGCTGACGGAAGAGGAAAAAGCGCTTGTGCCGCAGCTCCCGGAAACATATGACGTGCCGGAAGAAGTGACGGAAATTCTGGATGCTGTCTGTAATACGCCGATGCGGGTATTCATGAGTGCCGGCGAGTCCGGAACAGGAAAAACGACCAATGCCAAAATGGTGGCGCAGCTTCTGGGACTGCCCTATTACTTTTTCACATGCGGGGAAGGGACGGATGAAGTGGATCTCATTTCGTCTATGATTCCCAATGTAGGAAAGCAAAACTCCCAGACGACTGCCGAGCGGCCGTCTTTCCATGATTTATGCATGGATCCGGCATCCGCTCTTGTAATGGCGGGAGGTACCTATGAGGAAGACCTTGATGAAGAAACCGCTTTTCTTAAGATTCAGGAAGCGCTATACCGGAAAGGCATGGAAGACGGACAGAAGGAAAAGGATTTCCAACTCGTAGAATCCAGCATTGTGACCGGATGCCGGAGACCTTCTGTGATCGAGATCCAGGAACCCTCCGTTATCACTAAGGCCGGTACGCTTGTAAAGTTGAACGGTCTTTTAGACGATGGTGCAGCCATTACCCTGACTAATGGGGAGGTGGTAAGGAGAAACCCGGAAACAGTGATTTTGTTGACGACAAATATGGGCTACAAAGGCTGCCGGGGATTCAATGAATCTGTATTGTCCAGGATGCGCATGATCCTGTATTCAGATCCTCTGGATGCCGAGGCCATGGTGAAACGGGTCCAAAAGAAGGTGCCTGCCGGATCAGTAAGGGTGCCGCTCCTTAGAAAGATGGCGGCGACTGTCACTTCAATTCAAGAATTCTGCAGGACAGAGATGATAGACGGAGGTGTATGCGGCTATCGCGAATATGAGGACTGGGTATGGGCTTATCTGGTACAGAGAGATATCTGCAGTGCGGCCAGAAGAACCATAGTGGCGAAGGCCGCTCCGAGACAGGAAGATCGGGATGAAATCTATAATACGCAGATCCTGACAAAGTTTCAGGAAGGAAAAGCGGCGTAGGAGGTGTTGGAATTGAGTACAAAGGCACTTCAGAGCGGCAGCAGGGCCATCCTTCGCAGGATGAGGGATTCTCTTACGGATCAGGAACTGTTTTTATCCATACAGTATGGCAGCGCTCTATCTACCTATGCACGGGCCCTGGCGAAAGAAAAAGACATTCGAATGAAGGTGGAATATGACATATCACCTGAAAGCGAAGCCGCATATACGGATGGCAGACTGATCTATCTGAATACGGGAAACTGTATTACCAATCAGCTTTCGGACAGAAAACAGAAAATCCAAAGCCATGAGGGACTGGTTGCGCATGAATGCGGGCATATTCGTTTTTCGGATATGAATCGTCGGCAGGCCTATGTGGAGGGGTACAGTGAAGGAATCATTTTTCCGGAACCGCCCATTGCAGGAAACGCACAGGATAAGAAGAGTTGGTCTGAAATCCAGGACAGGCTGGATCGCAAGGATTTGGTGACAATCGGCGTCCTGCAGAAGCTGGCGGCGGACCTTCATAACATTCTGGAGGATGTCTATATCGAACTGGCGATGAGTTATGAATACCAGGGAAGCGTGAAATCAGCGTTCCGGATGAATGCAGAGCTTATTACTTCCTCTATCCCGGACGAATCTATGCGGAAGATGAAAGGCGAAGAGGATCTGGTAATCATGGTGGATCTCATTCTGCGGTACGCAAGGATGGGAAAGACGGAAGCAGAACTTGGATACAGTAAAGACTATATCCGGAGTCTGAACCAATGCCGGGGAATCATTGACAGAGCGGTAGTAAGCCAGGATCCGGACAGCAGGTACCGTGCAGCAAACCAGCTGATCCTGAAACTGTGGAAATATGCGAAGGGTGTAGTCCGCAGGGCCAGACAGAATCTGAAGGGTATACCGGACAAGGAGATGCAGAAAGAACTGGAAGATTACCTGAAGAAGAACTGCAAATGGATCGTACTCTCGGAGAGCAATGACAGGGAACAGGGTAAGTCCCGTATGAAGATTCCCGGCTGGACAGGGAAATCTTCCGGTGACAATGACGGTTCTGCTGCAGATGGTACCGAAGACGAAAATGGTAATGTTGATGGAAATCAGGAAGGACAGGAACAGCTAAAGAAGTTTCGCTCCGGGCAGGAAGAGCCGGATACGGGGAAAAACTGCTCAGGTATAACCGGCCGGATGCCCGAAATAGTGAACGGTCTTGCGACGGAAAAACTGACCAGAGAAAAGGAACAAAGCCTTATCGAAAGGCGTAAGCAGGAAATCAAAAGGCAGGATTTGGGCACTGTCCACAAAGAGATCGGAGTGGAATATCACCGGAGCATTGAGCCCGGTGAGAACGCGATCTGCATCTATGACAAGCTTGAGCCGGAGCTTCAGAAGGTAGTCCGGCATCTGGAAAAAGAAATCGAGGAAATCCTGGTACGCAGGGACGAGGGGCTTGTCACTGGCCTTTATATGGGAAAAAGGCTGGACAGAAGCAGGCTGTACCGGCAGGATGGGAAACTCTTTTCCAGGCGTGTTCTTCCGGATGAGGGGATATCTCTGGCGGTCGCAATCTTGGTGGATAATTCAGGCTCCATGCGGTGGGATCGCCGCATTAGATGCGCGCTGAAGGCTGCCATGTCGCTCTATCTGTTCTGCAGCAGACTTGATATCCCGGTTATGGTGTATGGTCATTCCAATCACGATGAGGGGATCAAGGAAATTGTGGATATTTATTCCTATGCAGATTTTGATTCCAGAGACGGGAAGGATTATCTAAGAATCGCTGAAATGACTACGCATGATGGGAATCGTGATGGGGCGGCACTTCGTATTGCAGGGGATTGCCTTCTTAAACGGGAAGAGGAAGTGCGGCTTCTGATCCTGATCTCGGATGGAAAACCAAACGCAAATTATTATTACGGCGAAACTGCACGGAAGGATTTGCAGCAGATCAAGAAAACTCTGGAAAAACAGGGGATCCAGTTGTTTGCCGCTGCTATAGGGGATGACAAAGAGAATATTGAAGAGATCTATGGAAATGGTTTCCTAAATATTTCTGACTTGGAGACGATGCCCGTAAAGCTGGGAAAACTACTAACACAGTACATCAGATAGGAGGAAAAACGAATGGCGGATCAGAAAGAAAAAGACTGGTCGAAGGAAATATCAAGACAGATTGCTGTTTGCAAAACAGATAAGGCCCTTTTGGAACTGTGCGAGAACCTGAAACCTGCGTCACGCCTCTTTCCGGCTCACATCCATGCTTCGGGAGAGAAGACGGAGAACGGGGAACGGTCGCTGATACGGCTGAATATGGTTGATTACAGCAAAGGAACTGGCAATAAAGCGGTTTCTGTATACGCAAATATTTCACCAGATGAGGCCCGGTATATTTATTCAGCTCTGACGAGTCATCTGTTGAGTTTTAATTTTGTCCAGGAGAAGATTTTTGGTGAATTGGAAAATGGCTTTAGTACGGTGACAAAACTGCATATTGGACGTTATGATACAGATAGCAAGGGAAAAAAGAGAAGCTATCCATGGTATGTGGAGATTCAGAATGGCAAAGGGATTGCAGTCACAAATTCTAACGGCGGACGGTACTGTGAAAAGGGATCCTATGTCTGCGAACGGACAGTGAAGCAGTTTTTCAGTGACAGGGATATGTTTGTTCTGTTCAGCAGAGCAATCAGTTATATCACCGCATTTGAACTGGAGTATGCGTTCCGGCAGAACCGAATCGGAAATTTCGGCAGCCTGTATCGTATGCTGAGCGGCGAGATCGGAAAAGTGCTGAACGGACAGAATGAGATTATGGGTAAAATTATCCCGTTTCCTGACCGACAGGAGTGTTTGGATAAGAAAACGGGATAATGTTCTATATGTAGTATTACATAATTGACAAATACTATATATTGTATTAAAATGAAATTGTAAATTGATTTTTGTTGCCGTAGGGCTACAGTGAGATTTTGTTCCGGTTCAGGCCGGAAGTCAAATTTGGCATTATATGAACAGGCTTTATGCCGGGAAGAAAGACATCAAACAGGAATGAACATTGTTTGGTGTCTTTTTTGTTGCAGAAAAGCCGGGAAGGAGGAAGTGTAAAAGAATGGAGGAATGATGAATGCAGGATTTTGACAACCGGGACGGATGGTACTGTCTGTGCATTTCCATTGTGATGGGACTGGATCCGCAGGAGGCGGCACTGCTCTATGAGCATGGGCCGGATTATCCACAGTGCAGGGAGTTCTTAAAGAAACGGGCTTATCTTGCATCGGTAGAAAGGCCGAAAAACAGAGAGGAGGAGAGGAAGCTTATTATTAAATTGCGAAAACGTGGCTACAGTATAGAGGACATAGCGGAAGCATTGAACCGTGATAGTTCAACCATCAGAAGGGCGATACAAAAATCGAAGGAGAAGTAGTAAAGGGGGAAAAGCATGGAGCAGTACATTATGTTTGACCGGCTTCCCCAAAAGATAGAGGCCGCGGTCAGTATGTTCCGGTACCTGGAACGGAGTGCCCTGGTTATGAATCCGGAAGGTTTCTATGTCGCATTCAGTGGTGGAAAGGACAGTGTGGTCATCTATGCGCTGGCAAAGCTGGCGGGGGTGCGGTTTAAGGCACATTACCACCTGACAACGGTAGATCCTCCAGAGCTTGTATGGTTCATCAGGGAGTATTATCCGGATGTGGAAATGTGCTATCCAGCCCAAAGTATGTGGCGGTTGATAGTAGAGAAACAGATTCCGCCGACACCGTCTGCCCGATACTGCTGCGAAGTGTTGAAGGAGCAGGGCGGAGAGGGATTTTTTACCGTCACCGGGGTGCGCAAGCAGGAAAGCCAGAATCGTCAGTCCCGGGAGCTGCTGGAGATCTTTGCGAACAAAAAGGCGGATAAGAAGGTCCTGTACCTGAACAATGATAATGATGATACACGGCGCCAGCTGGAAGCCTGTGCGTTAAAGGGCAAACGCATCTTCAATCCGATCATCGACTGGACGGATGAGGATGTGTGGCGTTTTATCCTGTCGTATAAGCTTCCTTACTGCGGTCTGTACAATGAAGGCTTCAGTCGGATCGGATGCATCGGTTGTCCACTCGCAAGTGTGAAGATTCGGGAAAAGGAGTTTATTCGGTATCCGAAGTATAAGAGAGCGTATATCAGGGCGTTTGACCGGATGGTTGACGCCAGAACGGCAGCGGGGAAGACAAAGGGAAACTGGCCGGATGGTGAGAGTGTGTTCAACTGGTGGCTGTACGGGAGGAAGCTGACAGAGAAACAGGTAGAAGGACAGATTGATATTGAGCAGCTATATGACACGGCTGCGTAAAAGGAGGAGAAGAAGTGAAGGACAGGTGTAAGAATTGCAGTAACTGCGTGCATCTGGATGTTACAAAAAGGATCCCATTGGATGGAAGACTGATTGGGAGATACCGTTTTGGCTGCGGGTTCCGGAAATCCGGCTGTATAAATGGGATTCTTTCTGAGGATGGCGATTTGGCATTGTTTTCATGTGAAGGCTGGCAGGATGGCGTGACACAAGAAACAGAAGCCGACCGCCGGCGACAGCGGTATGGCGGAGAACTGCAGGAACTGTTTATGCGTTGGACATCCTGGGATGCATATGGAAATCCGGATGCATCGGCGCCGGATGGGGTCTGTCTGAACCGGCTGCGGGATGCAATCAGGCTGAAAATGCAGAGAATTGAGAAAGAACTGCCAGAGGAGAAATACCCGGAAAGCTTTTACTCACCGCTGCCCCCTGTGCGTGATGAACGGTATATGGCAGACTGTCATGGAATCCGCAAGGCTGCCGAGAGGGCATTGGAACAGTACGAAAACCATGAGGATTACCTGTGGCTGTCCGGTCGGATTTCTAAGCTGGAGAATAATTCGAAAGAATATAGCGAGGCTTACCGTCTGCTGAATCATGCTGACGCGTTGCGCCGGGCTATCTCCGATGACGACTGCTTCCGAATGAAAGTGGAGAGCAGGCAGGAACACTTGTTGGGGGAAATGGCGGAACTCCGGTCGCAGCTTCTGACGCATGCCCGGAAACACAGAAAGCGCCGTAGGACATCTGCCCGAACACAGATTACAGGTCAGATGGAAGCGACAGAACTGAAAGCATCATAAGGAGGGAAGGATAGATGGGAAGTTCTTTAACAGTGAAGGGTATTTTTAATGACATATTTTCATTTTTAAATGGCAGGAAAGAATTTGACCTGGCGACTCTTTATGATGTCTATCAGGATCAACCCCTTTTTCTGGCATTGATCGGAAATCTGGATGAAGCTGCAAAGATACCGTATAATGATGCGATGATGGAATGCTACGATTTCTATAAACGCTATCGCGACAGGCCGTTGAGTGATGCAGACTGGGATGCAATCGTGGATGACATTAAGATGATTACGGACAGATGGCAGGGGAACCGTTGGTGTAGGAGTGTGCTCTTAAGCCTTCTGGGTGTTTTAGAGACGCAGGACAAAGAATACAGACAGTCAGCGGGAACTTCTGAAGGAGGAGATTCCGGTCAAAGTGCAGTAAATAGCAATATGGAAGGCTCTGCTGGGCAGGAAGAAGCGCTGGCGGCGTAAGAAATGGATTGGCATAGAGGACGATTAAGTATAAACAGCCGGGGAAGAGTATTCCCTGGCTGTTTCCGGAAAGGAAAGAGTGTACATGATAGAAAAAATATATGACAATATCAAATCAGTGAAAGAGATCAACCAATTAGCTGCAGACCTTCGCCAGACCAGGCAAAAGGAGATGCTTTTGGTTCTGGCGGGAAAGTATAATCTGCCCTGTAAGACGGTAGAAGATTTCATGACCGGCAAAAGACGATTTCTGGTCGATGGCGGAGATATGGCATCTTCTTACAGTACGGTTAAGAGCAAGTTGGTAGACGAAATGATGGATTTGGGATATGAACCGTTTGCGAAGCCAATCGGGGATTATCTGCTAAGACAGGATATTAGTGAGAAACTTGAAAAACAGATCCTTCTTCCGTACAAGACTCTCCAGCGTTGCATCGAATACCTGATGGACAAGGCATATAGCATGATTGATGAAAGCCTGAAAACACCAGGTCGGATGCTTAGCTATGCTGCCACTGATGAAACGGTTTATGAATGGGTCTGGGAGTATTACCAGACAGACGATGCAGGCAAGGTGGCTGAGAAGGAAGCGGACGCAGACAGTAAATTTCAGAAGAATGCGGCTTCAGGAGCTACACGTTCTGCATCCGCAACGAAAAGCAGTGGTAAAAAGGCATCTGGCAGGCGAAAAGGGCCATCAGCCGGAAAAACATCCGCATCAGCGCAGCCGCAAAAAGCAACACCGGCCAGGATTGTTCATGATTTTGCTGTCCCGCAAGATACCGAGACTGCGGAAAAGGAACAACTGGCGGAGAATGGAGACAAGACACAGATGGCAGGACAGTTTTCCCTGTTCGATATCTTGGAATCTAAATCAGCATGACGGAGGATTTCGGATGAGGATTGCATATAAAGCATTTGCACCGGATCTTTCCTGCACGTCCGGCGGAAACCACTATCAATATCAGATTGGTGTATGGAATGAAGAACCAGAAGCCAACTGTGCAAAAAACGGTTTCCATTGTGCCGAAAACCCGCTTGACTGCCTGTCTTACTATCCTGACTGGGATCATGCCGTTTATTATATGGTTCTTGTCGATGGGGATATTGATGAGGATGCGTATGACAGCCGTATATCCTGTACAAGGCTGAAACTGGTCAAGCAGCTGGATAAGATGGAGTTTGTGATTCATGGCTTGAATTATATACAGAAATATCCTTTTCTTCCCGAAAATAAACTTGTGAGAAGGAATAGAGGATCAACCGAACGGGGATTTGTAATTGTTAGGGGCAGGAGTCCCAAAGCCATGGGAGGACAAATAGGAGCCATCCTGGGATTTGCTAAGGAAGAGAAAAGCAGCAGGCGAATCGTAGAGATTGGATTGCAGGTGGTCGATGGCAATAATATCTTGCCGGATACTCTATACAATATCAATGGAAAACGATGTTCTGAGAAAGGAAGGAAGAAATGATAAAGAAAACACTGGAGAATATGCCCCGCCTTTATGCAACGAAAACGCTTCTTCAAAAGGCCTTGATAGAAAAGGATACGGAAGAAAGGACATACAATTATAAGAGACGGGATGATTCCCACTATCCTATATTACTTCGATGTGATATTGCGGAAGGAATCCTTCATGTGTCCGTATTCCTGAGTTGTGATTTACGGCTGAAAAGCCGAAAACCCTTGTATGACATCTATATTGATAAAGCGAAGAAGCAGTACACAACATGGGATAACCTGAACGGAAAATGGCTAGAGGCGAGGATTTATAATCTGCCCGCATTTTTGTATTCCATTTACGCTGAGGTTTCACACAATGAGCGGATTTATGTTTCTCAGAAGGATGATGCCATGATAAAAGAGTACCTTGAAACGCAGAACGGCGGTTTCTATGGCATTGGTGAGTATCAGGACCGTCTTGGTAAAGAAAGGCTCCTGGCGCAGCGAAAAAGGGAAACAGACCAATGGGATAACATGTTGTCAGGTATTCCATCATTACCGAAGGATTGGCTACACTGGGTGGATAAGCATGGCATCAAAGACAATTATATCTTCTATGAATATTCGAAAAAGAAGAGAAAGGAAGGATATTGTACCTGGTGCGAGCGAAATGTACCCATTATAGATCCTCATCATAATAAAAAAGGAATATGTCCCAGGTGCCATCATGAAATCATATATAAGGCAACTGGAAGGGCAGGAAGATTTGATACAAATGTTGTAGAAGTTTTTTTAATACAAAGAATGAAGCAGGGGTTTGTGATCCGACAGTTTTCCGCTTACAGACAATATGAAAAAGGAGTGTACAGGAATCCAGATCATAGAATCTTTGAAGAAAGACGTGTCATTTTTCCAGATTGCCTGCATGGAACGGTCTTTTCCTGGGGACGGTATAAGGACGGCCGCTACCGTTGGAAAAAAGGAGAGTACTATCATGGATATTTTGGTTACAGGTACTATAACGGTTATTATTGCAGCTTCGATGCGAATCTGTATACCAGAAACCTTGCGGCGCTCGAAAAAAGTGTTTTGAGGAAAACAGCTTTAGTGCAGATGCTGCGAATAAGGAATCGTCTTGATCTTCTTGCATACATGAATTGCCTGGTAAAGTATCCCTGTCTGGAGCAGATTGTGAAAGCGGGTCTGAATACATTGGCTTATGATTTTTTACATGGCAAAGGGATGGAAGGAATTTCAGGGGACAGCGAACTTGCCAAGGCTCTGGGGATTGATAATTACCGCCTGAAACGTCTGAAACGTCTCAATGGAGGTATTGCACATCTGCTCTGGCTGCAGCATGAGAAAAAAGCAGGGAAAGAATTCGCTGATGAATTGATTCAGTCCTTTATAGCTTCGTCAATTCTTCCCTCTGATATGGACTTCATTCTGAACAGAATGAGCGAGGTGAGAATACTTCATTATCTGAATAAGCAAAGCCAGTTGGTTCAGAGAGAACCGAAGCAATTACTTTCTACGTGGCAGGACTATCTTTCCATGGCGGAGAAATTACATATGGATGTAAGTAAGGAATTATTTTATAAGCCTAAGAACCTGATTATCAGCCATAATCTGGTGTCAGCAGAATGCAGAGGCGTCAGCGCGGCGGCCCGTGAGGAGGAAATACTGAAGAAGTATCCGAATGTGAACGAAATCTGCCGGTTCGTTGCTGAAAAGTATACGTATGTCGGAGAAGATTTCCGGATCGTGGCACCGATGGGTGTGAAGGACATCGTACGGGAAGGTATTGCATTGGGACACTGCCTGCACAGCAGCGATATTTATTTTGCGAGAATTCAGCGGCGTGAGAGCTATATTCTTTTTCTGCGGAGAAACAAAGAGCCGGACTTGCCGTTTTATACGCTTGAGATCGAACCGGACGGTACAACCAGACAGAAGCGTACTACCGGGGACATACAGGGAGAAGACTACGAGGAAGCCCGTTCTTTTATTAAGGAGTGGCAGAAGGTAATCCAAAAGCGCCTTTCGGCTGAAGACCGGATGCTTGCAAAAGTAAGTTCCGTTCTGCGGAAAGAGGAATTTGAGGAGTTGCGAGAGAAAAAGACGAGGATCCGAGGAGGGCATCTGGCTGGGAAGCTGTTGGTTGAGGTGCTGGAAGCGGATCTTATGCTGGCTGAACAGATAATACAGAATGAAAATGAGACATTAGTATCAGCAGGAAGCGATATGGAAGCCAGGGCAGCGTAAAGAACTGAAGCATGGTAATATAGTTTTCCATATTTGCGATAAGAGGAGAAGACATATGAATTTTTATGAAACAATGATGGGACAAAAGATTTTTGCCAACCGGTTGCCCAGGTTGATTAGGTCTCTGGAGGAAATTGAAACAGCACTTAAGCAGGGACAAAGACCTGTGATGCAAGCGACAGAGGTGCAACCGAATTTTCTCGAAGATCTGGATTATGGAAATGTGAAGATCGGTGTTTGCTCTGAACCAGGGTATTCAGATCAGAATGTGAAGAGACTGCTGCCTCTTCTGAAAGAACTGGAAGAGAAGTTGACACCGGAGCAGTGGAGTTTATGCTTGCGGTATCAGGAGATAAGCAATGAATTTGCAATGCAGGAAGCCAGGCGAATGTTTGAGCATGGATTCCGTTTAGCTCATTTTCGCAGGATTAGGTACAAGTCTGGAAAGAAAGGAAGTTTCTGATGAGAAGGTTTGAGATAAAAAAAGACGGATTTGTGCTTCATGCATTTCTTAAAATCTCCGCGGATTCAGAGGGCAACTTATCTATCAGGATTTTATTTGCTGATGGAGAAGCAACGAAAGAGGAGTTATTAACAATAAGCTTCCCAGGAAAAAGAAAAAGGAACCATGCTTATATTGATACGAAAAGACATGGTTGGGAAATTACAAAATGGCTTATTGATAATGCCCTGGCCGAGCCTGCTTTCAGTTATCTTGCCGGTGGGGATGGTATCTATCCGATATACCGCTTTCATGCTTCCATGCTCAAGAAGGCTGATCCGACCGGGTATGAGGAATACTTGTCATCGTTAAAGAAAGACGGATGATAGTATAGTATTTTATGGACCGGGGAGGCAAATAATGCTTCCTTGGTCCTTTTTCATTTTGAAATGTTTGGGTGGGAAATTAGTTGCAAAGAAATAGATTTTGGTTTCCTTTTTTTCCCAGAAAGTTTCGTTTTGTCCCTATTTATATAATGAAAGGAGTAATTTCAGTCGCACATTGACAGCTGAATAAAGAAGCTGCCTCGAAACGAAGCAGATTCCGAGCATACAGGGGATACGCGATGGTCGCGAGACCGCGGTTACTGTCCACCTCAAATAGACCAGGCACAGGGCTGATGGTTCATGATAATCAATTGAACCGTGCGATGAAAGGATCTGCGGGAGACATATATGGGCGCCGCTCACCAAACGAGGGGGAATTGGCTGGAATCGGGGGATTCCGGCTATTCGTGCCGTTTTGCAGACGGGCGAGGCAGCATAATTTGTAACTTGCTTTGGAGAATGAACAGATAAGGCATCAGGGGGAAAAGATGCCTTATCTGTTCCGTAGTTTGATAATTGGAAGGGACAAAACAGAGGGCAGAATAATACCTTTTGTATGAAAATTCCAGATTTGGATATAATATATCCAGGTGAAGAATATGGGAGAAAGCAAAGAAGATATCAAGGCTGTAAGCAGACATGATTTGAAAAGTATAAACTCAGTAAAGATTGATTCATCGGCGGGGAAGCAGGAGAGGATACGCTCCTTTATTGAACAGATAGGTGATCCGAATTGCTATCTGGATGGGGATATGGTTGTCAAGATCAGTTATGCGGACACGGATGTCACACTGGAAGAACGGCTGATATCCTATCTTGGCCTGCTGATGCAGGGATGATTGCGACTGTTTGGGAAAAGAGTCCGGTTGTCCATAATGCAATATCATCATTATGGAAAAAACAGGAATATTGGAAATGCCATTGACGTTAGAATTATGATAATGATATAGTGATAGTGGTCAATGTATGTAGCTTTGTGCTGAGGATAAGCAACCGAAATGGATTTCCTGTATTGGCAGATTCTGCAATAAGACAATCAGGAGGTGCATTATGGCTGCGAAAAATGGTGTCACCTATAGGGCATTTGCCTATCTTCGGTTATCCCGAGAAGATGGTGACAAGGAAGAAAGCAACAGTATTGCCAATCAAAGACAGTTCATAATGGATTACGTAAGCCGGCAGGATGACATTGTCCTTATGCGTGAATACTGCGATGACGGGTTCACCGGAACGAATTTCGAGCGGCCTCGGTTCAGGATGATGATGAGTGCCATCGAACGAGGGGAAGCTGACTGCGTGATTGTAAAGGATCTGTCCAGATTTGGAAGGGACTATATTGATTCCGGAAAATACATACAAAAGATTTTTCCCATGCTTGGCGTGCGATTCATCGCGATAAACGATAATGTGGATTCCGGCCGTTCGGACCGGTCAGATGATCTGATTATTCCTTTTAAGAACCTGATAAACGATTCTTATTGTCGAGATCTCTCACTGAAATTGAGAGGTCAGTTTCGCGTGCAGAGAAAAAAGGGAGAATATATCGGGGCCTATGTGTTTTTTGGATATGTAAAATCAAAAACAGATAGACATAAACTGGAAATTGATCCGTTTGCAGCAGATGTTGTGCGTGAAATTTTCCAGATGAAACTTAAGGGGAACAGTCAGCAGCAGATCGCGGATGATTTGAACGCTAAGGGGATACCGGCGCCGGCAGAATACAAAAAGCTTTGCGGTCTGAAGTATCAAAGCGGTTTTCAGCAGGGGGCGGAGAGTTGCTGGACAGCAGTCGCTGTTACCAGGATTTTGACGAATCGTATCTATACAGGATGTCTTGAGCAGGGGAAAAGGAGTACGCCGAACTACAAAGTAAAGAAAATGGTGGAACGGCCGCAGGATGAGTGGGTTGTTGTGGAACATAATCATGAACCGATTATAGATGATAAGGTTTTTACTGCTGTTCAGCGGGTCCTAAAAAGAGATACAAGGATATCGAAAAACGGAGTAGTTCGTCCTCTTTCTGGGTATCTGTACTGCGGGGACTGTAAGAACCAGATGGTTTACCGGTCGGTAAAACGAAGCGGAGTGATCCACGGGTATTATGTATGCGGCGCCAACCGTGCCGGCCGTGGCTGTAGCAGCCATAGCTTTTCGGCAGAAAAGCTGGAAGAAGCCGTTTTGCGGGCGATTAATGCATGGATAAAACTGGTTACGGATGTAAGAAAAGATTCTCAGAAATTGGGGGATGAGAGGCTCAAGTTTTATCGGGCACAGCGGTATGACGATCTGATAGAAGCCAAAAGAAGGGAGATTGACGATAATAAAGATTACCGGATGAAGCTTTATGAATCCCTTGTAGATGGAGTCATTACGCGTGAGGAGTATGTGACACTTCGCCAGCGTTACACGCAGAAAATCGAAGAATGCCAGGAAGAATTAAAACGACTGGAGGAAGAATTGGGGAAAATCAATGACGGTCTGCTTATGTCCTGCTCCTGGATGGATCATTTTCTGCAGTATGGGCAAGCAGAAAGCTTAAACCGTGAACTGGTTATGCTTGCAGTCGATCAGATATTTATATATGAAGACAAGCGGTTTGAGATTGTCTTTAATTTCAAGGATGAACTGGAAGAAATCCGAAAGTATCTGGATTATGTATCGAAGGAGGCCGGGTGATTGTATGGCACGACGGAGCAGAAGAAAAACAACAACCGATTCGAGGCCGTTGGAGAGTGCGTATTTATGTGGATTGTATCAGCGGTTGTCTGACGAGGATCGGAGTGATTTGGAAGAGAATTCGATAGAGAATCAACGAAAAATCTGCATAGATTATCTCAGTCGGAATCCGGGAATCCGGTTGGTTTCTGTTTATACAGACAATGGCTTTACAGGAACGAATTTTTCGCGCAGCGGATTTTGCCAGATGATGGAAGACATTGAATCCGGAAAGATCAACTGCGTGATTGTAAAAGATTTATCCAGACTGGGGAGGGAGTATATTGAGACAAGCGAATTGGTCGAGCGGGTCTTTCCGCAAAAGGGGATACGGTTTATTGCTGTCAATAATCAATATGACAGCTTAAGGGATACGACGGCCAATCTGGCAATATCGATCCCTGTGGCGAATATTGTAAATGATTATTACGCAAAGGATACTTCCCAAAAGATCAGGAGCGCAATTCAGGCAAAAATGTCTGCGGGTGAGTTTATGGCGTCTTCAAGCAGCATCCCGTATGGGTACATAAGAGGGCAGGATTCATATGAGGTCGATGAAGAGGTCCGCGGGAATATAGTCAGGCTCTATCAGCTGCGGGCGCAAGGAAAGTCTTATGTGCAGATTGCAAGGATCATGAACGATGAAGGGATCCCATCGCCGGGAAGACTTCGCTATATGCGGGGAATCACGGCGGACGAGCGGTTTGAAACGGCGGTCTGGGATCGGAAGACAATCAGGTCTATCGTTTATGACGAAGTGTATTTGGGGCATCGAGTACATGGAAAGATCAAACGCGAGAAAATGGGGGCACCGAAAAGAAAAACTGATCCTTCTGAATGGCAGTACATTCGGAATGCCCATGAGGCAATCATATCGCAGGAATTATTCGATAAGGTACAAAAATATAACAGAACTCAGGAGGATCGGCGCTCGGGTTTTCAGCCACGGGCAAAAGCGGTGGATGATAACAGGAAATTTCTGAGAGAGAAAATTATCTGCGGGGATTGCGGGGCCAGAATGGCTGGTATGAAACGCATTCAAAGGGAAGGCAGCAGATGTGGAAATTCCATTTATTATCAGTGCAGCAGCTATTTGCAAAAAAATCGGAAGGAGAATTGCAGCAATCATTATATTCCGGAGAGAGATATTATATCAGAAATTCGGAAGGTTCTGCTTTTCCATGCCTCAGTGATGGTTGATTATCAGAAACTGGGTTCTTTACTTAAGAAAGGCTGTGCACCGGGTGCAGAACTGCAGGCGATAAGGAGACAGACAGAAAAACAGAATGAGAAAAAGAACCGGCTGTGGCAGGATTATGTGGATGGATTACTGAGTAAGGAAGAATACGTATATGTGAAACAAAGAACGGATCAGGTAATCCGGGAGTTGGAAGAGAAGGAGGATAATCTAAAAAAAGAGGAGGAAAAGCAAAAGGATCTCAGGTCGGCAGCAGAAAAATGGCTGGAGCTTGCCGATAAGGACTGGGGGAAAGAGGGAATCTTACCTGACAGCTTAGGATTTCTTATTAAAGAGATCCGCATATATCACGACAAACGGATAGAGATTGTCTTAAACTACCGGGATGAATTCCTGAATGCATATGAGGAGGATATCTAAGTGAGGACTGACAAAAGAATCAATGCGGCATATTTCAGGCTTTCCCTTGCGGACGGCGACATAGTTTTTGAAGAAGGGAATGGAAAACGGGAAAGCAACAGTATAGCTTCTCAGCGGCTTTGCATTCATGAATATGCGAGGGCATATCTGCAGTTGGAAGAACCGCTGGTAGAGTTCGTGGACGACGGCTATACAGGAACAAATTTCGAAAGACCGGGATTTAGGCGTCTGCTTCAGGAAATCATGGCAGGTAATGTGCAAACCCTGTTTATCAAGGACCTCTCCAGGCTGGGCAGGAATTATATTGAAGTAGGATATTACCTTGAAAAGTATTTTCCATTCTACCATGTCCGGGTAATTCTCGTGAATGATGGATATGACAGTGGAGAAGGGAGTGGGGAGATACCTGGACTTGATCTCGTAATAAAGAATTTGATCAATGAATGGTATAGTCGAGATATCTCCAGAAAGATAAAAAGCGTCGTCGATATGAAAAAGTATGACGGTGAATATGTTTATGGTGCGGTTCCGTTTGGGTATGTAAAGGGGAAAGAGAAGAACACAATTGAAATTGATCCGCCTGCGGCAGAAGTTGTGAAGAGTATATTTGACCTGGCCTGCGGGGGAAAAACGATTACGCAGATCGCCAGGGAACTGAATGAACGAAAGGTCATCACGCCAAGCGTATATATGGCGCAGATCCGGAAGAATTATAAGATCAGGGAATTCTGGACCTACGAATCAGTACGGAACATTATGACAAACCGAATTTATACAGGAGATACGGAAGTTTTCAAATCCCATGTCGTACAGGTTGGAAGTGACAGAGTGAAGCAGATTCCGCCTCGGGAGAGGCCGGTGATTGAGAATACTCATCCGGCGATTATAAGCAGGGAAATGTATTTTGAAGCCAGGAATGTGATTAAGCACAAAGGAGAGACCAAAAAACATGGCAAAGGAGACATTCTTTCGGGTTACTTGGTATGCGGCTGTTGCGGGAATCGTTTGATCAAGGGGAAGGATGGAAATAAAAAGTATTACTGCGCCTCGTCCCGGTACGCCGGGGACAAAGATTGCAGTCAGGTAAAGGTGCCGGCCGATAAGGTGAAAACGGCACTGCTGCACGCGATCCGGATGCAGCTCGATATTGCGGGTATTTCCGTGACAGAAGCAATAAGGGGGCAGAAGGTGTCGTACAGGCAGCAGGAACTGGACCGGGAGCTTAAGAGAATATCGAACAGACTGGACTCCTGGATGGATGAATCTCTTGCCCTATATGAGGAGTATATTACCGGGAAGATTGATAAGATATTATATATGAAGAAGAAGGAGCAATTGATTACCGATAAGAAGGCACTGGAGCAGCAAAAAGATGAACTGGAGGCCCAAAGGGCAAAGAATAATCTGCAGAAGGAAAAGATAAATCTTCATAACCAGTATCAGAAAAAGTATGGAGCATTCGATACCTTAAATGATGTTATGATGAAAGAGTTTATTGACCGCGTAACGATTATGCCGGGTGGGGAGATGCAGATTAAATGGAATTTCAAAGAGAATAAGCTTTTGGCACTGGCCGACTACAATCGGACATAATTTTTCGGAATCTGACAGAAGTTTGCAAAAAAGGAGAAAATACTGTTGTCCATTCCTTGACACAATCGTGAGCGGCTCGCCGATCATTCAGGATGGGAAATTGATCGGAGCTGTAACACATGTGTTTATCCAGGACAGTACGAGAGGGTATGGGATATTTGTTGAAAACATGCTAAAGCATTGAGCCGGCAGGCCGGGAGTAAAGAGAAGTTCTGAGCAAGCTCGCTTGTTCAGAACTTCTCTTTGCGAGCGGCCTATGGGGCGAAAGCCCCACATCCGATGGTGCCGTCAGGCGCCAGCGGATGCCGCCCGGCGGACTAGCGCCCCGCCCCCCGCCGTTCAGCCGTCAGGCGCCAACGGCCCCGCCCGGTCCCCCCGCTCCCACATCTCCCCCCATCTTTACATCCTCTTCTCCCCTGTGCTATACTAAAGCATATTCTTATACCCAACGGAGGATTACACAGATGACAATTTCCGAGTATCTCGATCTTCTGCTTCAGAAAGCCCTTCGCGATCCGTCCCTTCGCGCCCGCCTTCTTGCCACCCGTACCGCGCCCAATCCGGTCGCCGCCTTCTGCGCGGTCTGCCGCGACCAGGGATTTCCGGTCTACGAGATGGATCTGATCGACGCGGGCGAGGCCTTTTACGCCGCCATCAAGCGCAGCACCAACGGCGGCGGTGAGAATTCTCCGGTACTGACCGGGGAGGACGATTTCTACGAGATGTTTTTCGCGGCGCTGGAGCCGGGAAACGCAACTTAAGAAAACCTATCGCTTTTGTCACAAAATCTTAAATAGCAATCCCCCTGCCGCTATGCTATGATAAATACAACAATATTTTGGGAGATTCAGCTAAATATGAGGAGAATTGTTATGAAACTATGCGCGTTGGCGTTATCCGCCGCCTGCCTGTCCGCGACCGCGGCCGTGAGCGCCGGCGCGGCCGTCTGGAGGCGGGAGACCATATCGCCGCAGCCGGTAAGCTACAGCGGCGGGCCGTTGGGCGGGCTGCTGATCCCGCAGACGATCCGCACGGATGTGCCGGCTCCGGAGGGGGAGCTTCGGGGCGTCTGGGTATCCTATCTGATCTGGGATACGCTTCCGGCGGACGAGTCGTCTTTCCGCCGGGGCGTCGATGAGATACTGGATAACTGCGTGTCCTGGGGGATGAACGCGGTGTTCGTTCATGTCCGGTCCCATGGCGACGCCATGTACCCGTCGTCCGTCTATCCCTGGTCCAAGTTCGCGAGCGGCTCCCAGGGGACCGGCGTGCAGGGCAGGGATCCGGGCTACGATCCGCTGGCGTATTTCGTAAAGGCCGCCCATGACCGGGGGCTTAAGTTCCATGCCTGGTTTAATCCGTACCGGATCACCGGCTACCGGATGAACTGGTCCGAGGTGTCCAGCATAAGTCCGGCGAAGCGCTGGATGAGCGACGGCGACGCGGGGAACGACCGCAACGTCCTCTGCCACGACGGCGCGTACTATTATAACCCGTCCTCCGAGGAGGTCAAGCAGATGGTGGTGAACGGCGTCATGGAGGTCGTGCGGGGCTATGATGTGGACGGGATCCATTTTGACGATTATTTCTATCCGGAGCTGGACGATACGGTGGAAGGAAGACAGTTCGACCTTCCCGAGTACAGGGCCAGCGGAAGCAGCCTTCCGGCTGCCCAGTGGCGCCGCAACCAGGTCAGCGATCTGGTCAGCCGCGTGTACCGGGCGATCAAGGCCGAGAAGCCGCAGGTGGAATTCGGCATCAGTCCCCAGGGCTATGTGGCTCACCTGCGGAGTGACGACAAGCTGTTTGTGGATATCGACCGGTGGATGAGCGAGGACGGCTTCATTGACTACATCATGCCGCAGCTGTACTGGGGCTTCGAGACGAAGACATCCTCCGGCGCGCCGGCGCCGTACGCGTTCCTGGAGAATCTCAGGACCTGGCGGGACCTGAAGCGGAAGGGCAATGTAAAGCTGTATCTGGGGCTTGGCCTTTACCGGGCCGGGACGAATGTGACCGACTATAACCAGGTGTCCGAGTGGCTGCGCCGCAGCGATATCATCGGCCGCCAGGTGGTGGAAGGCCGCCTGTCCGGCGATGTGTCCGGATACTGCTTCTACAGCTATGATTCCTTCCTTCAGCCGGAGGCGAAGGGCGAGGTAGCCAATCTCCTGCCTCTGCTCCGACAGAGATAGTCCCGCCGGGAAAGGAATCGAAAGAAATAGTGGAAATGTCTGTCAAAATGGTGTATACTGTTGACTTAGAAAGTACAAGATATGGAGGGTTGGCGATGAAGAGAAGAATTTACATATGGATGGCCGCTGCTGTGACCGCTCTTGCCCTGACGGCGTGCGGGGACGGCTCCGGAGTAGTGATCAATGGGACTACGGCTCCGCAGGGGGAGGAGACCGGGAGTAAGGGAGATACTTCGGACGCGGAGACGCCGGCCCCTCAGGATGCGGAGACCACAGCCTCCCAGGGAGGCACGAAGATAGAGATATTTACCGGCGAGACGGTGCCGGTGACGGACAGCACGCAGGCTGCCCCGGAGGAGACCCAGCCCGCGCCGACGGCGGCTCCTACGACAGCCGCGCCGACGACGGCGGCTCCCACTACGACGGCGGCACCGACGACGACCGCGGCGCCGGAGACGACCGCCGCTAGGGAATACGAGGTGCGCGAGATCAGCAAGACCATGTACGCCAAATCCTCCGTCCGCGTGAGAGCCGGTTATTCCACATCGACGGAGATACTGGGAGCGCTGGCCGAGGGCGAGAGCGTCCAGATCACCGGCGAGTCCGATAACGGATGGATGCGCGTGACCTGGAAAGGCCTGACCGGCTTTGTATCCAAGAGCTATCTGTCGGATGAACCGCCTGCGACCACGGCCGCTGCGACGGAGACCCGGCCGACCGCCACCCAGACCGGCGGCACGACGCCCGGCGGAACGACGCAGACCGGCGGCACGACGCCCGGAGGAACGACCCAGACCGGCGGCACAGCGCCCGGCGGGAACAGCCAGGGACCGGGAACCGGTACCCAGACCGGCGGATCGAATACCGGCTCCAGCAGCCTTTCCGGCGTCGTGATGTCGCTGGATCCGTCGGGGCTGACGGTTCAGGCGTCCAACGGTACCAGCTATACCTTCTCCTGGGGTACCGCGACGATACCGGCGGATCTTCAGCCCGGCAACAACGTGCAGATCACCTATCAGGGAAGCACGGTGGTAACGATAAGTAAGTAGAAGCTCATTAACATGCAGGCAGTATAACGGGGGTGACGGATATGAAGATTATCTTTGCGATCGTAGGCTCGGACGACGGTACCAGGGTGACGGACGCGCTGAATGAACACGGCTTCGGGGTGACCCGGCTGGCTACGACCGGCGGGTTCCTGAAGAAAGGGAACGCTACGCTGATGATCGGTACGGAGGAAGAGAAGGTGGACGAGGCGATTCGCCTGATCCAGGAGACATGCGGGAAGCGGCAGAAGATCACGTGCAATGTGCCGACTCCCAATGTGGCTTCGATCTCGGCCGGCTATATGATGATGCCGATGACGGTGGAGCTCGGCGGAGCGACCATATTTGTGACGGATGTGGAACGGTTCGAGAAGATATGACGGACGGAAGAGAATGAAAAGCGTGTAAGAGAGATCCCGGGAGCGCCGCGAAGGCTCCCGGGATTTTTTCATCCGGCCTGCAAGCGCCGGTAATCCTTCGGCGTCTGGTGATAATATTCCCGGAAGATCCGGTGGAAGTAGCTGGTGTTGTCGTACCCCACGGCGTTGCAGATATCGGCGATGGGCAGCCGGGTACTCTGCAGCAGGAAGGCGGCCTGGTTCAGCCGCTTGATCTGGAGAAGCTCCTTATAGGTGCGGCCCAGAAGCCGCTTGACGGCGCGGCTGAGCCAAGGCACGTCGTAGCCGAGGATAGCGGCCAGCTCGGTCAGTTCGCCGTCCCGGTAATTCTCATCGATATAGCGGAGGACCTGGAAGGCCAGCTGCTGTTCGGGGGACCGGGACGCGGAATCGAGCCGGTCGGTGTAATGGGTCAGCTGCAGAAACAGGAGCCCCATGGTGATCTGGTTGATGCTGCGCTTGTCCTGCTGGTTGTTTAACAGGGTCCAGACCATGTTCTCCACCAGGTTCTGGACCGGAAGAACGTCGGCCACGCGGAAATGCAGATAATTGCCGAAAAGGTTCTCCTGACGCAGGCAGCTGATCAGGAAATCGCGCAGCGTATTCTCCTCCTCGCCCATCATCCGGAAGGCGGTATCGAAAAACTCCGGCAGGATGATGAAATTGACCGCGATATCGTCGCGCCCCGCGGGCAGGATCTCCTGAACCGCGTTCTGGTTCAGAAACAGCAGTTCCCCGGTTCTGAGCAGCACCCGGTTGCCGTCGATGATATGAGTGGTCTGCCCCCGGCACATGTAGATGACCTCCACGTAATTGTGACGGTGCTTGGGGAAATGGACGAACCGGGTGTGGGGGCGCACGCGGATCAGCTTGCCGTGCTCCAGCATCCTGCCGCTGTCGATGACCATCGGGCTGTTGCGGGACGAATAGAGCGTGGCGTCGATCTCGCCGCGCCCGGCGAGGATCGCCTGCTCCTCTTCGGTGATAACGCTTAAGCGGTCGATGAGCTGCCGGTTCATGGAAAATGCCTCCTTTCGCTGCCGATACCGTCAGTATAGCACAATTCTCCTTCCGGTGCAAATGAGGACGCTTTTTTTCGCGAACAAAGTCCTTTATTTCCGGAAAAAGGCGCGCTATAATAGAAACAGCTGAGAATAAGGAGGGGTATACGATGACGCGGTATTATCTGGCGGTGGATATCGGGGCTTCCAGCGGCAGGCATATTCTGGGAAGCGTGCAGGACGGAAGGATCGTTCTGGAGGAGGTCTACCGCTTTCCCAACGGCATGAAGAAGAAGGACGGACAGCTTTGCTGGGATACGGAAGAGTTGTTCGGTCATATCAAGGCCGGTATGAAGAAGTGCGGCGAGCTGGGACGGATCCCGGTCAGTATGGGGATCGACACCTGGGGGGTCGATTTCGTGCTTCTGGACGAGAATGACCGGATCGTGGGCAATACGGTCGGCTATCGGGACGGACGCACGAAGGGAATGGACGAAGAAGTCTATAGGATCATTCCCGAGGACAGGCTTTACGGGCGGACCGGTATTCAGAAGGCGATCTTTAACACGGTCTATCAGCTGATGGCGGTGAAGAAGCAGCATCCGGAATATCTGACGCAGGCCAGGTCGCTTCTGATGATCCCGGATTATTTCCATTTCCTGCTGACGGGGGTGAAGAAGCAGGAGTACACGGAGGCGACGACGAGCCAGCTGGTGGATCCCCATACGAAGCAGTGGGACCGGGAGCTGATCGGAATGCTCGGCTATCCGGAGGAATGGTTCGGACCGCTGTCCATGCCCGGAACCGTGACGGGCAGCCTGACGCCGCAGGTCCAGGAGGAGGTGGGCTTCAACTGCCTGGTGGTCCTTCCGCCCACCCACGACACCGGCTCCGCGGTAGCCGCGGTGCCGTCCAACGAGGCGGACGTCCTCTATATCAGCTCCGGCACATGGTCCCTGATGGGGACGGAGCGGATGGAGGCGGACTGCTCGATGGAAAGCAGGAAGCGGAATTTCACCAACGAGGGCGGCTACGACTACCGGTTCCGGTACCTGAAGAATATCATGGGCCTGTGGATGATCCAGTCGGTGAAGAAGGAACTGGCGGAAGCGGGAGAGGAGTATTCCTTCGGAGAGCTTTGCGATATGGCCTCCCGTGAGACGATCCCGTCCATCGTGGCCTGCAACGACGACTGCTTCCTGGCTCCGGAGAGCATGATCCGGACGATCCAGGACTTCTGCGGGGCGTCCGGACAGCCGGTGCCCCGGACCGCGGGCGAGCTGGCCGCGGTGATCTATAACAGCCTGGCCAGATGCTACAAGGAGACGGTCGAGGAGCTGGAGCAGGTGACCGGGAAGCATTACAGCCGGATCCATATCGTGGGCGGCGGCGCCAACGCGGACTATCTCAACCGGCTGACGGCCGAATACACGCGGAGGCCGGTGTACGCCGGACCGACCGAGGCGACGGCGATCGGCAACCTGGCGGTCCAGATGATAAAGGCCGGGGAGTACGCCGGGCTGACCCAGGCCAGGGAAGCGATCTTTCGGTCGTTTGCGGTGAAGGAGTATCCGGCGCCGGAGAAGTGACGGGAGAGAAGAAGCTATCAGCCTTCCGCGGCCGCGGACAGCGCCTGCGGGGGAAGGAAAGGAGCAGCATATGGTAAGAAAGGGTTTTAAGATGTTTCTGTATCCCGGCATGGCCGCGGAATATGAGAAACGCCACAACGAGCTGTGGCCGGAGATGCGGGAGATGATCCATGCGCACGGCGGCCATAACTATTCGATCTATCTGGATAAGGACACCAACGTTCTCTACGGATACATCGAGGTGGAGGATGAGGAGCTGTGGGCGAAGTCGGCGGACACGCCGATCAACCGGAAGTGGTGGGATTTCATGGCGGACATCATGGAGACCAATCCGGACAACAGCCCGGTGAGTATCGACCTGTCGCCGGTGTTTCATCTGGACTGAGGCACCGGACGTAAATATTTCCCAAAAGAAGGAGAGAATCATGAAAGTATTGGACGCGGAATTTGTGCAGGGTTTTATCAGGGTTTGCGACGATGGGTTCCATCAGAACTGGCATGAGAGAAACGGCGGCAATTTAAGCTACCGGATCAAGCCGGAGGAGATCGCATCGGTGATGGACGATCTGAACGAGGATAAGCCGTGGCAGCCGATCGGAACCAGCGTGCCGGATCTGGCGGGCGAGTATTTCCTGGTGACCGGAAGCGGCAAGTATTTCCAGAATGTGAAGCGCGAACCGGAGGCCAACATCTGCATCATCGAGGTAGACGGCGCCGGTGAGAATTACCGGATCCGCTGGGGCCTGGTGAAGGGCGGACGTCCCACCAGCGAGCTGCCGTCCCATCTGATGAACCTGGAAGTGAAGAAGAAGATCACCAACGGCAGGTACCGTGTGGTTTATCACGCCCATCCGGCCAACACGGTGGCGCTGACCTTCGTGCTGCCGCTGGAGGACGAGGTGTTCACCCGGGAGATCTGGGAAATGATGACCGAGTGCCCGGTGGTGTTCCCGGACGGCATCGGCGTCGTGGGATGGATGGTGCCCGGCGGCCGCGAGATCGCGGTGGCGACCAGCGAGCTGATGAAGAAGTATGACGTGGCGATCTGGGCCCATCACGGAATGTTCTGTTCGGGAGAGGACTTCGACTCTACCTTCGGGCTGATGCATACGGTGGAGAAAGCGGCGGATATACTGGTGAAGGTAATGAGTATGGGGCAGGGCAAGCGGCAGACGATCACGCCGCAGGATTTCAGGGATCTGGCCGCGGATTTTAAGCTGACGCTGCCGGAGCGGTTCCTGTACGAGAAGTAGGCGGGATGCGGTACGCGGCCGGAAGACCTGTCGGCTGCGTACACATTTTTGGACGGAAGACCTGCCGGCTGCGTACACATTTTTGGGCGGAAGACCTGCCGGCTGCGCGCACGTTTTCGGACGGAAGACCTGCTGGCTGCGCGCACGCTTTCGGACGGAAGAATATCTGAGACAGAAAAGGAGCCGGTACGGGGCCGGGGACAATGACCAACGGTTATGTCCTCCGTTCCCCGTACCGGCTGTTTTATTGATCCTTTAGGGTTGTTTTATTGATCCTTCAGGGTTGTTTTACTGCTCCTTCAGGGCGGCCTTCAGATCCTGACGGAAGCGCTTCCAGGCGTCTTCGTGGTCGACGTAGTATTTGGGGCAGCCCTTGCCGTTTACGTCGTAGTGGCGGATCACGTCCTTTTCGTCAAGCGCAAGCTCGCCGCAGAGCCAGGCGGTCAGCTTCACCAGGGAATCGTAGGAAGCGCTGGTGAACTTGCCTGTATCGTCGGGGTGGCAGACCTCGATGGTGACGGTGTCGAAGTTGCGCGGAGCGTTGGCGTAGGAGATCTCATTGAGCGGAATGCACTGGATGATCTCGCCTTCCAGCCCAATGATGAAATGGCTGGAGGAGGAGACGCCGCCCTGCTCCGGATCCTGGTCGGCCAGGCTGTCGAAATACCGCTGGTTGGACTCGGCGGAGGTGCCGGGGTTGCCGACGTAGTGGACGACGATGTTCTTCACTTCCCGCATGGACACGTCCGGGCGGGAGAAAATATTCTTCCGCAGAAGCTTCTGCTCGATCCAGTCCGGAGTCTCTATCGCCTTCAGGTCTACGGTATAGGGCGCCGTATATCCCCATACCATATAGCCGACGCCGGCGCCGGCTCCCAGGCCTGCAAGGAACAGGAGCGCCGGCAGAAGGATCGGAATGAACCGCTTAGAGGAACGCTGGCCGCGGCTGCGCGGCCGTCTGCCCGCCTCCGGATCGATCTCCGGCCTGAACCGGGGCCGCTCCGTGCGCGGATCCTGTCCCGGCCGCGGCGCTCCGTCCGTCCGAAAGTCCTGCCCGATTCGCGGATCCTGTCCCGGCCGCGGCGCTCCGTCCGTCCGAAAGTCCTGCCCGGTTCGCGAATCCTGCCCCGGCCGCGGCGCTCCGTCCGTCCGAAAGTCCTGCCCGGTTCGCGGATCCTGCCCCGGCCGCAGCGCTCCATCCGCCGGTTCCCGCGGCGCTCCGCCCGGAGTCTCTGCCTCTATATCCGATCTATAGTCATCCTGCATGCTGAATCCTCTCTCTTTCCCCGCCGGCCTAAGGGCCGCCGGAATTTCTTCTATCATAGCATATCGTAAAGGAAAAGGGAACTACGCAATCCCGAATTCTCTGTAGAGTTCCTGCCGGAACGCCCGATCCGTCATTGCCTTTGCCAGGTCGTCCATGCGTTTGGCCGTTATCAGATGTTCGCAGAGGGCTCGAAGACGTTCTTCGCCGATAGCGATGCCCTGTTCTCTGCCTTGCTCTCTGCCCTGTTCTCTGCCTAATTCTTTGCCTTCTTCTATTCCGTCGTTGATCAGTTCCTGAATTGCCTCACACAAATCGTATCCGCTCCCTTCTCTTTCCTTTTGCTGTTCCAAAAGCTCCACCATCCTTTTCGAAGCTCCCAGCATTGCCAGCGCTGCCGACATCTCCACACTGTCCATGCTGCGGAAGGCGTCGCGGTGCTTCTCCACGTAGCTTTGCAGCTTGTTTTTGTCTTTCCTGTATTTTACCATAGTAAAGATTTCTTGTAAACACGTATGAAAATATTCCGGATGCTCTATGGCTCGGACAGGGATCAGATTAATGCGGTAGTCGGGAATACAGCTCCGCAGGATCTCTGCCGTCTCATCGGTTCGGTCGATATCCAGCAGTTCGTGGAGGGTCGTGCATCCGTCCCAGTTATCTCCCAAGAAGAGAACGGTACATACGACCGGATGGAGGCGGTCGGTCCTGGAGATCCCAGACAGGAATTCATCGGAGCCTGTCAGATCCCCGGCCTTCCGGTGCGCTTTCTCCAGATCCCGGAGCTGCCGGGTGTATTCAAGGGAACTATAGAGCATGTCGCGGACAGGCATGGCGTAGTGAACGCCGGTCTGCGATTCGTTGGCGTAGATGACCGAATAGGTAGCGTGCCGCGCGCGCATGCGGATGTCGCCGGTCCGTTCGACCGCCTTAGGGCGGCTGCCGGGAAATGAGGCATGTACGCCATTCTGTTCGGGGACAGGCTCCAGCTCGTCGGAGCGGATAGCCTGCCGGCCCTGGTAGAGGGAGCCGTTCATTAAGTCGGCAAAGATCTCTTTGCGGCGAAGAAGCTCATTGACTTCAAGATTCAATCTGCCCATGCGAAAACATTCCTCCTTCGTTTTCCGGGTTAAAGCGTGGTCAACAGTTACGGTGCCGCAGCGCGCTGTCCCTGGACAGGTCTGCCATAAAATGGAATCCGCCGGAGAAGGTCCGGGCATGACGCCAGAAAAACATAAACGGGCTGGCGCGAAGCGCCTGCCGATACACCTATCATAACACGGCCCGGCGGAAAAGGAAAGAGAAAAATATTGTAAATCCGTTAAACTTTGTTGAAAAAGATGATTGACAGTATCTGAAAATCGTAGTATATTTTGGATAGTATATCAACCGGGTTAGGCAGACTTTTGTAGGGAACAGGGAAGTTCCAGGGGGTACAAAGGTCGTTTTTTCGTGATAGTAGAACTTGGTTCTGTGACAGATAGAACGGAGGGTGAGAGATATGGTAAGCGAGAGAAAGGTGTATGAGAAGCCGTTGATTCTGATTGAGGAGTATCAGATGGTGGATTATCTTGCTAACAAGTGTAAAGGAAATGAAACGAATAATATGTCATTAACTCCTGGCATTTTAGTTTCAACTCCTGGTGATGCCTTGAATGGAAATGCTTCGTTAGTGTTTGATACGATGGAATTGCCGGTTCCGGATGGAATTGAGAATGATGGTATGATTATTGGTAATACAGAACAGATAAATGGTAGTAATAAAACATTCGCGGGTAATCAGGGCTGTCATTCGTAATCAATTAATCAAAATATTGTATTTGATTTCCAGTAAGCCATGTCATTGTAGGGCATGGCTTATATTTTGTAAAGAATGAAAATGGTATATTATGTTCATATTGCCAGGCATATAATCGGAATCGATGTTCCGTATCCGCTTATTGTTGATCCCTGGCTGTCAGAATTCCTGACGCCGAAAGCGGACATGACGGATATTTACTGCGAGGTTATTGTGGGAGAGCTTCCGGATCTAAACGGATGGAAGCTGTTGGCAGATTTTTCCCCATATCAACTGTGGAAGCGGAACGAAATGGAGGCTGTCCGCTGCAGACTGTCGGATGGGTCAGGGGAAGCGTGCTGCCTGATAAAGAGCGGCGGTCTTCGATGGAAATTATGTATCCGCCCTGACATGGTGCGGGAATATGACAGTCTGTTTCAAATACTGTCCTCGATGGATCTGGAGCCGCTTTTTCTAAGTTGGGGCAGTTTGATCATGCATGCTTCGTATATTATACAGGAAGGCCGGGCGATCCTGTTCACTGCGCCGTCCACGTATGGCAAATCGACGCAGGCAGAATTATGGCGGCGGTACAAGGACGCAGAGATCATGAACGGGGATCGCGTGCTGTTAACGGAAAATGATGGAGTACTGTACGCCGACGGGCTGCCGTTTCATGGTTCATCTGCGTATTGTCGGGATCGGAGGGCGCCGGTGCGGTGTATCGTACTGCTGGGGAAAGCACCCTGTAATAAGGTAACTGATGCGAAGAAGAGCGACGCTGTGAAGTTTATCTATTCCCAGATCGGGGTCAGACGGTGGGATCCGGAAGGAATCTCTCGGTCGCTGGGCATTCTGGATGGCATGATCGACAGAACCATGGTTGTACGTATGGACTGCAGACCGGATCGGGAAGCAGTAGAAATGCTGTATGATCATATTGGGTGGAAGGAGAGTAATTCCGGTGAAGAAAAAGATAACGATCGGTGAATATATGAGGCGGAAGGCGGAGATCCGCGGCATATCGCTTTATGGCACATTTGAATTGACTCCCTGTTGCAACTTCAACTGCAGGATGTGCTATGTTAAAAAGACTCGGGAGGAAGCCGAGGCGCTGGGTGGGATGCTTTCTCCCGAGCAGTGGATCGAATTCGGAGAGTATTATAGCAGTCAGGGGATGTTGGAGCTGCTGTTGACGGGAGGAGAGCCTCTGCTCTATAAAGGCTTTCGCCAGGTTTATGAGGCGCTGCACAGGATGGGCCTGGTGATATCGATCAATACGAACGGATCCCTGATCGACGATGAGATATTGGAGCTTTTTAAAGCGATGCCGCCTTTCAGAGTGAGCATCACCTTATATGGATGTTCCGCGGATACGTATGGAAAGCTTTGCGGTAATCCGAGCATGTATGAGCGGGTGCTACGAAATATAAGGAGGCTGAAGGAGGCAGGGGTTCATGTCAGAATCAATGCAATACTAAGTCCATATAACGCGGCGGATGCGGGGGCAATCTATCAGACAGCCGCCGGGATGGAGCTTCCCTTTCAGTATACGACCTATATATTCCCGACTCCGCGCAGGGAGGATTCATCTATAGGTTGTGCGAATCGGTTCCGGCCGGAAGAGGCGGCTGAGTGCTGGCTGCGGATGGAGGGAAGATATATGACGCGGGAGCAGATGCAGGAGCGGGCGAGAGCGGTGCAGAATTACGATTTCTCGTCGTTTGAGAAGACGGAACGGTGCGAGGGTGAAGGAGACAGGGGCGTCCTATGCGCTGCCGGGAAGTGTTCCTTCTGGATGAATTGGCGCGGTGAGATGCTTGCGTGCGGAATCTGTGATTATCCCAGGTCTTATCCGCTTGCAGAAGGATATAAGGAAGCCTGGGAGAAACTGAAGGAAGAGACGGCCCGGCTGCGTATGCCGAAGCAGTGCTGTGAATGCTCTCTGGCGAAGGCCTGCAATGTATGTCTTGCGTCCTGTCTTGCGGAGAACGGCAATCTTACCGAAGCACCGGAGTACCAGTGCCGCCGCACCCGCCGCTATCTCGAACTCCTTAAGGAGCGGTATCTTCCAGACGACGAATCGTCGGAAGAGCAAATGACAGAACAGAAAGGAGCCGAATCATGAAGATCACGAAACAGTTCGTCCTCAGGGAGATCGCGGACGAGTATATCATTGTACCGACCGGCAACACAGCGTTTACGTTTAACGGGATCATCACCGTGAACGGGATCGGAGCGTTTCTGTGGCGGGAGCTGCAGGAGGAAGTGACCTTCGACCAGCTGGTGGGGAAGGTGCTGGAGGAATATGAGACGGACCGGGCGACGGCGGAGGCCGACGTGCGGGAGTTTCTGGACTGCCTGAAGGCGAGGGATATTCTCGGGGAGTAGGGCGGCGGGCGGTCCCGCGCGGGAGGGGGAGTGTGTCCGCGCCGGGAGCCGGAATACAGGATAGCAGAGGATGTGAGACCGTATATGAAGAGGATCATCGAACGGATCCAGGCGGGATATCTGCTGGAGATCTGGGGAGAGCTCCGGTGGATGTGGCCGTACGCGAAGCGTTACCGGTCTTATATCGTGTATTATATTGTGCTGGGGCTCGTCGGAACCGGTATGGGCTTTGCCGGGAGCCTGGCGTCCAGGGAGCTGATCGACGTGGTCACCGGTTACCGCGTGAGAGATCTGGGCTTCCTGATCCTTTTCATGCTGGCGATGGCGGGGGGCAGTATCCTTATGTCCGCCGCGGCGACAAGACTGTCGGCCGGCATCAGCGTGCGGGTGCAGAACGAGATCCAGGCGGAAGTGTACAGCGAGATCATGGTGACGGACTGGGAGTCGCTGCAGCGCTTCCGGAGCGGCGATCTGCTGAACCGCCTGAACGGGGATGTGTCCACGGTAGCGGGAAGCGTGATCGGGTGGCTTCCTTCGCTTGTGACCAGGCTGTTCCAGTTCGTGGGGGCGCTGGTCATTATTCTGCATTACGACGTAACGATGGCGTGGATCGCGCTGGTGAGCGCGCCGGTTTCGCTGCTTCTGTCCAATCTGCTGATGCGGCGGATGCGGGAGTATAACAAGAAAGTTCGGAAAATGAGCAGCGAGATCATGTCTTTTCAGGAGGATTCTTTTCAGAATCTCCAGTCCATTAAAGCATTTAACCTGACAGGTATGTTCGGACAGCGCATGATAGGTTACCAGGATGCGTATGAAACCATGTATCTGGATTATACGAATTTCTCTGTTGCCACCAGTTCGTTTATGTCGGCGGTGGGAACGCTGATCTCCTATGCCTGCTTCGGCTGGGGCGTGTACCGGCTGTGGAGCGGGAGGATCACCTATGGGACCATGACGCTGTTTCTGCAGATGGCCGGGTATCTGAAGGGGTCGTTCTCTTCGCTGGTGGCGCTGGTGCCGTCGGCGATCGGCGCCGCCACATCGGCGGGCCGTATCATGGAAGTGGTGGGGCTGCCGCGGGAGGAGAGCGAGGCGGACCGGGAGGCCGCGCGGGAATTTGCGGAACGCCGGTCCGGCGCCGAGAGCGGCGGACGCACAGAAGCCGTGAAGACTGACGCTGAGAATGGCGGACACGCAGAAGCCATGAAGCCCGGCAGTGAAAGCATTGGACACGCAGAAGCCGCGAAGTCCGGCGCCGAAAGCACCGGACACGCAGAAGCCGCAAAGACCGGCGCCGAGAGCGCCTCCGGCCTTCAGGTCCTTCTCCGCGACCTGGATTTCGCCTACCAGGACGGGACCAGGGTCTTCGAGCATGCGGAGTTCCACGCGGATCCTTCGGAGATCGTCGCGGTGGCCGGCCCGTCGGGAGGGGGCAAGACCACTCTGGTGCGCATCCTTCTGGGCATCGTGAAGCCGCAGAAGGGACAGGCGCTGGTAAGGACGGCGCGGGGAGAGACCTGCGCCATATCGGCGGCGACCAGGAAGCTGTTCTCCTATGTGCCGCAGGGCAACACCATGTTTGCCGGTACCGTGGCGGAGAACATGCGCCTTCTGAAGGCGGACGCCACGGAGGAGGAGATGATCGCGGCGCTCCGGGCGGCCGCGGCGTGGGAGTTTGTGGAGAAGCTGCCGGGCGGGCTTGACTATGGGATCGGGGAGAGAGGCAACGGCCTGTCCGAGGGGCAGGCGCAGCGGATCGCCATCGCGCGGGCGCTCCTGCGGGATGCGCCGGTCCTGCTGCTGGATGAAGCCACGTCGGCGCTGGACGCGGAGACGGAGCGGCGGGTTCTCGCCAATATCATGGCGGCGGGACGCTGCCGGACCTGCATCGTGACGACCCACAGGCCCGGCGTGCTGGGAATAAGCGACCGGATCTATCAGGTGAAAGGGACGCGGATCGTTCCGTTCACGGAGGAAGCGTATTCCGGGGAGTATCAGGATCCTGCCGGGGACGGAGACGAATCCGGCGGCAGCGGGGGGTGGGAAGATGAACGGCGGGAGTGAGCTTCCGCGCCGCATGGTGGATGCGTCCGTGCTGATCCCGGAGTACCGGAAAATGATGGAGGAGGGACTGGAGGTTCCCCTTCTGGTGAGCGGCAGCAGCATGTCGCCGTTCATAATCCATCAGCGGGACCGGATCCTGCTGCGGCGGATCGATTCGCCCTTAAGGCGCGGGGATATGGCTATGTTCCAGCGGGAGGACGGCACGTATGTAATGCACCGGATCTGCCGCATCCGCGGGGGGGAATACTATTTCGTCGGAGACGCCCAGACGGAGGTCGAGGGACCGGTGCGCCGGGACCGGATCTTCGCGGTTGTGACGGCGGTACAGCGCAAGGGGGTCTGGCAGAAGCCGGGGATGTTCTGGTGGGAATTCTTCCGAACCGTCTGGCTGTGGCTGCGTCCGGTCCGGCCGTGGCTTGTGAAATTTTACGGATGGACAAGAAATTGTTGAAATTCTGTTGAAAAATTAGCAGTTTTAAAATTGAAATCGTTTTCCTGATGTGCTATTATAAGGTGGATTCTATATGGGGAGCTATACGATGATCGATATACATGCGCATATATATCCGGGAATCGACGACGGTTCCTCCGGCATGGAGGAATCGCTCCATATGGTTCAGACCGCGGCGGAGAGCGGGGTGACGGCGATCGTGGCGACGCCCCACTGCAATCTGCCCGGCTATTACGGAAACTACCGGGACGCCGCGTGGGAGCGGGGGCTGGCGGAGCTGGCGGACTGCGTGCGGACGGCCGGTATGCCGGTGCGGATATTGCCGGGGATGGAGATCTGCGGGACGGAAGGGCTTACGGATCTGCTGCGGGACGGCAGGATCATCGGGCTGAATCGGACGAACTACGTGCTGACGGAATTTCTGTTCCGGGAGGATCCGGTGCGTATCTATCACTGGATCGGCGAGCTGAGGCGGGCGGGTTACCGGCCTGTGCTGGCGCACCCGGAGAGATACGCCTACGTGCAGGAGGATATCCGGCTGGTCTATGACTGGTACGATATGGGCTGCGTACTGCAGCTGAATAAGGGAAGCATTCTGGGAAGGTTCGGCCGGGACGCCTGCGATACGGCCTGGCGCCTGCTGGACGAGGGGCTGGCCGGATGCGTGGCCAGCGACGCCCACTCGGCGCAGGTCCGGACCACCGATCTTTCGGAGGTGAGGGATGTCCTTGCGCAGAGGCTGGCGCCGGAGGAGGCCCGCAGGCTTCTGACGGAGAATCCGGAGAGGCTTCTGTCGGGCGAGGAGATCCCGCGCCGGTAGCAGGACCGGCGGCCATAACGCTGTGAGGAGGTTAGCGGCATGAAAAAGCTACGCATATTGATACTGGCGCTGTTCTTCGTGTCAGCCGCCTACAGCGGATTCTATTTCTGGCGGCTGAACGCCCGGACGGATGAGACGGTGCCGGAGATCCGCTTCGACAGCGAGACGATCGAGGTCAGCGTGAACGACGGCGAGGAGGCGTGGCTTCGGGGCGTGACCGCCACGGACGGCCGGGACGGGGATATCACCGATTCCGTTATGGTCGAGGGAATGTCGCGGTTTACGGAGAAAGGACGCCGTATCATTACCTACGCCGCCATTGACAGCGACGGGCATGTGAGCAAGGCGTCCCGGGAGTTGGTCTATACGGATTATGAATCGCCGAGATTCAGGATCTCGCAGCCCCTGCGCTTCAGCCAGAGGGAGACGGCGGATCTGCTGCGCGGCGTCAGCGTCGAGGACTGCCTGGACGGCGATATTGCCTACCGGGTGAAGGCGTCCGTGACGGGAAGCGCCGGATCCGGAAGCGTGCGGACTTACGAAGTAATATATTCCGTGTCGAATTCGGCAGGCGACGTGGCGACGATTCCGGCGACCGTGCGGCTTTACGACGACCTGGCCGCGGAGTACGTGAACGTCAACCTGAACCAATATATCGTATACCTGAAGACGGGGGACCGTCTGGATCCGATGGAATACCTGAAAAGCTTTTCCCTGGACGGCGAGGAATATGAATTCGGGCAGGTCGTGAACCCGCTGGCTCCGCCGGAAGACCAGGTGACGCTCTATGCGAGCCAGGTCCGGGTACGCTCCGATGTGAATACCGCGGAGCCCGGCGTCTATACGATAACCTATACATTGCATACGGGACTGTATTCGGGGGCCGCGGATCTGATCGTTGTAGTCGAAGAATAAGAGAAGATCCGGGGCGGAATGCCCGGAACCGGCCGGTCCGGCGGGAACGGCCCGGCGTAAGAGGAAGGGAGGTGCATCCATGGCGGACGGAAGGAACAGCGCAGGCGGCGCGGCGCCGCGGCAGCTGGATCTGTACAGTATGATCCTGGACGTTCTCCGGAATCTGTGGATGGTCGTCCTCGTAGCCGCGAGCGCGGCCATGCTGACCGCCGTATACCAGGCGGAAAGCTATGCGCCGCAGTACACCTCCCAGACCATTCAGGCGGTTACGACGAAGGATTCTTCCTCGGGTACCTATGAACAGCTGCAGTCGGCCAGGGATGTGGCCCAGGTGTTCGAACGCATTCTGAGCGGCTCCTTGCTGCGCAATAAGGTGGCCCAGAAGATGGGGCTCGACACGTTTCCCGCCGCCGTGACTTCCACAGCGGTGACGGAGACCAATATGATCGAGCTGAAGGTGACGGCTTCCAGTCCCCAGCTGGCTTTTACCACACTTAAGACGATCATGGATACCTACCATGAGGTAACGGATTACGTGGTGATCAATGTGGTCCTGGAGGAGTTGCAGCCGCCGGAGATCCCTGTAAAGGCGGATCAGCCGATGGTGGTGGCGCCGGTCGTGGAGAAGGTCTTCCTGGCGGTGCTCGCCGCGGGGATCCTGCTCTGCGCCCTGGTCTCCTACCTGCGCGATACGGTGAAGACGGAGCAGGAGGTGGAGCAGAAGCTGGATACGACCCTTCTGGAGACCGTGTACCATGAGAGAAAGAGATTTACCTTTAAGGAGCGCCTGACCAGGAAGAAGAAATCGCTGCTGATCACGGATCCCGGCGTCAGCTTCCGGTACGCGGAGACCTTCCGGCGGCTCTGCGAGAAGACGGTATACCAGATGCTTGCCAGCCGCAACCGGCTGATCCTTGTGACCAGCGTGGGACAGAACGAAGGCAAATCCACCGTGGCGGCCAACCTTGCGCTGGCGCTTGCCGACAGGCGCAGGAAGGTGCTTCTGGTGGACGCGGACCTGCGGCTTCCGGCTCAGCATAAGATCTTCGAATGCGAGATCCGCAGGGAGCAGGATATGCGGCGGTACCTTCGCGGAGCCGGAGAGTTTGAGGACCTGCTGGTCCCGCTTCCGGACTGCGACGTAAGCCTGATCGGCAGCAGCGTCGGCGATCCCCAGTCGGTGGAGCTGATATCGTCCGCGCGCATGCGCGAGCTGCTGGAGACGGCGGCCGCCCGTTTCGATTATGTCGTTGTGGATTCGCCGCCTGCGGCGATGATGGCGGACAGCGAGGTGCTGGCCGGCGAGGCTGCCAACACGCTTCTGGTGGTACGGCAGGGACTGGCGCTGACCAGGGATATCAACGACGCGATCGATCATCTGGAGCAGAGCGGTACGAAGCTTCTGGGCTGTGTCTATAACAACGCCCACGCCCACGGCGTATCGGTGGCTGGGACGTATGGAGGTTATAGCGGTTACGGAGGGTACGGCGGTTACGGAGAGTACAGCGGCAGATACGAATACGTCCGCTTCGGGAACGCCTCCGTTTCCGGCGGCCAGGATGGAGAGAAGCATGGATGAGAAGCAGGAACACGCCAAAACGGCGGAGCCGGAGAAGATCGATCTCTATAATCTCATAGATCAGTACTGGAAGGTCTTTCGCAGGCTGTGGTGGATCGTCCTGCTCCTGGCGGTTCTGGGGGCGGCGGGCGGCTACGTCTACGCCGTGAGAACCTATCGGCCCTATTACGAGGCGTATACGACATTTACGATCAGCCGCAGGACCAGCTATGGTTATACGGCCAGCTATTACAGCGGGACGGCTTCCGCCGACCAGATGGCGAAGACGTTTCCCTACATCATCTCCAGCGAAGCGCTGAAGAGACAGATCGCGGACGACCTGGGCATGGAGACCGTGCCCGCCGAGATCAGCGCCAGCTCCGTAGAGGACACGAATCTGTTCACGATCCGCGTCCGGGCCGGAGACCCGCAGCTTGCCTACGACGTGCTCCAGTCGGTGATCGCCAACTATCCGAACGTGGCCCAGTATATCATCGGCGAGACCATGCTTAACTATCTGGAGGAAAGCGGAGTCCCCGAGAAGCCCGGGAATTCGTCCGGCGCGCGGGGCAGGCTGGTGAAAATGGGCGCCGCGGGCCTGCTGGCGGGCCTGCTGATCGTGCTGTATTTCACATTGAACCGCAATACGATCAGCAAGGAAGAGGATTTCTCGTCCCATCTGAACGTGCGGTGCCTGGGAACCGTGCCGACGGTCGCTTTCAAGAAGCGGAACAAGCGGTCGCCGCAGGCGCTGAATCTGCTGAACAGCCGCGTGTCCTCCTCCTATCAGGACGCGATCCGCCTGGTGCGCACCCGGCTCGTCCGGGAGCTTCTGGACCGGGACGCGAAGACCTTCCTGGTGACCAGCGCGGTCCCGCAGGAGGGCAAGAGCACAGTCGCCGTGAACCTGGCCATTTCCCTGTCGCAGATGGGAGCCAACGTGATCCTGGTGGACTGCGACCTGCGCAATCCGTCGGTCGAGAAGGTTCTGGGAAGCTCCGCCGGCGGTATGGGCTTTCTGAATGTGCTGACCGGCCAGTGCGGGCTGGAGGAAGCCATCCATCCCCTGAAGGAGGCCGGCATCCGCGTGCTGCCCCAGGGGGAGAACGCCGAGAGAAAGCGCAGCCTTCTTCACGGAAAGCAGTTTGCCGCGATGATACGGCAGCTGTCCGGCCTGGCGGACTATGTGGTGGTCGATACGCCTCCCGTGGGCGTCCTGGCCGACACGCTGATCCTGTCGGGCTGCATCAGCGAGGCGCTCTTCGTGGTCAAGCAGGATTACGCGAAGGTATCGGATATACTCGACGGGCTCCGGAGCCTGAAGGGGAGCGGCGTGCATCTGCTGGGATGCGTGCTGAACCACACGGAAGGCGGGATCACGGGTCATTACGGATATTACGGCCGTTACAGCCGCTACGGATATAAGCGGTACGAATACGGCGAGAGCGGCGGACGCCGCAGCCATCACAGGACGGAACGGCAGCCCCTAAGAGACGACAGCACGGAAGACCGGACAGGGACGCGGGCATAGCAGGATCATTAACACGCACAGGCTGCGTGGATGGTTAAAGGAGCAATGCATGTGTCATGAAAGGAAAAGGGAGAAACTGGCAGGAGAAGGAACTGATCTATTTGCGCAGAGCGGCGCTGATGGTCGTCGATATGGCGGCTGTCATCATATCCGCCTATCTGGGGCTGGCGCTGCGGTTCGATCTGCAGCTGTCGCTGATACCGGACGAATACTTTGAATCCATGAGCCGCTTTCTGCCGGTCTATATAGCCGGCACCCTGGTCGTATTCTGGTTCTTTAAAATGTACCACAGCCTCTGGGACTACGCCGGCGCGCGGGAGGCCGTGCTGATCGGTCTGGCGTGCCTGACGGCCGGGATCCTGCAGGCGGCGGGCATGGTCATCATGGGATATCCGGTCCCCCGCAGCTACTATCTGTTCAGCATGATCCTTCTGATGCTGATGATGTGGCTCATCCGTTTCTCCTACCGTTTCCTGCGGCGCCTGCGCCGCCATCTGGAGACCGACAGCCCTGTAAGCCGCGTCATGGTCGTCGGGGCCGGCGACGCCGGCAGCGTCCTGATCCGCGAGATCGAGCAGAGCCAGTATCTGAATAAAATAGTCAAATGCGTCATCGACGACGATCCGGCCAAGATCGGCAAATACATACACAAAGCCAAGATCGTGGGCGGCCGCAGCGCGATCCCGGAGTGCGCGAAGCGCTACAATATCGACGAGATCATTGTCGCCATGCCCTCCGTCACCCGCGCCGAGACCAGCGAGATCCTCCATATCTGCAAGGAGACCGGCTGCAAGCTGAGGATCCTTCCCGGCATCTACCAGCTGGTCAACGGCGAGCTGAACGTCAGCCGTCTCCGCAATGTAGAGATCGAAGACCTCCTGGGCCGCGAGCCGGTCCGCGTCAACCTGGACGAGATCGCCGCCTATGTGACGGGCAAGGTAGTCATGGTAACAGGCGGCGGCGGTTCCATCGGCAGCGAGCTCTGCCGCCAGATCGCCGGCCACAAGCCGAAGCAGCTGGTCATCGTGGACATCTATGAGAACAACGCCTACGCGATCCAGATGGAGCTTAAGGAGACATACCCGGAGCTGAACCTGGCCGTACTCATCGCCTCCGTCCGCGACACCAACCGGATGGCCGATATCTTCGCCACCTACCGTCCTCAGATCGTCTATCACGCGGCGGCCCACAAGCATGTGCCGCTCATGGAGGACAGCCCGAACGAGGCGATCAAGAACAATGTATTCGGAACTCTCAAGACCGTGCGCGCCGCGGAAAAGTGGGGCGTTGAACGGTTTATTCTCATTTCCACCGACAAGGCGGTGAATCCCACCAGCATCATGGGCGCCTCCAAGCGCCTCTGCGAGATGATCATCCAGTCCTACAACCGTCATTCCAGGACGATCTACGCGGCCGTCCGCTTCGGCAACGTGCTGGGAAGCAACGGCAGCGTGGTCCCTCTGTTCCGCCATCAGATCGAGAAGGGCGGCCCCGTCACCGTAACGCATCCGGACATCACCCGGTATTTCATGACGATCCCGGAAGCCGTCTCCCTGGTCCTTCAGGCCGGGGCCTACGGGCGGGGGGGGTGAAATATTCGTCCTCGAAATGGGCAAGCCTGTCCGGATCGACGATCTCGCCCGCAACATGATCCGTCTCTCCGGCTACACTCCCGACGTTGACATCAAGATCGAATACACCGGTCTCCGCCCCGGCGAGAAGCTCTACGAAGAGCTCCTGATGGACGAGGAGGGCATGACCGACACCCAGAACTCCCTGATCCACATCGGCCATCCTCTGGAATTCGACGAGGAGAGCTTCTACGCCGAGCTCGACAAGCTGGCCGCCGCCGCGAAGCACGAGACGCGGGAAATGAAGCGGCTCGTGAAGAAGCTGGTGCCGACGTATGAGGGGTATGTGGGGAAGATCGAGGAGGATGCGGGAGGAGAAGCATGATGGAGAGATTTCAGCAGAAGGTATGGCTGTCTTCGCCTACTATGCACGGCGAGGAGCTTCAGTATATGACGGAAGCCTATGAGACAAATTGGATGTCTACGGTAGGCGCCAATATCAACGAAGTAGAGCGGATCACCTGTGAGAAGACCGGCTGCGGTTATTCCGTGGCTCTCTCTTCCGGTACGGCCGCTCTGCATATGGCTGTTAAACTGGCCGGTGTAAAGTCCGGCGATAAAGTATTCTGTTCTGATCTGACGTTTGACGCGACAGTGAATCCGGTGAAATATGAAGGCGGTGAAGCCGTGTTTATCGACACAGAGCGCGACACCTGGAATATGGATCCGGAGGCCCTTAAGATGGCGTTCGCCATCTATCCCGAAGTGAAGACTGTCGTGGTCGCGCATCTCTATGGAACTCCCGGAAAAATAGACGAGATAACGGCGATCTGCGAAGAGCATGGCGCCGTCATAATCGAAGACGCGGCGGAATCCCTCGGCGCTGCGTACAAGCGCGCCCAGACAGGGACGTTCGGCCGCTATGGCGTGATCAGCTTTAACGGCAATAAGATCATCACCGGTTCCTCCGGCGGAATGCTTCTGACGGATGACCGGGAGTCGGCGGAGAAAGTGCGCAAATGGTCAACGCAGGCCAGGGAGAACGCGCCCTGGTACCAGCATGAGGAGTTGGGCTACAACTACCGGATGAGCAATGTGATCGCCGGCGTGGTGCGGGGGCAGTACGGTTATCTGGAGGAGCATGTCGCCCGCAAGAAGGCTATCTATATGCGGTACAAGGAAGGGCTGTCCGGCCTGCCTGTCACGATGAATCCCTATGACGCGGTAAACAGTGAGCCGAATTTCTGGCTGTCCTGTATCCTGATCGACGAAGCCGCCATGTGCAGGCAGGTGCGGTCCGAGACGGAGGCGCTGTATATTCCGGAACCCGGTAAGAGCTGTCCGACGCAGATTCTGGAGCGCCTGGCCGAATATAACGCGGAAGGCCGTCCGATCTGGAAACCCATGCATCTGCAGCCGATCTACCGGATGAATCCGTTCATAACTGCTGCCGGGAACGGACGTGCCAGAACAAACGCATACCGGGAGGGCGGCGTAGAGGATATAGGGGCTGATATCTTCCGGCGCGGAGTATGCCTGCCGTCGGATATCAAGATGACGGCAAAGCAGCAGGACGCAGTGATCGAGATCATCAGGAGCTGCTTTGAATAGCGGGATATCGGGAGGGAGACAGATGAAGGCGGAGACGCACAGTCAGAAATATATGCGCAGGTACCGGCATGTGCCATACGGCCCTTACGAGCGGTATCTTAAAAGACCGTTCGATATCTTCTGCGCGGTGATGGCGCTGGCGGTTTTCTGGTGGCTATATTTGCTCGTAGCGTTTCTGGTACGCGTGAAGCTGGGAAGTCCGGTCCTCTTCTCACAGGAACGGCCGGGGAAGGATGAAAGGATATTCCGTCTCTATAAATTCCGTACGATGACGGACGCGCGGGACGCGGAAGGCAGACTGCTCCCGGACGCCGAACGTCTGACGCCGTTCGGGAAAGCGCTTCGCGCCAGCAGTCTGGATGAGCTTCCGGAAGTGTTCAATATACTGAACGGAACCCTCTCTGTTGTGGGGCCGAGGCCCCTGTTGGTCAAATATCTGCCGCTTTATAACGCGGAACAGCACCGCCGTCACGAGGTTCGTCCGGGACTATCAGGCAACGCCCAGGTGCATGGCAGGAACGCCATCTCCTGGGAAGAGAAATTCCGGTTGGATGTGGAATATGTGGATCATATTACCTTCCTGGGTGATATGAAGATCATACTGGATACGGTTCTGAAGGCGTTTGTGCGGAAGGAAGGCATCACGTCGGAAACAGCGGCGACGATGGAGGAATTTAGGGGGAGCGGGGACAGGAAAATATGAAAATACTATTCACAAGCATAGGCAGACGTGTTGAACTGGTACAGGCGTTTAGGGCGGCAGCAGAAAAACAGAGCATAGAATTAAGAATATATGGCGCGGATATCACGGAGTCTGCACCTGCCCTGTACTTTTGCGACCAGACAGTGCTTGTTCCGAGAATAGGAGAAGCTGCTTACATTCCTGCCTTAAAAGAAGTTTGCCACAAAGAGACGATAGATGCGCTTATACCTACAATAGATACGGATCTGCTGGCCTTGGCGGAGCATAAGGACGAATTCGGGTCGACGAAGGTTATTATCAGTTCGGCGGATAAGATCAGGATTTGCAGAGATAAGCGTCTTACCGCAGAATATTTTCATTCAGTAGGTTTGTTTAGTCCGCAGCCGGTGGATAGTATTGCATTGTATGAGGGAGGGTATCCTGCATTTATCAAGCCAAGGGATGGAAGTTCCAGTATTTTTGCGTATAAAGCGCAGAATGAAGATGAATTAGCTGCTTATGCAGGTCAGGTTCCTGATTATATTATCCAGCCATATATAGGGGGGATTGAATACACGGTAGATGTATTTTGCGATTGGGATGGAGATCCGGTTTATATTACACCGCGGATTCGACTGGCAGTCAGGTCCGGAGAAGTGCTTAAGACACAGATCGATCAGGATGAAAAAATAATATATGAAATCAAACGATTAGCGGCAGATTTTAAACCGTGCGGGCCGATTACCATCCAGCTGATTCGTGACGAGAATACCGGTAATGACTATTATATCGAGATTAATCCGCGTTTTGGCGGCGGCGCGCCTTTGTCTATAAAAGCTGGTGCTGACAGTGCGGAAGCGATATTAAGATTATTAAATGGTGAGAAGGTTGGCTATATTGATAAAGCGGCAGAGGATGGAGCTGTTTACAGCAGATTTGATCAGAGCATCAGGATTAAGTGATGATAGAGATTGATAATATTCTGGAAGTAGAAAAGTACATAGAGGATATGGAAGCTGTTATTTTTGATCTGGACGATACGCTATATTCTGAGAAAGATTACGTGTGGAGCGGATACAAAAAAATAGCTGAGTATTTTAAAAGACCGGAACTTGCAGAGCAGATGTGGGAAGTGTTTAAAAAAGGCGGCAAGGCAATAGATGAAGTAATTGCTGCGAATGGATTGACGGATGCCAGAGATAAGGCATTGCAGATATATCGTTTACAGAAGCCGGATATTCAGTTATATCAGGGAGTAAGCGATATGTTGGAGCGTATTCAAAGAACTAAGAAAGTAGGTATCATTACCGATGGGCGCCCGGAAGGGCAGAGAGCAAAGCTGGAAGCGCTCCATTGCAGTGTCGATAAGATTATTATTACGGATGAACTGGGAGGTGTTGAATTCCGGAAGCCTAACAGACAGGCCTTTTGTCTGATGCAGCAGTATTTTCAAATTCCATTTAAGAGGATGGTTTATGTCGGGGATAATATCAGCAAAGATTTTCTAGCTCCTGAAGCATTGGGAATGACATGTATATGGTTTAAGAACAGAAATGGGATTTACGGAGAGGTGCAGAGATGAATTTTAAACGGAAAAAAGGATAGGAGTTATGTAATAAAGAATGGTTTTAAAATGCGGGAGAAGAACCGGCAATGAAAATTTTAATATTAACGAATGATGATATCGGTTTGTATCTGTTTAGATGGGAACTTATAGAAGAGCTGATTAAGGATAATAGGATTATTATCTCTGCCCCTAAAGGAGAGAGAATAGAGGCTTTTGTTAAGATGGGATGCGGCTTTATTGAAACACCTATTGACCGCAGAGGCATAAATCCGATAACTGATTTAAAGCTATTCTTTCATTATCTCAGGATAGTGAAAGCCGAAAAACCGGATCTGATTATAAGCTATACGATTAAGCCCAATGTATATGGAGGATTAGCGTGCAGAATAATGAGGGTTCCATATGCAGCTAATATTACAGGTTTAGGGACTGCATTTCAAAAAAAGGGATTATTAAGAAATCTTGTGATATTAATGTATAAAGTGGGTCTAAAGAATGCAAAAGTAGTTTTTTTTGAGAATCGGGGAAATCAAAATATTTTTATTTCATTAGGAATAGTACATGCGTCTCTGACCTGCCTTCTGATGGGCGCCGGAGTGAATTTGAAGAAATATGATCTTGCGCCATATCCATCAGGAGACTGCGTCAAATTCTTGTTTATGGGGCGTGTAATGCAGGAGAAAGGTGTTGATGAATTGTTCGCTGTGATGAAAAAGCTACGCAGCAAGGGTGTTAACTGTTCATTGGACGTTCTTGGGTATTATGAAGAAAATTATAAAAACAAAATTGCACAATATGAAGCAGAGGGCTGGCTCCATTATTATGGATTTCAAAATGATGTAAAACCATATATCACTTCATGTCACTGCTTTGTGTTGCCGTCCTGGCATGAAGGAATGGCAAATACAAATCTTGAATGTGCGGCGATGGGACGGCCGGTCATTACTAGTAAAATATATGGGTGTATGGAAGCAGTGGAGGACGAGGTGAGCGGCTATCTCTGCGAGCGGAAGAATGCGGACAGCTTGTATCAGGCGATGAAACGCTTTACAGAGCTTTCTTATGAAGAGCGGAAGACGATGGGGGAGGCCGGCCGCAGGAGGATGGAAGAGAGATTTGATAAGAAAGCTGTGGTGCGGACGACGGTTCAAAGACTGAACGCCGCGTCAGATTACAGATAACGGAGAATCCTATGTGGAAGCTGATACCGATCATGACATTTTGCCTGGTTATGTCCTGGATATCCCATAAAAAGTCGGTTCTTATAGCGAACGACTGGGGTGAGAGCCGGTATGAAGAAAAAGATTTCCTCTTCTTCGCGGTGATGGCTGTGGCGATGGCTGTATTTGTGGGACTGCGGACATCCGGGAATGATACATTTACATACCGCTCCATATATGAGGCGATATCGGGTGATCGAAGCGCATTTGACAGTATAAACTGGTTTCGATTGGCGGCAGCTCCGGGGCTGCAATTCGTGTGTGCATGTCTAAGGGTGGCCGGAGCAACGACACAGGATTACCTTATGCTGTTTGCACTGGTAACCATAGGTATCTATCTGTGGTTTATCAGGAAATACACGAATCATCTCTGGCTGTCCATGTACTATTTTCTGACCATGGGCGTGTACACATTCACGATGGCGGCGATCAAGCAGACGGTCGCTGTTGCATTCCTTTTGATTGCCACAGATCGTGCGATTGAGAAGAAATATGTTCGATTCGCATTCTGGGTGCTTATAGCGGAATTGTTTCATCCATATGCGTTCGTCTATCTGATCGTGCCGTTCCTGTTTTTCAGCCCGTGGACGGGAAGAACCTGGGTGCTGCTTGCGGCGACTGTCGCAGCAGCGTTGGGGCTGTCCACATTTATGAGCAGTATTCTGGCTATGACGGATGCGCTGGGAGCGAATTATGGCACGGGTGAATTCATCGGCGATGGCGTGAATATCTTTCGTGTGCTGGTCGTCTGGGTACCGGTCGTCATTTCATATCTGGGACGGGGAAATCTGCAGCGTAGTGCGGATCGCGTGAAGAATCTGTGCATTAATGCGACAATGATCAATGCGATGATCATGTTCATCGGACTCTTCGGAACGGCAAATTACTTCGCACGTCTTGCGAATTATTTCCTGATCTTCCAGACCCTCTCTCTGCCGAGAATGATGGAGCTCTTTGATGACAGGAGCAGACGGCTGGTGGTGAGAGTATCGGTGGTATGCTATTTCGCTTATTCGTATTATGAGAATGTGCTGGCGAACGGGTTATTTGATAGCGCATATCATTTCATGACTTTTTTTGAGTTTCTCGAACAATTGTTTTGAATTCATAAATGATTAGAATTATTTATGGAGGGTAAAGAGTGAGTAATTATGTATTAGTTAGCATTATTATTCCGGTATATAATGCAGAAGAATATTTGCCTAAATGTATCGATTCTATTCGCTCACAAACATACGAAAATATTGAGATAATATGTATTAATGATGGTAGTGAAGATAAGTCTCAAGTAATATTGGAAAGATATTTGAAACTGGATTCGAGGATAAAGGTGTTTACACAAGAAAATAGAGGAGTTTCTTCAGCGAGAAATTTGGGAATTTCAAAGATGCGTGGGAAATATGTAATGTTTGTCGATAGTGATGATTGGTTGGATAAGAATGCTTGTGAAAGGGCGGTAAGTGAAGCAGAACAATATTCTGCCGATGTGGTTTTATGGCCATATAAGAGAGAGTATTCAGGAACATGTAAGGAAACATATTTATTTGAAGAAAATAAAATCATATGGACCGAAGATAGAATATCAGAATTACATCGAAGAATGGTAGGATTAGTGGGAAAAGAACTTGCTGAACCGCATAGGGGAGATGCAGCGGCAACAGTTTGGGGCAAATTATATAAAAGTACTATTGTTCAGAGGGTGCAATTTGTTGACACCAACGAGATTGGAACTGCTGAGGATTCCTTGTATAACATCATAGCTTTCGATACAGTAAGGCGTGCTGTATATATATCTAATGTTTTTTATCATTACCGAAAAAATAATAAAACTTCCATGACGCATTCATATAAAAGGGAGTTGATTATGCAGTGGAAACAGCTATATTATTTAATATGGCAGCATTTGCGGGAAATGAATGCCTCGTCTATATATTATGAGGCGTTAAATAATAGAATATGTTCAGGCATAATGGGGCTAGGATTAAATCTGGTAGAAGATAATAATATGACAGCACGGAAGAAGATACAGGAGTTAAGGAAGATCTTGTCAGTTTCATATTATGACCGGGCACTAAAAAAATTACCTTTTACATATTTGCCTATACATTGGAAGGTGTTCTATTTTTGTTCAAAGTACAAGATGGCAATAAGTTTGTATTTGGTTTTATGTATTATGAATTGTATGAGAGGCCGTTAAGATGAGAAGCAGACCCATGGTATCGGTTATAATGGGGATTTATAATTGTGAGGGGACATTGTCTGAAGCCATAGAATCTATAATCGGACAAACTTTTATAGATTGGGAATTGATTATGTGTGATGATGGTTCAAGTGATAACACATATCAAATTGCATTGCAATATAGTAAGCAATTTCCTGATAAAATATTTGTGATAAGAAATGCCAATAATAGAGGTTTGAATTATACATTGAACTGTTGTTTAGAAAAGGCGAGGGGTATATATATTGCACGAATGGATGGGGATGATATTTCATTACCTGAACGTCTGGAAAAGGAAGTTCAGTTTTTGAATACTCATTCAGAATATGCAATTGTTAGTTCGCAAATGATATATTTCGATGAACATGGGGACTGGGGAATAAGAAATGTAATTGAAATTCCTCAAATTAAGGATTTTGTTTTTCATACTCCATTTCATTGCCATGCGCCGTGTATGATTCGTGAAGAGGCATATAGATCAGTAGGGGGATATACGGTGGATGAAAGATTGCTTAGATTTGAGGATTGTAATTTATGGTATAAGTTGTATGCAAAAGGATATAGAGGGTATAATATGCAGGAAGCATTATACAAGATGCGAGATGACAGGAATGCATATAAACGAAGAAATCCGAAAATAAGGATGAGAGGGCTTTATGTGCAATGCATTGGATTTAGAATGGTACATATGCCTTTAAAGTACTATCCATGTTTGTTGTTAGAACTGTTTAAGTGTGTGGTAATTTCTTTAATGCCTGAACGTATCTATATGATAATACATAAGTGTAATATATTGTCAAAATAGAAGAGATTATGTTTATGAGGTAAATTATGGTTCCTAAAGTAATACACTATTGCTGGTTTGGAAAAAAAGAATTGCCGAAGAGTGCAAAAAGCTGCATTGAAAGTTGGCGACGTTTCTGCCCGAATTATGAGATTATTGAGTGGAATGAGGACAACTTTGATGTACAGCAGAATGCATATACATCATTCCTTTATGAAAATAGAAAGTATGCTTTTTTAAGTGATTATGCCAGGCTTTTAGTAGTGTATGAGCATGGCGGCCTGTATTTCGATGTAGATGTTGAACTTGTACGTCCGGTTGGCGAACTTTTACTGCAGAAAGCTTTCTTTGGATTTGAGACAAATGAATATGTAGCAACGGGATTGGGATTTGGAGCGGAACCCGGTAATAATGTTGTAAAGAAAATGTTAGAAGAGTATGATCCTTTTTTGGATGGAAAGCATGGTTTTCAGACATGCCCGAGATTGAATACATCGGCATTATTGAAGCTTGGCCTAGTTCAGAATGGTGAGAAGCAGTGCGTAGCCGGGGCTACGATCTACCCAATAGAGGTGTTTAACCCATATGACGATCCGACCGGGCGTTTGCGTTTGACTGAAGATACTTATTCCATTCACTGGTATGCCAAAAGCTGGCTTAGTAAAGGAACGGTCTTGCGCAGTGAATTGATGAAGCCGGTACACCGTATTTTAGGAGTGGATTTTTTCAGAAAGAAGAAAGCGTAAAATGAAGAAATCGATACTTGTATTTTCGCATGTAATGGAGATAGGCGGCGCAGAACGGGCACTCCTGGGACTTCTGGAATCGATCGATTATACCCGGTATGAGGTGGATCTGTTTCTGATGCGGCACAGTGGAGAACTGATGCAGTATATTCCTGCGCAGGTAAATCTCCTTCCGGAGGTGCCCCAATACGCATCGTTGGCGATACCGATCGGCGAAGTGCTTCGGAAGAGACAGTTTGGCGTTGCCTGCGGGCGTTTTATAGGGAAGGAAAATGCAAAGAAGAGGATTCGTGAACTGAAGCTGCCTGCAGATAATGGTGTACAGCTGGAATATAGCCACAAGTACACGAGGAGATGGATGTCAAAGATCAGCGAGAAAACATATGATCTGGCAATCAGTTTTCTGACACCGCATTATTTCGTGGCAGAGAAGGTTAATGCGAAAAGAAAGGCAGCATGGATACACACGGATTATACAGCGGTTCGTGTCGATGTGGAATCTGAACTGGCGATGTGGAACCGATATGACCATATCATATCAATTTCGGAGTCCGTGACGGAGAGCTTTCTTAAGGTATTTCCGTCCCTTAGTGATAAGATCCGGCTTATACATAATATGCTTCCTCAAAAGAGTATTTTGAAGCAGGCGGATGAGTTCACTGTACAGAATGAGATGCCGGAAGACGGATCAATCAGATTGCTGTCTATTGGCAGGTTTTGCAGAGCAAAAAACTACGATAATGTGCCGGATATCTGTCGAAGGCTTCTGGACGCTGGGGTAAATGTGACATGGTACATTATTGGCTATGGTGGAAGTGAACAGCTGATAAGAGATAAGATTGTAGAAGCAGGAATGCAGGATCATGTTGTCATTCTTGGTAAAAAGGACAATCCGTATCCGTATATTAAAGCGTGCAATGTATATGTGCAGCCATCGCGGTATGAAGGGAATTCAGTTACTGTCCATGAGGCGCAGATGTTGGGGAAACCTGTGATTATCACGAAGTATCTGACAGCTTCTAATCAGTTGCAGGATGGCGTGGATGGAGTGATTGTACCGATAGAAAATGGGGCGTGCGCAGAGAAAATGGCGCGAATACTGCAAAATAGAGAAGTATTGGCCAGAATGCATGAAAATTGTTTGCATAGGGACTATTCGAATCAAGCCGAGGTGATAAAGATTGACGAACTATTCTGCCGATGAATTAGAATTGACGAAACAGGATCATCAGATGGCCAAAGGGCTTGCTATTCTGGGCATGGTGGCACTGCATCTTTTTTGCAGGAAAGGAGAGTTGCCATATACTCCGTTAATTTATATAGGAGAAACTCCGTTGATCTATTATATAGGACTATTTGGCGATATATGTGTACCTATATATTGTTTTAGCAGCGGATACGCACAATATTTATTAATTGAGCAGGAAAACTGGCAGTATATCAGAAAAATTCCAAGAAGGCTTTTAAAATTTCTTGAGAATTATTGGATTGTAGTACTTTTGTTTTCCGGGATTGGTCTTTTAAGTGGTGATGGGGTAATACCGGGATCGGTAAAGGAATTTTTGGGAAATTTCCTGCTATATCATATGACTTATAATGGTGCATGGTGGTTTGTTCTAACATATGTGATATTGACGTTACTTTCTCCATTTGTCTATCGATTGGTTAAAAGTATCCGATGGTTATGGATTATTTTGATAAGCGGATGCGTTTATTTTGTGGCGTATATCTTTCGCTTTTTAATTATATTGTCAATTCCTAACGGTGTTTTAGCGTGGGTATGGCAACAGAGTATTTTAGTGGGAACATCACAGTTTGCTTATATTGTAGGTATGGTATGCAGGAAGAAGCGAATTATAAATCGATTAAGAAGACAAGGCGATCGACAGTCTATATCTGATGGATATAGGAAACAGGCAGACAGACTCATAAAAGTTTGCATTGCAGTGATTCCGTTGATATTATTTGGGATTCATTGCATAGAACAATCATTAATAATTGCACCAATTACGGGTATAGGAACTATACTATGTTTTCATATTTGGAGGAAACCGAATTGGCTTAGAAATGTATGCATGTTTATGGGAAGACATTCAACGAATATTTGGTTGGTGCATATGTTTTTCTATGCGGTTATGTTTGATGGATTAGTTTTTGTGGCCAAGTATCCTTTTTTGGTTTTAGGATTATTATTGTTGATTTGTGTGGGTATTTCCTTTTTTATCGGATTCATTCAATGCAGTGTAAATCGACTGTTGCATAATATAATGAAGGGAATCACAGTTACATACTGAAAGTTTCAAACAATTTGGATGCGCTTATGTGCAGGAGTAAGTTATTGAGTATATAAAAGGAAGAAAAAGATGGATGCTAAAATTATCACTTGTCACGATGTATATAACGTAGGCGCAAGTCTGCAGGCATATGCATTATCGACATATTTGAAACATCAGGGTATCCAAGTGGAGCTGATTGACTATAAGCCGCCATATCTCAGCCATCACTATTCATTATTTGGAGTGAATAATCCAAGGTATGATAAGCCGATTCTTCGAGAACTGTATCAGATATTAAAGTTTCCGGGACGGTTACGTGCAAGACTTGGAAAACGGAAAAGGGAATTTGATACTTTTACAAAACAATATCTTCCTTTAACGGAGAAAAGATTTGTCTCCAATGAGGATCTGAAGGCCAATTTACCTGTGGCGGATGTTTACTTTGCCGGTAGTGATCAGATATGGAATACATTATTTATGAATGGCAAGGATCCTGCTTTTTATTTGGAGTTTGCCCCGGATGACCGTATAAAGGCTTCGTATGCAGCAAGCTTTGCTACGGATTTCATAGCAGAAGGTTGGGAAGATACGGTCAGGAAGTGGCTTTCGAGATTGGATTATATTTCGGTGAGAGAGCAGACAGGAGTATCGCTCGCTGTTCAACTTGGCTTTCCAAAGGCCGTGAAGGCCATGGATCCGGTATTTCTGCTTGACAGAAAGAAATGGGAGATGCTGGAAAAACCATTGCAATTGCCGGGACATTATATATTGGTATATGATTTTGATAAGAATCCATTGATGGAAAACTTTGTGAAGCAATACGCTTCGGAGAATAAATTAAAGGTTTATTCGGTTTTACCATGCGGATATGCAGATAGAAGTTTTGATAAAGAGGGACCGAGAGGATTTTTAACTTTGGTACATCATGCGGATTTGGTGGTATCAAATTCTTTTCATGCAGTGGCGTTTTCACTGATTTATGAAAAGCAGTTCGCGGTTTTTGAAAGGCTTGAGGGGATAAACAGTAGGATGAAAGATTTGTTGAAGGATCTAGATATGAATGATCGCATTATTACGGAGAGATCGTTCAGCTACTTGCGAGAAATTTGTAGTTATGAAAGAGTCAGAGAAAAACTGGAAAAACAGATCTTCATATCCAAGCAATATATAGATACGGTAATAAAAGGAGTTAACGAATGAAAAAAGTATTATTTGTAATAGAGTCTTTGGGCTGCGGCGGCGCTGAGAAAAGTCTTATAACATTATTGAGGCTTTTGAATTATTCAGAATATGAAGTGGATTTACAGCTATTTTCTCATGACGGGGAATTCGAGATTTTTTTGCCGAAAGAAGTTCATATACTTCCTTTGCCGACTTATTTTGTAAAAACAGGAAAACCTTTGTATCAAGCTTTTTTAACATTAAAATCTATAGAGGACGCAAGGATTCTGGTTAGTAGGATTCGATATTCGTTTTTTTTAAGGATGGGAAATCATAGTAATCCGGATAAGGCCGTGACATTTTGGAGATTTGCGGGCTCATGCTTTAATTGTGAGAAAAAGAAGTATGATATTGCAATTGCATATTCCCAAAATGTTCCCACTTTTTATGTGGCTGATTGTGTCGATGCGGTAAAAAAGTATGCGTGGGTTAATAATGAAATATGTAGTTTGAATCTAAAAAACAGAAATTATATGAGCAGTGAATATAAAAAAATAGATAAGATAGTTGGAGTATCAGAGTCGGCAGAACGACGTGTTTTGGAACTGTTTCCGAATGTCAAGGAAAAGACAATGGTTATCTATGACATTAATGATGGGCGATTAATTGAAAGCTTGGCAAAGCTCAATAGTGAGCGGGCCCAGAGCGAAATGAAACATGGTAGAATAAAGATACTTACTGTGGGCCGATTAGTGCCACAAAAAGGGTATGATATAGCTATAGATGCATGCGCGATTTTAAAAGAGAAAAATATAGATTTTTGCTGGTATGTTATAGGTGGGGGCGCTCTAGAGGGTGAAATTAGGGAGCTAATCAAAGAGAAACATTTAGAAGATTGCTTTATTATATTAGGGGTCAAAGCAAATCCATATCCGTATTTTATGCAATCACAATTATATGTACAGACTTCAAGATATGAAGGTTTTGGAATTGCAATTGCAGAGGCGAGGATACTCAATATTCCTGTCGTCACAACGCGGTTTAGTGCTGTGTATGCTCAGATGATTGAAGGGGAAAACGGTATAGTTGTTGATATGAATGCTGAGGCTGTGGCAGAGGGCATTCAGCGGTTGATAGAAGATACGGATTTATATGAGCATATCAAAAGTTATCAAATGACAGAAAAGAAGACTAATTATGAAGAACTGGAGAAAATCTATAAAATGATAGATGGAGATATATTGACCGGATAATGAGACATAATAAAAGTTTAGGATGAGTTATCTATGATGATGTAATATCCATTTATTAAGTATCATTATAATTCCAAACTGTTTGGCGATTATGAGCTTTATAATGATACGTTCTTTGACAGAATCAGATGAAATAAGCGCATCATATAAGGTTTTTTTACTATATGGCAGAATGAACAGACTGTTGAAAATTGCTTTTTTTTGCAAATATGTTTTTGTATTATCATTAACTATTTTAAAAATACTGCCATATAGTTGTGGAAATATAGTTTGAGTTAATGTTCTATCTATGACATGCGTATCTGATGTCATTTGCATCAATAGAGATTGCAATTTTGTATAAACAATTTCATAGGTACTAAAAATATCGGGATATACTTTGCTTGATAAGCTGGTAGATAGATTGCTTTTGCAATAATGATATGTTGTTGAAGCTGTTGTACATATAGATGTGCAATGTTTTAAGTATTCGATACAAAATATTGAATCTTCGCTTATTTGAATATGGGAAGGAAACGAGATATGCATTTTTTTGATTATATCAAGTTTAAATAATTTGTTCCAGCAAGGATGTATATATCCATTTTTGAACATGCTGATGACAGGTGGAGTAAGTACAGAACTATATGTATATATGCATTCACTTAGTTGATGATAGTTAAATTGGCCATTATTTTCCATTGTATAGCTGCTTATTACACAGTCGATATTATTTATCTTTTTGACAAGTTGTTCAATATGAGTTGGCTCAATCCAGTCATCAGAGTCAACAAAGGTACAATAATATCCGGAAGCGGCTAAAATGCCTCTGTTTCGAGCAATAGAAACGCCGCTATTTGCAGTTGATATTAATTGAATTCGAGGATCGTTTTGAATTAACTGTGAACAAACTTGCAGCGAATTATCTTTTGAACCGTCATCAATAATAATGATCTCGATGTTCTTATAGGTTTGCGACATTACGGATTCTAAGCATCGAGTGATTGTGCTTGATGCATTATACATTGGGATTATAATAGATACGGTTAAGGTATTAATCATTGTATAAACCTCCTGTCTATCGTTAAGTAACGTAGATATAGAATTAATATATATATTACTCTGAAGAGTGGTATTTGTAAATATGTAAGATATGAAAGCAGATTTTTATAATTGAATTTTCTGCGAGGAGAGGAATATATTTTGCGAACAAGAAAAAGTGTCTTAAATACAATAGTTTCATTCATATCTCAGTTAATTATAATACTACTGGGCTTTCTGTCTCGACGGGTTTTGATTTATAATGTGGGAGTTCAATATTTAGGTATCAATGGCTTGATGACTAATATTCTCACTGTTTTTTCTCTGGCAGAATCCGGAATAGGAATAGCGATTGGTTATGCATTATATAAGCCTCTTGCTGAAAAAGATACGGAGAAAATAAAGTCATTAATGCGTTTTTTTAAAGTTACATATCGTTTACTGGCTTTAATGACGGCGATAATCGGAGTGGCTTTTTATCCGTTTTTGCCATTCTTCCTTAAAGGTAATACGGCACCGGATGCATCAACCATATATTTTTTATTCTTGTTTAGTTCAGTTGTGTCTTATCTATGGGTGTATAAGACAACATTGAACAGTTCCGATCAGAACAAATATCTTTATACGATAGCGAACACAATAACGCAGATTTTAGTTCTTGTTCTGAAGATAGTGATTCTGTACTACATGCAAAATTATATATTTTATTTGTTGGTCGATATCATTTCCACGGTTATTAAAAATGTTCTTTTTAGTATGATAATCGATCGCAGATATCCTTATTTAAAAGAAAAAGATGTACAACCTCTCGATGTAGAAACGCGAAAAAATATATTTAAAAACATTAAAGCACTCTTTATTGGAAAAGTAGGATATATCATTTCTGAGTGTTCGGATAATTTGGTCATTTCTTCAATTGTGAATATAACTGCATTGGGAATGTACAGTAATTATACAACTATCATTTCCGCTGTTTCAGGATTTGTGACAACGTTTTCGTCGGGTGTCACAGCAAGTATGGGAAACTTGATTGCCAGTGAATCGAGCGAGCGGGCTTATGAGGTATATAAGAAGATAGATTTTATAAACTATTGGCTTTATACGTTTTCGGCTATATGCCTTTATTGTCTGATTGAGCTATTTGTTAGGATATGGCTTGGAGATGAGTATGTATTGTCGAAAAGTATATTATTTTTTGCGATAAGCATATATTATTTGCGTGGCATAAATTCAAGTGTGGATATAGTGAAAAATGCTGCAGGGTTGTATTACCCAGATCGGTTTATTCCTATGGTGGAGGCGATAGTTAATCTTATCATTTCTGTCATATTGGCATGGCGGATTGGTTTAGCGGGAGTGTTAGCAGGAACGCTTTTTAGTTTTTTGATGTTTTCATTTTGGACGAAACCTTACTTTGTTTATCGTGATGTATTTAAGCAAAATTTTTTAAAATATGTCGTTTGGGAGGGGAAGAAGCTTGTAGTAGGCAGTATTATTTCAGTGATAGTGTTTATTATTCAGGATAAGATTGTATTATCTGGAAATATTGTTACCTTTGTTGTTAAAGCAATAGTTGCTTTTGGAATATCAAATGGATTTTTGGTATTGGCTTATTTTAGAACAAAAGAATTTATGTATATAAAAGAATTGTTAAAGTCGGTATTGCATCGTATGATTTCAAAAAATTATATTTGATTTTAGGAGGCGGATCAAATAAATTGAAAGACAACGGTGTTTGTGGTTGAATAACAGATGGATTTAGATTTACATATTATGGAGGTAGAATTATGGGTATAGCGGCATATATTCGTAGAGGATTAAAGGAGTTTTATTATCTTAGAATTAAAAAGATAAGTCGTAGAGAAATGCAATTAAACTATTGGAGAAAGATCGGAATGCATATTGGAGAAGAATGTTACATTTTCTCCAACAAAATCGAAACTCCTGAGCCTTATTTGATTACATTGGGGAACCATGTGACAATAGCGCCAGAAGTCATGTTTGCAACACATGATGCTTCTGCAAATTTTTATTTAGAAAATGTTAGCGACATATATGGCAGGATAATTATTGGTGATTATTGCTTTATAGGGATGGGAAGCATAGTTCTTCCGGGGGTAACCATAGCTAATCACTGCATTATTGCGGCAGGAAGTGTTGTTACTAAAAGTTTTATTGACCCTGGAAAGGTTATTGCGGGTAATCCCGCTAAAGTAATTGGGAGTATAGATAGCTTGAAAGAAAAAAACAAACATAGAAAACTGATGACGTGGGGAATGTCATTTAAGGAGAAAAAGGAGTATCTTTTAAGCCACGAAGAATTGTTTAAGCATGCAGATGAGTATTTAAATACTTTATAACAATTTTATAATACTTATCAGGAAGATAATAGATAATTTATAGTATAGGAAGGTCAATAGAAATGAAAAGACAATCTAATTTTGAGTTATTAAGAATTCTTTTAATGCTCATGATTATTACAAGTCATGTGATAATGTATAGCAGTGTTGTTAAAGAAATTGCTGATGAATTATTATAACACGGTTTTTGTGCTAGTAGGAGCTGTAAGTTTGGTACTGGCTTTTAAGAACATAGATATAGGAATAAGTCCGATTATCAATAATATTGCAGTAAAAAGTTTTATAATATATATTATTCATATGAATCTTGTATTAGGATCGTATGTAGCAGAGAATATATTGCGAATTCCGGAGTTGAAAGGAGCGCGGTTGCTTGGAGCAATGTTCCTTTTGCCGATTATTATATATATTTTTTGTTATATGGTAGATATGGTTATGGATATTGTGCTTGGGCCAGTTGAATTGCATATAAGTAAATCTGCAACTGAAGTATTCGCTAAGCTTCAAAAGCTATTTGCATATAAAATGGATGATATATAAGTAAAAACACATTATAATCATTTGAAGCTTCATTACTATTTGTGCCGCCAACTGAAAGGCGGCGGAATGGAGATTATTATGAATAGACCTGTTTTAGTTAAGATAAGTATTAAAAAAATGCAATGGTTTTTCTTATACAGCATTCTCATTGGTGCATTACTTGTAGTTATAATTAATTCACCTCAATCAAGTGATGATTTATATTTTAGATCAAAAGGAATACTGGACATTAGAGAGGCTTGCAAATTTGCATTATACTATGGAAATGGAAGATTTTTAGGTAATTTGGGCAATATTTATTTGAGTCAATTTGTCTGTCTGCGTGTAATCGTCAAGATGAGCATATGTCTTGGTATTGTATTATTGCTTGTGAGATTATGTGAGGTAAGCTGGCAGGAAGGTATAATTGCATTAGCACTTTTTTTATTAATGTCTCCTAAAATGTTTGCGCAGGTGATTGTTTGGACAAGTGGATTTCAAAACTATTTGCCGCCAGTGTTTTGTATGTTGGCTTGCATGATAATATGTAAGAGATGCCATAGAAAAGGTTGGCTATTTTTGCTATTCTTTTTAGGCTTTAGCGGACAACTTTATGCTGAACATAACACAGTGATTAGTATTATGCTGTCATTTGCCTTTTTGATAGACGCTATGAGTATTAAGAAGAATATCGGTTTTTCTTTAACTTGGCTCACAAGTAATCTTGCGGGTGGGGGGATAATGTATCTGATACCGCATATATTTTATGTGCCTAATGAATTTGAAGATTATCAAAAGCTGAATTTATTTTCTTTAAACTCATTTTTGAATTCAATAAAAGGGAATTCGTTACAGATTGCCGGTATACTTGTCGAACAGTTATTTATTTGGATTTTAATAAGTAGTGTATTGCTTGTAATGTTAAGAGAAAGGCAAATAAAGAATCGGTTAAGTGAATGCTTGTTATTCTTGTTCCCATTATACAGTATTGCAGTAAGGTTTATAGGATTAATTGGAGTTGTATGGATCAAAAATAGCATTGGTATATTAGTTATTCATGTTTTAGCGCTGCTTTTCTATATGGTTGCATTTTGTATACTTGTGCATAGGGGTAAATTTGCATATGAAAAAGAAATATTCTTTTATGTGGTAATGGCTATTTTTTCAATACTTCCGTTGTTAGTAGTCTATCCTATAGGAGAGAGATGCCTATTTCTTTCTTATACATTTATTTTGATTATTGCCCTAACAATAATTAAAGAATCAAATATTGTTAGAAAATATAATCACGCTTCGTTTATAATAGGAGCTTCTGTTATTGCAATCAGTGCCTTTATGATTATACAATTTGTTCAAATTGGTAAGTTAGATAGGCAAAGGATTAAATATGTAGAGAATGCGATTGTGCGGAATGCTGATAGTATAAATATATTTGAGATACCTTCAGGATACGCACATGATATAGACATTGAATGGGTATATACTAATACATATTTTGTTAATCAGGTAGGAGATATTAAGTTTAATATTATGGATTATAAAGAATGGTTAGCTCAATATAACAAATAGAGTCAGTTATGGGGGTGTATTTGTCAGTTGTAATACACTGAAAGTAGGGAGATTTATTTAATGAAAGCCCTAATCCCCCAGCTATGCTGGGGAGAATAGGGTAGTTGGAAACGATAAGGATATCAATAAAAATCCTCCTATGCTACAATGAAATTGGTGTCGCAAGCCAAATTTCAAGCATAGGAGGAGGTCCAAATGGACAATAAAAGTTTATCACATACCAGATGGAAATGCCAGTACCATATTGTTTTTATCCCGAAATATCGGAAGAAAGTATTATATGGGAAAATACGGGATGATGTGCGGGAGATCATAAGTACACTATGCAAGTACAAAAATGTGGATATCATAGCGGGAGAAGTATGCATCGACCATATACATTTAAGCGTGGCAATCCCGCCGAAAATAAGTATATCGAATTTTATGGGGTATTTGAAAGGGAAAAGCACATTAATGATATATGACAGGCATCCGGAATTGCAGAGTAAATGGGACAAAGCGTTCTGGGCAAGGGGATATTACGTAGAGACAATCGGTAATATAACAGATGAGGAGGAGAACGGATTATGTCTAGAGAAAAATATATGAATAGTATATTATTATTGGCATTAGCCGCGGGCATTATCATATATGGAGGTAGTATTATATGGATAAATTTTCATGGTCAGCAATGGTATTCTTTTGATATTTATTCAGATACTGTAGTGTCAAAGTTAATGGCAGAAGAGAGAACATTATTTCCCGAGTCGTGGGTTTTTGGAAATCAGTATTATGTTGTGGCGACTCCTGTGTTGGCAGCTATTATCTATGGAGTTTTCCATAATAGTATTCTGGCGCTTGCCTTGGCCTCTACAATTATGATGTTTTTAATATTATGGAGTTTTGCATGGAGTATCAAACCATTTTTGGGCTGGAGGGATATGCTGGTTGGAGAGTTTTGCATTATTGGCACTGTAATGCTGGGAAATAATGCTGCGGTTGGTAACGCAGGTTTAATCTATTTTTATACGATGGCGAGTTTTTATGCATGTTATGTTTGGGGTATTATCTTTACGTTGGGGGTGTTTTTCCGAATTAAAAAAGATAAAAGGATTAATTCTGTATCTCTTTTCTTTTGTTTGGTTATGGCAATTGCTTTAGGAATGCAAAGTCTGCGGCAGACCCTGGTTTTATATTTACCGCTATTGGCCATTACGATATTAATGTATCTTCTGAAAAGAGGCAATATTAAGTGCTTAGCTTTTTCTGTGCTGGTACTCTGTGGTAATTTGGCTGGCTATGTCATAATAAAATATATACCGGTTCATAGTGCCCCTATTATTGGGGATATAAAGTGGAGTGCTAACATGGCGGAATTGATAGAAAATTGGACGGACACTACACAGGAGTTCTTATCAATTACTGGTTTATCATTTTGGCAAAATGGGATTAAATGGATTCCGCTATTTGCAGTGGCGGTCTGTATGTGTGGAGTTGTGTTAACTGCTATTAGCATGGTTATTAAGAAGAAGGATGATTCTGTCCTTGGATGTTTGATTCTATTTTCAACTGTAAGTTTGCTTGCTGTATATGCAGTGGGAGTCCTTCTTTTACGGATTAGAGGAATTTATTTCTTTGTATGGTATCTGCTTGTAACCTATTCAGTTATGTATATGGTGAAAGAAATAAAGAATGTAAAGATGAAGAACTTATTGATATGCGGTTTGCTGTGCGGGGGGGTACTTAACTACATATGTAATTTTGTTCCAGATTATATAGAGTATTATGAAAGGAGTCAGTTTTATCAGCAGGTCACGGATGATTTGATTGAAGAAGGCATTGATTGTGTTTACTATGATCTTCGTACTTGGCCGCTTTTTGCTGCTTTTTCTAAAGATAAAATACTGGCTGGAACGGTGGCTTTAGATCCTGACAATAAATCAGACGGACTAATGTATCCGGTTCCGTATCTGATGTATACGGATGTCTTCTACAATGCAAAAGATTATAATTCCTATATGGTTTTTACAAATTGGACATTTGACTATTTGGAAAGGGATGCCTCCGAGTCATATAGGAACAAACTGATGTCAGAGCTTGAATATGTAAAATCAGTTCAGTATGGAGAGGAGGAGTTTTATTTTTATAGATTTCCGGTAGATATTTTAAATGTGGACTATATTCGAAAGTGAAAAGAAATATTTGATTATATAATTTGGAGAATATAATTTGAACAGATACAGAAAGCGGATCTGCCTCGCGCTAACCGCGGCAGTCCTGCTCACAGCCCTCGACATTTTCATATCCTATAACTGCCTGACCGTATCGGAATTCACCGTAACGTCGGTCCGCATCGTGTCCCCGCTCCGTCTGGTCATGGTTTCCGATCTTCACGACCATGAATTCGGCGCCGGGAACCGGCGCCTGGCAGAGCGGATCAGGGAGCTGGCCCCGGATGCAATTTTGCTGGTGGGCGACCTCCTGAATAAGGATTCGCCGGACGGCCGGATCGCGTCCGACCTGATCGGGAAGCTCGTGGATCTCGCGCCGGTGTACATTTCCTATGGGAACCAGGAAGAGGCTTATATGGCGCGGACCAGGACGGACCTGAAGGCCGCGTGGGAGGCGCTGGGAGCAGTGGTTCTGGATGAGGAATATACGGATCTGGAGATCCGTGGTTCCCGGATTCGGCTGGGCGGGCTTTACGCGTATGCGTTTGCCAATGACCACGCGAATTCCACGGATCCGGCGCATATGCGCCCGGAGCTTTATGCGTTCCTGAGCGGCTTTCAGGACACGGACCGCTTCTGCCTGCTGATGGTTCACCGGCCGGACAGCCTGATCTTCGGGGAGGCGGCGGAGACGTGGAGCATGGATCTGGCGGTGGCCGGGCATCTGCACGGCGGGCAGGTGCGGCTGCCCTTCGCGGGCGGGCTGTACGCGGGGGATCAGGGATGGTTCCCGGAGTACGATGCGGGACGGTACCGGCTGGGGAAGGTGGAGAACCTGATCATCACGCGGGGGTTAAGCTCGGCGCAGCAGCGGCTGCCGCGGTTCAATAATCCGCCGGAGATCGTGGTGATCCGTCTGGAGCCGGAGGCGCGGTGACCTCCGGGGGGATATATTGGCTGAACACGGACAAAAGGAGTGTTTGCATATGGTAACGACTGTACAGCGCCTGTTTCTCGCCGCCCTGCGGGCGGCTGTGAGCAGGGAGACGGTCCGGTGGGACGGGCCGGTGGAACCGCGGGAGTGGGGGGAGTTGTTTGCGCTGGCCCGGCAGCAGAGGGTGCTTCCGATGGTATATCAGAGCGTCTGCCGGATGGAGCAGCTGCGGGAGACGGGCGGCGCGTATGAGGCCGCGGTGAAGACGGAAGCGAAGCGGAGCGTCGCGTCGCAGGCGCAGAGAACCGAAGCCTTCCTGCGGCTGTACCGGGATCTGACGGAGCAGGGCTTCGTACCGCTTGTGGTGAAGGGGATCGTATGCAGGCAGCTGTATCCGAATCCGGATCAGCGGGAGTCGGGGGACGAGGACCTGTATGTGGAGCCGCCGCGGCGGCGGGAGTTTGAGCGGGCGCTGCAGGCGGCGGGACTTACGCGGCTGGAGCATGGGGCGGACGCGGCGTCCGGGGACGTCTCCTACGCGGCGGCGGACGGCCTGGTATATCTGGAGGTGCACGACAGCCTGAACGGCGAGGCCGGCGCGCTGCGCCGCGGCGAGGGGCCGTTTGGCGGCGTGTTCGGGGCGCCGGAGACGGTGGAGATCGACGGGGTCCGGCTGTATACGCTGGAGCCGTCGCTGCATATCTTGTTCCTGATCCTGCACGCGCTGAAGCATTTTGTGAACAGCGGCGTGGGGGTGCGGCAGGTATGCGACCTGGTGGTCTACGCCCACGCGCGCGGCCCTGAGATCGACTGGGAGTTCGTGCGCGGGGAGTGCGGAAAGGTGCGGGCGGAGACCTTCGCGGCGGCGCTTTTTGCGATCGGGCGGGAATACCTGGCCCTTGATTGCGGGCGCGCCTGCCTGCCGGAAGCGTGGCTGGAGGCGGCGGGGGAGACGGAGGCGCTGCTTCTGGATCTGCTGGACGCCGGGATCTACGGCGGCTCGGATCTGAGCCGCAAGCACAGCGGTACGATCACGGAGAGCGCGGTGCAGGGCGGCGCTAAGGGGCGGCGCTTCGGGAAGGGAGTTCTGGGAGCGGTATTCCTGCCGCTTGCGGCGATGCGGGCCAAATTCCCTTACCTGAAGAAATATCCGTTCCTTCTGCCGGCGGCCTGGGCGCAGCGGATCCTGCTGTATCTGAAGGAAACGGCGGCGACGCCGGACGACAGCGCGGCGGACAGCCTCCGGATCGGCAGCCGGCGGGTGAAGCTGCTGGAGCAGTATGGGATCATCGGTACGGCGGATCCCGGCAGCTGTTTAAAAAGCTGTTTAAAAAAGTAAAAAAAATACTTTACATTCTGCGGGAAAAGTCATATAATCATGGTGAATAGGTGGATATTTTTCAGTGTGGGAGGTGTTCTTATGAAGCTGAAGAGATATATATCGATGTTAGGCGTTACATTGTGCCTGTCCATGACATTTACAGGAGTGGCTGCGGCGGGTTCGCCGAGTCCTGACGCTCCGGTGATCACGCCGGGCGGAAGCACAGGCGGCGGCACGGTGACCGGCGGAGGGGCCGGCGGCGGTGCGGCTGCGGACGGCGGCGTCATCACAGGCGGTCCTCTGGCGAACAGCGATGTGATCGTGGATATCGCGGACGACGTGGTTCCTCTGGCCGGGCTTAATTCCGAGGAGGAGATCCAGGACGCGCAGGATGCGGGCATGGACGTTGTGTATATTGAGGACGGCGACGTGCCGCTGGCGACTGCGGGTTCTCCGAAGACCCAGGGAAGCGACTCGGTTCTTTTCACGCTTCTGCTTGGCGGCGTGTGCGCCGGGGTGGCGGTAGTATCGAAGCGTAAGATGGCCTGAGAGGCTTTCCGCGCAGGAATGGAATAGGAATCAGAATCCCCGTTTTTCTTCAGGAAGAGCGGGGATTTATCAGGTATAGGGACAGGAAGGGAGACCGGGTCTTGGAACGGAAGAAGAATGGGTGGAGGATCGTATTTGTCGTCGCCCTGCTGGCGGCGATCGCCTGCGCGGTAAGCGCGGGCTGGCATTTCTACAGCGCGTTCCGGCAGGAGCGGCAGATGGCGCAGCTTCAGCAGGAGGTAGTCCGGACGACCGAGGCGGAGACGGAACCGGAGACCGTATTTGTCGGCGAGATGGAGGGCGAGGAGGTGGAGCTTCCGGAGGATATCGCCCAGGAGGAAGAGGAGATCCCCATCGATTTCGCCAAACTGCAGGAGATCAATCCGGAGCTGTACGCCTGGATCGAGATTCCCGGTACGGTGATCGATTATCCGATCGCCCAGCATGACGGGCAGGACCAGAGCTACTATCTGACGCACTCCATGTACGGCGAGAAGCAGTCCGCGGGCTGCATCCATACCCAGAACCTGAATTCGAAGGATTTCACGGATCCGAACACGGTGATCTACGGCCATAATATGAAGAACGGTTCCATGTTCAAGGGGCTTCATTCCTTTGAGGACCGGACGTTCTTCGATGAGAACCGGTATGTGTATATCTATACGCCGGAGCATGTCCTGACCTACGAGATCTTCGCGGCGTATGAGACGGACAGCTATCATCTGCTGGTGACCTATGATTTCGACGATCCGGAGGTCTACGAGAGGTACCTGAACTATATTACCGGTCTGGAGTCCATGTATGTGAACATCCGTAAGGATGTGGAGGTGGATAAGGACGACCGGATCATCACTTTAAGTACTTGTGTGGGAGGAAGGCCGAATTCCAGATATCTGGTGCAGGCCGTATTGCTGGAAGATGGAGAATCATGATTCCGGCAGCCGGGCGGCTGCGGCGGGGAGAGCGAAGAAGAGGTTTTCGTGGTGGAAGCTGCTGGTAGGCTTCCTTCTTGTGGTTCTGGCGCTGGCGCTGGCGGCGGCCGGGATATTCTACAGCCTTTATCAGAAAGGGCGCGGACAGCTCCTGGAGGCGGAGGCGCCGGTAGAGGTCACGGCGCCGTCCCTGGAGGATGTGCAGGTCGTCGTGGAGGATCAGGGACAGCGCGTCCACTATAATGGGAAGGAATATGTCCTGAATGAGAATGTGACCAGCGTTCTGCTGATCGGAACGGACCGCTCCGACATCTCGGAGGAAGCGGAGGTGGTCGGCACCGGCGGCCAGGCGGACGCCCTGTATCTGGCGACGATCGACGTGAAGACGGGCCGTGTGAAGGTGCTCGGGATCTCCAGGGATTCCATGGTGGATGTGGATCTCTATGACTCGGAGGGAACCTATGTAGGCAAGTCCAATATCCAGGTCTGCCTGTCCTACGCTTACGGCGACGGCCGGGAGACCAGCTGCGAGAATACGGTGCGCGCGGTGTCGCGGCTCCTTTATGGGATACCGATCAATTCCTACGCGGCGATCGATCTGGAAGCCCTGCCGGTGCTGAACGACGCGGTGGGCGGCGTGGAGGTGGAGGTGCTGGACCGGTACGTCTCGGAGGTATTCGGCATGGGCGAGATCGGCGCCATGGTCACGCTGGACGGCAAGATGGCCCGGCAGTATGTCCAGGCCAGGAACCTGGACAGTTCCTATTCCACGCTGGATTCCAATAACGGCCGTATGGCCCGCCAGAGGTACTTCATGGTGGCTTTCGCGAAGAAGGTGCTGGAGGAGACGAAGGACGACATTACGCTTCCGCTGAAGCTGTTCAATACGGTTTCCGATTATATGGTCACGAACCTGAACGCCTCCCGCATCTCCTACCTGTCGTCCCTCGTTACGAAGGTGGGCTTCGGCGAGGACAATATGCTTACGATCCCCGGCGAGGTCGTCAAGGGCGAGAACGGCTACGCGCAGTATATCGTGGACGAGAAGGCGCTGTATGAGATCGTGCTGGATACATTCTATCAGGAAGCCGAATGATCCCGCGGCCGGAACGAATTTTTTTTCAGAAAATGAAAATTACCACTGTACAAATCCGCCTTTTTGTGGTATTCTCTTAAAGTACCAAATCCGCCGGGGCTTACAGAGCGTCCGCGCGGCACAGTGCGTGGGGCATTAGCGCAGTTGGGAGCGCGTTTGAATGGCATTCAAAAGGTCGTGGGTTCGAATCCCATATGCTCCATTTCAAAAAGAGCTGAGAAATGGCTTAAATACGTCATTTCCCGGCTCTTTCTTTATCCCGTCTTTATGCGAGGTAATCAAGGAGGTAATCAAAACGGGAATTTATTGTTACACCAATGCGTTCTCAGTTATCCCTATAATGAGAACCGCACTGCGCGATCTCTATGTTGCCATTCCTTATGCGATATACAAGACGGTTTGTGTCGTCTATCCTGCGGCTCCAAAAACCGCTCAAATCTCCTCTTAACGCCTCTGGCTTGCCTATTCCCTCATAACCGTTTCTGTCGATGTCCTGCAAAAGTTGGAGAATGCGTTTGAGGGTTTTCCTGTCCTGCTTCGTCCAATACTCAAAATCCTCCCAGGCTTCGTCCTGCCAAATCTTATTCATAGTCTACCTCATGCACCGTTCCCTTACCTGCATCGAGGTCTTGAATGGCTTTTTTCAGCCTTGCCATATTTTCTTCGGAATAGAAAGGGTCAACATTCACTTCAAAGGGAATACGCTTCTCTCTGCCTACTTTCCTCGCAAAAATAGAAAACGCCGCACTCATAGAAAGCCCTAATTCATTGCAAGCCTGCTCCATGCTCTTTTTAACGTCTTCGTCCAACTTGAAATTCACATTAACTGTCTGTGCCATAACCAACACTCCTTTCATGCTCTATTTACCCTCTATTTATCCTTTCTCTCTTTATTATATGCCGATATAAAGAAAAAATCAAGAATTTTTCTTTACCTATTCGCATGATTTTTGGGAGATTTGGGAGATTGGGAGAGTTTTGGGGTAAAAAAACGCTGACTTCTCACCGAGGACCGGTGTGTCAGCGGTCAATCTTATCCGAATCACAGCTTCTTTTTTTCTGATTTCCATATATTCTAACTCCTTTCGACAACTCTCGATTTTTCGGTTCCTTTTATAACTATCTGTTATTTTATCATACTGATAAGTAAACTGCAGAGCTCCCCTACCTGATCAGCCAGTTATAGTCCTTTCTGCAGTCAAGAATATATTCAACATACACTACATCATCTTTAATCTGATTAAGTACCAAATACCAGTTCTCCTTCTTCGACTGCCAGCAGTTCTTCACGGAGCTTCAGCATTTTTTCTCTGCGGTTGAAGGTCTCTATATCCATAACGACCAAATCCCCTTCGCCGTTCTTAGTAAGGAAGATCGGTTTAGATAAAGGAGCCTGGAAACGGCGGCCGCCATATACAGGATCTTGGTTTCCTATGTATTCAGCGCCGCCACGGCAGAATGGCCCTTGTAACCGGCCCGCTTTTGTACTATAATAGAAAGAAAATTTCCCGCCGCGGCCGGCTGGCGGCAGCGGCGGAAGCAAATACAGCCGGGGAGAAAGCTATGAAACGAATCGCGGATTTTTGCAGAAAGAATGAACGGTGCCTCTGGACCGGGGCGACGATCCTGTATCTTGGTTTTATCTATCATAATTCGCTGACGCCGGCGGTGGTGTCGTCCCGGCAGAGCGGAGCGGTGCTGCTCAGGGTTCGGGAGCTGTTCGGCCGGATCGGGCTTGAAGGGGAGTGGGTCACGGAGCACCTTGTAAGGAAGACGGCCCATTTCGCGGAGTTTTCGGTCCTGGGAGCGCTTCTGTGGGGCGGTATGAGGAGCTGGAAGCTTAAGAAGCCGCTGTGGGTGTCGGCGGAAGCCTTCCTGAGCCTGTTCCTGCCGTTCCTGGACGAGACGCTGCAGCTGTTCACGGAGGGCCGTTCCGCCCAGGTGGACGACGTGTGGCTGGACGTGGCGGGGGTCTGCTTCGGGACCCTGCTCATGGCGGCCGCGAGGCATTCGAAGCGATGAAAGGAAGGAGCCGGACGCGGAGGGACGGGTGCCGGCGCCGGGTGGGGGATCTGTACATGACGGAGTTTCTGGTTAAAAGATTTGTGAAGGATTATGAGCGGACGGAGGACGCGCCGGTCCGTACCGCCTACGGCGTGCTGGCGGGCGCGGTGGGGATCTGCTGCAACCTTATCCTGTTTGCCGCGAAGCTTGCGATCGGGCTTGCTGCGGGGAGTATTTCGGTCATGGCGGACGCGTTCAATAATCTGTCCGACGCGGCTGGTTCCATCGTCGGTTTTGTCGGCGTCAGGATGGCGGAGAAGCCGGCGGACGCGGACCATCCCTTCGGCCACGGGCGCATTGAGTATATCGCCGCGTTCGTGGTGTCCATTTTCGTGATCCAGGTGGGGCTGGAGCTGTTTAAGTCTTCCGTGGGCAAGATCCGCCATCCGGAGGAGCTTGCGTTCAGCTGGCTTGCCGTCCTGATCCTGGCCCTGTCGGTCCTGGTCAAATGCTGGCTCGCCGTTTTCAACCGGACGCTGGGGAAGCGGATCCGTTCCGCCGTCATGACGGCCACGGCCGCGGACGCCATGGGGGATGTCGCCGCCACCTCCGCCACGATCGTTTCCATACTGGTCTTCGGGATCTGGGGCGTGAACATCGACGGCTTTATCGGCCTTCTGGTTTCCGCCGCGGTCCTCCTGGCCGGTTTCGGCATCGCGCGGGATACGCTTGCGCCGCTGATCGGCGAGCCGGTCGACGCGGACGTGTACCGGAGGATCACGGATTTTGTTGAAAGCTATGACGGGATTATCGGAACCCATGACCTGATCGTACATAATTACGGGCCGACCCACAGCATGGCCACGATCCACGCGGAAGTGTCCGGCGACGCGGATATCCGGGAAAGCCATGAGGTCATCGACCGCATCGAGCGCGACTGCGCCCACAGCCTGGGAATATTTCTGGTGATCCATATGGATCCGGTGGAGACCCACGACGAGCGCACCGCCCGGTACCGGGAGCTGTTAGGCGGCGTGCTGGCCGGACTGGACGGCCGGCTGAGCTTCCATGATTTCCGCGTGGTCGACGGGACGGAGCGCATCAATCTGATCTTCGATCTGGTGGTTCCCCGCGATTATAATAACGAAATGCGGGACACAATAAGAGCAAAGGTTTCGGATCAGGTGCACGGCGCCGATCCCAGATGCTACTGTGTCATGACGGTTGAGAATACGTACTGTGCCGAAGCTCCGGAGCCCGAATAAGGCCCCGGAGGTTTTTTATGTACAGATTGCCGATGCAGAATGACCAGAATATCTATGACGAGTATCTGCGGCGCATGCAGAAGGGGGACCGGGAGGCGTTCCAGAGCCTTTACGAGGCGGCGGCCCGCACGGTCTACGCGTACGCCCTCTCGATCCTTCAGAATCCGCAGGACGCGGAGGAGGCGATGCAGGATACGTTCCTTACCGTCTGGGATCAGTGCGGCGCCTACGTCTCCTCCGGCAAGCCGATGGCCTGGATGTTCACCATTGCCCGCAACCGGTGCTACGCCTTCCTGCGCCGCCGGGCCTTACATCCGGAGGTCAGCCTGGAGAGCCTGGACGCCGAGGACCCGTCCTGGCAGCCGTACACGGAGGATACGGCCGGGGAACGGTCCGCGGAGCGGGATCTGCTGGTGAGGGCGCTGGCCCGCCTTACGGATCAGGAAAGGCGGCTGATCTATCTCCATGTGCTCGCGTCGATGAAGCACCGGGAGATCGCGGCCGCCCTGAATCTTCCGCTGGCTACGGTGCTGTCCCGCTATCACCGGGCCATTCAGAAGCTTCGCCGGGAGCTGGCGGAGCCGCCGATTTTTTTCAAAAAAACCACTTGACGCACCGGAGTTCTTGATGTATAATACATTTCGTCGCTGTGAGAGACATCGACAGCAGTTTAATGGGCTATCGCCAAATGGTAAGGCAACGGACTCTGACTCCGTCATTTTCAAGGTTCGAATCCTTGTAGCCCAGCGAAAGTAAGTCCGGAAGCCTCATGTGCTTCCGGATTTTTCTTTTTCACAGGGACCAGATCGGTTGACGGGAAGTGACCTTTATGTACGAATTTCAGAGCCGTGTCCGGTACAGCGAGACGGATCCGGACGGCGGGCTGTCCCTTACGGGTATTGTCAATTATCTGCAGGACTGTTCCACGTTCCAGTCCGAGGCGGTCGGACTGGGGCTTGCATATCTGAATGACCGTCACCAGGCGTGGTGGCTGTCCTCCTGGCAGATCGTCGTCGACCGGTACCCGAAGCTGGGGGACGAGATCCGGATCGGGACTTGGCCCTATGATTTCAAGGGGATATACGGGTACCGCAACTTTTACATCCGGGATATGGCCGGACAGTACATGGTCCGGGCCAATTCCATCTGGTTCCTGTTCGACACCCTGGCGGGACGCCCGATCCGCGCGGGGGAAGACCAGATCCGCGGTTACGGCGGCGTGGAGGAGCGCATCCCGATGGACTACGCGCCCCGGCATATCGCGCTTCCGGAGGAATATGAGGAAGGAAGTCCCGTCGTTGTGACGAGGCACCATCTGGATTCGAATCACCATGTTAACAACGCCCGGTACGTGCAGATCGCCCTGGAGTATCTTCCGGGGGACAGAAGGATCGCCGAGCTGCGGGTTGAATATAAGAAGGCGGCTTATCTGGGAGATGTGCTGGTTCCCAGGATCAGCCGCGTTCGGGAAGGGTATGTGATTGCGCTGTGCGACAGCGCGGGGAGCCCTCACGCCATCGTCTGGCTGCGGGAGGAGTAGGGGCGGTATTTTCACAACCGCCGGAGGAAGTATGATCGAGTTAGGAAAGATGCAGGAACTTGTGGTGGTGCGGGAGAAGAGCTTCGGCGTCTTCTTGAGCGAGTCGGAGGGAGATGAGGCGGCGGTGCTTCTGCCGGTCCGGCAGGTGCCGGAAGGGACCCGGATCGGCGATAAGCTGAACGTGTTTATCTACAGGGATTCCTCGGACCGGCTGATCGCCACCACGCGGACGCCGCTGCTTACCGTAGGAGAGGTAGGCGTGCTGACGGTCAAGGAGACCGGCAGGATCGGCGCGTTTCTGGATATGGGCCTGGAGAAGGATCTGCTGCTGCCGTTTAAGGAGCAGAACCATCCGGTGCAGGCGGGGGAGCAGTGCCTGGTCGCCGTCTACCGGGACAAGTCCGGGCGGCTGGCGGCGACGATGAACGTGTACCGCTATATGAGCGGCGATTCCCCCTACCATAAGGACGACCGGGTGACGGGGACCGTCTATGAGATCAATGAGCGCCTCGGCGCGTTCGTTGCGGTGGATAACAAGTATTACGGCATGATCCCGGAGAAGGAGCTCTACGGGGGCATCCGCCCCGGCGACGTGGTGGAGGCCCGGGTCCTGAAGGTGCGTCCGGACGGGAAACTGGATCTGAGCCCCAGGGAGAAGTCCTACATTCAGATGGACGCGGACGCGCAGCTGGTCTGGGAGGCCGTCGAGGCGCGCGGAGGAAGCCTGCCGTTCACCGACAAGGCGTCGCCGGAGGTGATCCGGGACGAGTTCCATCTGAGCAAGAACGCGTTTAAGCGGGCCGTGGGACACCTACTGAAGGAAGGGCGGATCCGGATCACGGACCACACCATCGAAAAGGTGTAGCCCATGTTCAAAGACAGACCGGTTTACGCCGACTATCTGCTGATCGTGGCCGGCGCGTTCCTCATGGGCTTCGCGATCAAGAATATGTACGATCCGGTGGGGCTGGTTACGGGGGGCGTGACCGGTATCGCCATCATCGTGAAGAATTATACGGATATTCCTCTGTGGCTTACGAACACGGTGCTGAACGTTCCCCTGTTCCTGGCCGCCTGGCGGCTGCAGGGCTTTACCTTCATCAAACGGACGGCTGTGGCGACGGCGGCGCTTTCGCTGTCGCTTTACGTGATCCCGGAGATGCATGTGGTCACCGACGACCTGCTTCTGGCGGGGCTTTTCGGAGGCATCGTGTCCGGCGTGGGAACCGGGCTTGTGTTCCTGATGCAGGCCACGACCGGCGGTACGGATATGCTGGCGGCGCTGATGCGCAGGAAGCTTAAGCATTATTCCATCGCGCAGATCATGCAGGTGCTGGACGGCCTGGTCGTGCTGGCCGGCGCCGGCGTGTTCGGGATCACCAGCGCGCTTTACGCGTGCATCGCCATTTTTATGGTGTCCAGGGTCTCCGACGGGATCCTGGAGGGCATGAAGTTCTCCAAGCAGGCGCTGATCATTTCGGATAAGAGCGATGCGATCGCGCAGGCGATCCTTTACCGGCTCGACCGGGGCGTCACGGCGGTTCCGGCGGTCGGGATGTACTCCGGACAGGAGAAGAAGATGCTGTTCTGCGTGGTCTCCCGCAAGGAGATCGTGCGGATCCGGGAGTTGGTCTGGGAGATGGACCCGAAGGCGTTCGTCATAATGAGCGATGTCCGGGAAGTGCTGGGAGAGGGATTCATAGAATATTGACCGAATCCGGCGCGCTTTTTGCGCGACATTTTGGAACATTGGTGAAATTGTTGCAGGAATATGCAGATTAGACAAATTCGAAAAAAGTTTTTTGGTAATTTGCAATATGGTAAAAAAATCTGGATTCGTGTATTATTATTGCAGAAGTTATATTCAGGGACATATGTGTCGCGTCCCGATCATATCAATTTACTCATAAGAGGAGGATATTTGCTATGTCAAGTCTGTCACTGAAGAACATTACTAAGGCGTACCCCAACGGATTTGTTGCGGTAAAGGATTTCAACCTGGAGATCGCCGACAAAGAGTTCATCATCTTCGTAGGTCCCTCTGGTTGCGGTAAGTCCACCACCCTGCGTATGATCGCTGGTCTGGAAGATATTTCTTCCGGCGAGCTGTACATCGATGGCAAGCTGGTTAACGATGTAGAGCCGAAGGACAGAGACATCGCCATGGTTTTCCAGAACTACGCTCTGTATCCGCATATGTCCGTGTATGACAACATGGCATTTGGTCTGAAGCTGCGCAAGACCCCGAAGACCGAGATCGACAAGCTGGTTCATGAGGCGGCAAGAATCCTTGACCTGGAGCATCTGTTAGACCGTAAGCCGAAGGCTCTTTCCGGTGGTCAGAGACAGCGTGTTGCTATGGGCCGTGCAATCGTTCGTAGCCCGAAGGTATTCCTTATGGACGAGCCGCTGTCCAACCTGGACGCGAAGCTGAGAGGCCAGATGCGTATCGAGATCTCCAAGCTGCATCAGAGACTGCAGGCGACGATCATCTACGTAACCCATGACCAGACCGAGGCTATGACCCTTGGTACCAGGATCGTTGTTATGAAGGACGGCGTTATCCAGCAGGTAGATACTCCGCAGAATCTGTACGACAAGCCCGGTAACAAGTTCGTGGCCGGATTCATCGGCGCTCCGCAGATGAACATGGTCGACGCGGTTGCTTCCAAGGAAGGCGGCAAGACCGTTCTGACCTTCGGCGAGCACAAGATCGTAGTTCCGGCTGACAAGGCGAAAGTCCTTGAGGATAAGGGCTACATCGGCAAGACTGTTACCTTGGGTATCCGTCCCGAGGATCTGCATGACGACGAGCTGTGGCTGCAGAAGTCCGCGGACAGCGTGATCAAGGCGACCGTCCGTGTATACGAGCTTCTTGGTTCCATCGTTAACCTGTACTTCGATGTTGTGGATGCGAACTTCACGGCCAGCGTGAATCCGAGAACCACCGCCAGAGTCGGCGACGAGGTTAAGGTTGCTCTGGATACCAGCAAGCTTCACATCTTCGACAAGGACACCGAGCTGGTGATCGTCAACTAGTTCCGAATCTTAAGAGTGATCGAAAGCGTACCCTTCGCGGTACGCTTTCTTTTTTTTATATTATGATTTTTCTGTGAACGCGGCCGGAAAGCGCTTGCATTTTCAGTGTATTTGCTTTAAGATAATATATGGGTAAATTTACGAAAAGGAGAGAGGATACCATGATTTCGAATCAGATACTCCAAACCACGATTGACGGACTGAAATCGATCACCAGGATCGACCTCTGCATCTGCGATACGGAGGGCAAGACGCTGGCCACCACATTCCCGGATCCGGCGCAGGACGAGGCGGCTATCCTCATGTTCGCGGAATCGCCTGCCGACAGCCAGGTGATCCAGGGCTATCAGTTTTTTAAGGTATTCGACGAGCATCAGTTGGAATATATTCTGCTGGCGAAGGGCGGCAGTGAAGACGTATACATGGTCGGCAAGCTGGCCGCGTTCCAGGTACAGAATCTGCTGGTTGCTTATAAGGAACGCTTCGATAAGGATAATTTCATCAAGAACCTTCTTCTGGACAATCTTCTGCTGGTGGATATCTATAACCGGGCGAAGAAGCTCCATATCGAGACGAATGTGAAGCGCGTGGTCTATATCATCGAGACGAAGAATGAGAAGGACGCCAACGCGCTGGAGACGGTCCGCAGTCTGTTCGCGACCAAGACCAAGGATTTCATCACCGCCGTGGATGAGAAGAATATCATCGTGGTGCGGGAGGTGAAGCAGGGAGAGACCTATGACGATCTGGAGCGGACGGCCAATGTGATCCTGGACATGCTGAACACCGAGGCCATGACCAAGGTCCATGTGGCGTTCGGCACCGTGGTCGGCGATCTGAAGGAGGTCTCCCGTTCCTACAAGGAGGCCAAGATGGCCCTGGATGTAGGCAAGATCTTCTACAGCGACCAGAATGTGAACGCGTATAACAAGCTCGGTATCGGCCGCCTGATCTATCAGCTTCCGATCCCGCTGTGCCGTATGTTCATCAAGGAGATCTTCGACGGAAAGTCCCCGGATGAGTTTGACGACGAGACGCTGGCGACGATCAACAAGTTCTTCGAGAACAGCCTGAATGTCTCCGAGACGTCCAGACAGCTCTATATCCACCGCAACACGCTGGTCTACCGCCTGGATAAGCTGCAGAAGAGCACGGGACTGGATCTGCGCGTCTTTGAGGACGCTATCACCTTCAAGATTGCCCTCATGGTCGTCAAATACATGAAATACATGGAGAATTCGGATTTCTAAGGGGCCTGACTGACAGATGATAGAGATTTCCAATGTAACCAAGGAATATGTGGAGGGCAATAAAGCCCTCCGCAATGTGAGTATTACCATTGACGACGGCGAGTTCGTCTTCATCATGGGGCGCAACGGCTCCGGCAAGACGACGATCTTTAAGCTGCTGATGAAGGAGGAGGAGCTGACCTCCGGCCGCATCGTGGTCAATGACATGAACCTGGGCAAGATGCCCAGAAGCTATGTGCCCAAATACCGCAGGAGGCTGGGGGTCGTATTTCAGGACTTCCGTCTCCTCAAGGACCGGAATGTCTACGAGAACGTGGCGTTTGCCCAGCGCGTCGTAGGCGCTTCGACCAGGCGCATTAAGGAGTCGGTTCCCGCCATGCTTCAGATGGTGGGCCTCTCTTCCAAATATAAGATGTATCCGCACCAGTTATCCGGCGGCGAGCAGCAGCGCGTGGCGATCGCCAGGGCGCTGATCAACCGGCCGGAGGTCCTTCTGGCCGATGAGCCGACCGGTAACCTGGACAGCCATAACGCCATGGAGATCATGAAGCTTCTGGAAGAGATCAATGAGATGGGGACCACGGTCGTCGTCGTTACCCACAGCCATGAGATCGTGGAGAAGATGCAGAAGCGGGTGATCTATATGGAGCGCGGCTACGTGGTCAGCGACGGCATGCCGGGATTCTATGGCGATATGGCGGACGAATGGGTGACAGAAGGCGGAGAGACTTATGAGGATTAGTACGTTTTGGTACTGCTTCAAGCAGGGCGTAAGGAATATCTGCAGGAATATCTGGTTCTCGCTGGCCTCGATCGCCACGATCGCCGCATGCATATTCCTGTTTTGTATGTTTTTCAGCATCATTGTGAATGTTCAGCATATCGTACGGCTGGCGGAGACCACCGTGGGGATCACGGTGTTCTTTGACGAGGACCTGACCGTGAACCAGATCCGGGAGATCGGGGCGGAGATCGGGAAGCGTCCGGAGGTGGACCATATGGAATTCATCTCGGAAGAGGAAGCCTGGGATATGATGAAGGAGGAATACTTCGAGGGTCTCGAGGAGCTGGCGGAGGGCTTTGAGGAGGACAATCCGATGGCGGGTTCTTCCTCCTACCAGATCTTTCTGAACGATATCTCCAGGCAGGATCAGTTCGTGGCGTATCTGGAGAATATGGACGGCGTGCGCCGCGTGAACTATTCCAACAGCGCGGCGGCGGGGCTTACGAGCTTTAACACGGTCGTGGGGCTTCTGTCGGTCGTCATCATCGGCGTGCTTCTGGCCGTATCCGTGTTCCTGATCAGCAATACGATCAATGTGGCGGCCGCGTTCCGGAAGAATGAGAACCAGATCATGCGCTATATCGGGGCCACCAACGGGATGGTCCGCGCGCCGTTCGTGGTGGAGGGCGTGATCATCGGCCTGCTGGGAGCGGTCATTCCTCTGTGCGTCATGTTCTATCTGTACCGCCAGGCGGTCGGCTATGTGCAGGAGCGGTTCCAGATCCTGTCCGGGATATTCCAGTTTTTGCCGCTGGAGACCATTTTCCCGTATATGGCGCTGGCCGCGACGCTTCTGGGCCTGGGGATCGGATTCTTCGCCAGTTTCTTCACGATACGCAAGCATCTGCGCGTATGATGTGACGGAACCCGGATATAATATAGTATATTTTATACCTTGCGGCAGCCGGCGGAAAGTCGGCTGTCTGCTGCGGTTTACCGGCGGACCGGCGGGCCGCGTCTGTCTGCTGTGAGAGGAGATGTGTCGTACGATGGACAATGGTGAATCGAGGAACAAATTCTGGAAGGGAGTCCTTGTGGGGGCTCTGGTCATGGCGTTTGTCGGTCTGATCGTCGTGGGCGTGTCCGCCGGGATATTCCTGATCGGGCGGGCGGTGATCGATAATCAGGCCCTTGTGCAGTCGGAGGCGGGGCCGGATGCCGCCGGAGAAAGCGAGGAGGAGGACGGCGGTCTGGATCTGGACGCCATAGGCGATAAGATGCAGTATATCCAGGATATCGTGGATTCCTATTTCCTTTATGAGGAGGATCCGCAGAAGGTAGAGGACGGTATTTATATCGGTCTGATGTACGGCCTGGACGATCCGTATGCGGGATACTATAATGAAGAGGATTTTGAGTCCCTGATGGAGGATACGGCAGGGGAATACTGCGGGATCGGAGCCATGGTGCAGCAGAATGTGAAGACGGGGATCGTTACCGTGGTCCGCGTGTTTAAGGACGCGCCCGCCTATGAGGCCGGCATGCTGCCGGGCGATATCATTTATAAGGTAGGGGACGAGTTCGTGACCGGCAAGGACCTGGATCTGCTGGTCAACGAGGATATCCGCGGCGAAGAGGGAACCTATGTGGATATTACGGTTCTGCGCGGCGATTCCTCGGAAGAGGTGGAGCTTAAGGTGGAGCGCCGTCATGTGGAGGTTCCGTCCGTGGAGCACCAGATGCTTGCGGATAAGACCGGTTATATCTACGTGATGCAGTTCGATACGGTCACCTCCGGCCAGTTCGCGGCGGCGGTCGACGATCTCGAGAGCCAGGGGATGGAGAAGCTGGTCATCGACCTGCGGGACAATCCCGGAGGCGTGCTGGATACCGCGGTGGAGATGATGGCCTATGTGCTTCCCGAGGATAAGCTGGACGGACTTCTGATCTATACGGAGGATAAGGACGGGAAAGGCGAGCATTTTTACTGTAAAGACGGACAGATCCGGGTGGATAACGATTACGGCTACCGGACGCCCGGGTATCCGAAGACGGACGATCATGAGATCGACGTCCCCATAGCGGTTCTGGTTAACGGCAATTCCGCCAGCGCGTCCGAGCTGTTTACCGGCGCGCTGCAGGACTACGGTTCGGCGGTGGTCGTGGGTACGCAGACCTTCGGAAAGGGGATCGTCCAGAATGTGATCCCGCTGGGCGACGGTACGGCGGTCAAGCTGACCACGTCCCGCTACTATATCCCCAGCGGCGTCTGCATCCACGAAATCGGGATCACGCCGGATGTGGAGGTGGAGCTCAGCGACGAGCTGAAGGATGAAGCCGTGGTGGAGCTTGACGAGGATAACCAGCTGGCGGCGGCCCTTAAAGCGTTGGAGAATAAGTAAAACCGAGCCATTTCATGCGATCGAAAGGTTACAATTCACTGGAAACGTCAGTGAATTGTAACCTTAATGTTTGTAAAGCAACAGAAAATGAAAATAATATTGTATATTTTTGCGAAATATGTTATAATGTATACAAATTTTCAGATCGGAACCGGCGGAAATCGCGTGCATTGCAGAGGGGAAGGTGTGGGATGAAGCCGAATATCGTATTCTTCTTTTCCGACCAGCAGCGCTGGGATACGTTGGGCTGCAACGGCCAGATCCCGGACGTGACGCCCCGGCTTGACGCGTTTGCCCGCGAGGATGCCGTGAACTTTGTAAACTGCATTACGCCGCAGCCGGTCTGCGGTCCGGCCCGCGCCATGCTGCAGACCGGGCTGTATCCGACGCAGACCGGGTGCTTCCGCAACGCCATATCCCTGCCGCGGAACTGCCGTACCCTGGCGGAAGCCATGAAAGAAGCAGGTTATGAGGTGGGTTATACCGGCAAATGGCACCTTGCCTCCGACGATGGCGGCGAGAATTACGCCACGCTGCCGGTACCGGTGGAGCGCAGGGGCGGCTATGACGGTTTCTGGAGAGCCGCGGACGTGCTGGAATTCACCTCCCACGGCTACGGCGGCTATGTATACGACGAGAACGGCAGGAAGCTGGAATTTGAGGGCTACCGCACGGACTGCATTACGGACCATGCGCTGGACTTTATTGATCATTATCACGGGGAGAAACCGTTTTTCCTCTTCATTTCCCATATCGAGCCCCATCATCAGAACGACCGGAACAATTTTGAGGGACCGGAGGGGAGCAGGGAGAAATATAAGGATTTTATCGCGCCGCCGGATCTGCGGCCGGGGGAAGGCGACTGGGAGGCGTTCTATCCGGACTATCTGGGGTGTGTGAACGCTCTGGATACCAATTTCGGCCGGGTTGTGGACGCCCTGAAGGCGAGAGGCTTCTACGACGATACGATGGTGGTCTATGCCAGCGACCACGGGTGCCATTTCAGGACGCTTGTCCATGAACCGGCAGGCGGCGGGGACGATTATAAGCGCAACAGCTTTGAGAATACGATCCGTGTGCCCCTTCTGATCAAGGGACCCGGCTTTGCGCCGGGACGCCGGGAGGAGAAGGTGGTCAGCCTGATCGATCTGCCGCGGACGCTGATGACGGCGGCCGGCTGCAGGATCGGCGGTGAGATCCAGGGACGTCCGCTGCAGGAGGTCTCCCGCGGCGACTGGGAAAGCATGGCGTATATCCAGATCAGCGAGAGCTATGTGGGCCGCGCCCTGCGGGGCAGCCGCTATAAATATGTGGTCTACGCCCCGGATAAGGATCCGTGGAGAGACAGCGGCAGCGACATGTACCGGGAGCGGTATCTGTTCGATCTTCAGAACGATCCGCTGGAGAGCCATAATTTGTTGGGGAATAAGGAGTACGAGGGAGTGCGCGCCGCCATGAGGGACCGCCTGATCCGCTTTGCCGCGCAGGCCGGGGAAGGCGAGATACGGATCCGGGAGGGCTAGATGAAGATCGGTCTGATCTGTATGGAGGAGGATCGGACGCTTGCGTATGCGGCGTCGGAGCTGAAAGCGTATCTGGAAAGGATGCTTGAAGGCGCGGGAGCGGCCGTAAGCATCGGGGAAACGCCGCCGGCGGGTGTCGGCGCGGGCGCGCGGCCGGGAGATGACCTGACGATTTCCCTGGAGGTTACAGCCGCCTCGGATATACGCAACGATCATTTTGACATCGAGATCCGCCCCGAGGGCGGCCGGATCGCCGGCAATTACGCCCGCAGCGTCCTGATCGGCGTTTACTACTACCTGTATCGGCTGGGGTGCCGTTTCCCGGGGCCCGGGAAGGACCTGGAGCTGGTGCCGGAGCTTACGGATGTGGGCCGGCTGTACCTGTCTTACAGCCATACGGCCAGCTACTATCACCGGGGCGTCTGCATCGAGGGCGCGGATTCCCTGGAGAACGCGCTGGATTTTATCGACTGGCTGCCGAAATTGGGCTTTAACACCTGCTTCATTCAGTTTCAGGTGCCGTATACATTCTTTGCAAGGTGGTACCATCATGAGAATAATCCGCTTCTGGAGCCGGAAACGTTTACCGTGCGCGACGCGGCCGTCTGTTCGGACATCATGACGGAGGAGCTGAAGAAGCGGGGCATGCTTCTGCAGGCGGTGGGCCACGGGTGGACCGGAGAGAGTATCGGCATTCCGTCCGTAGACTGGAACGCCGGCGATATCCGGCTCACGGAGAGGCAGCGCCGGATGCTGGCGAAGGTCGGCGGCAAAAGGGAGCTTTTCCACGGAGTTCCCATGAATACGAACCTCTGCTATTCCAATCCGGAGGCGGCGGAGGCGTTTCGCGAAAGCGTGGTCCGGTACGCGGCGTCCCATCCGGACGTGGATTACCTTCATGTATGGCTGGCGGACGCGTGCAACAATCTGTGCGAATGCGATGCATGCGCCGGGAGTGTTCCGGCGGATCAGTATATCCGGCTTCTGAACGCGATCGATGAGAAGCTGTCGGCCGAAGGGATCGGCACGCGGATCGTGTTCCTGCTATACCAGGAGCTTCTGTGGCCGCCGGTCACGGAAAGGTTCAAAAACCCGGACCGCTTTGTGTTAATGTTCGCGCCGATCAGCCGCAGCTTTAACAGCGCCTACCGGGCCGACGGAGAACTGCCGCCGGTTCCGGAATATGTGCGGAACCGCGTTACGCTGCCGGTGGATCCGGGACAGAACCTGGCTTACCTGCGGGCCTGGCAGGAGCATTTTGCCGGGGACAGCTTCGTCTTCGATTATCATCTGGGGCGGGCCCATTACGGGGATCTGGGCTATGTGCATATCAGCCGGATCATCCACGACGATATCGCCCGGCTGGGACAGCTGAGGCTGAACGGCCATATCAGCTGTCAGGAATTTAGGGCGGGCATGCCCAACTTCCTGCCGAACTATGTGATGGGGCGGAAGCTTTTCGATATTGACAGTGATTTTGAGGAGACAGTCGGGGAATATTATCAGGCGGCCTATGGCAGCGGCTGGGAAGAGGTGCTTGCCTGCCTGACGGAGCTTTCTGAACTCAGCGACTGCGACTATTTCAACGGGATCGGTCCGAGGACCGATCCGGCTGTGGCGGAACGGATGCGCAGAGCGCGGGCGGTTACGGAGCGCTTTGCGGGGAGCGGGTATTTCGCGGAGAAGCCGGAGAGCGCGCCGCAGGCGCGTTTTTGGGAAATGCTCCGGTACTACTGCGAATACGCGGTGTATCTGGAGGAGGCGCTTGGCAGGCTTGCGGCCGGACAGACGGACGGCGCGAAGAAAAGCTGGACGCGGTTTATGGATACGATCCGGGAGAACGAAGGGCGGTTCCAGCCGTATCTGGATGTGTACCGGATCTGCGAGATATCGAGAAATTTTACGGGTTTCCGGTAATACGGACGGCGCGCTGCGCCGCATGGAACGCAGCGGAGACAGTCTGTGGCGGCCGGCCGGAGCGGCGGCTGCCGAAGGGAGAAGACTGCGGGGGAGCGGAATTTATATACAGAATAGGGGAATGGGTATGAGTAAGGGGGTATCTGGCAAACCGCAGCAGATACCCCCGTGGTTTTAGCAGGCCGTCCTCTTTTCCAGAACGGATATAAGCTGGTACAGCAGCGTGGATACCAGGCACAGGATGACGATCGACATGACCAGCATATCCATTTTAAATACCTGGCTCGCGTAGATGATCAGATATCCCAGGCCGGCGCGGGCGGAGAGAAATTCCCCGATGATGACGCCTACCAGGCACAGGCCGGCGTTTACCTTCATATTGCTGATGATCAGCGGAATGGAGGATGGGATCAGCACCTTTGTCAGCACGTCCCGGCGCGTTCCGCCGAGAGAGGTGATCAGCCGGATCTTGTCGGCGTCGGTCTGCATAAAGCCGGTGTGCAGCGTCAGGATGGATCCGAAGACCGCAACCGAGACGGCGGCTATGATGATCGTCCGCATACTGTTGCCGAGCCATACGATGAGGAGCGGGGCCATCGCGGATTTGGGGAGGCTGTTGAGCATCACCAGATACGGCTCCAGAACCTCCGAAAGGCTGCGGCTGCTCCACAGAAGGACGGCGGCCGCTACCGCGATCACCACGGTCAGAAGAAAGCTGACCAGGGTCTCGAGCAGCGTGATCCCGGTATGCATGAAAATACTTCCGTCCGCGGCCATCTGCATAAAGCAGGTCAGGATCCGGACGGGACTGCTGAAGATGAAGGAATCGATCGTGCCCAGCCGGGTAAGAAGCTCCCACAGGGCAAGGAAAAGGATCAGAAGCATGCACCGCACGATCCGCACCTGCGCGCGGTGCCGGCGCTCGGCGGCCAGGTATTCCAGCTGCCGGGGACTGGGCGCGGTCTCCGGACCGCCGCCGGCGCTGTGTTCCCGGATATTTCTTTTGGCGTCATCTCTCATCGCATTTCAGCTCCTTCCATAACTGATTGAAATAGGCGGAAAATTCCGGCGCGTTCCGCCGCTGCAGGGGTCTTCCCGCGTCCGGGCCGAAATCGATCTCGAGAACCGTCCGGATCCGCCCGGGGCGGCTGGTCAGCACCAGGATCCGGTCCGCGACGGATATGGCCTCGGACAGATCGTGCGTGATCAGGACGGCGGTTTTTTTCTGGGTTTTGATAATGGAGCTGATGTCGTCGCAGACCTCCAGTCTTGTCTGATAATCGAGAGCGGAAAACGGTTCGTCCAAAAGCAGGATGTCCGGTTTCAGGGCCAGTGTACGGATCAGCGCGGCCCGCTGGCGCATGCCGCCGGACAGCTGGGACGGATGCGCGTCGCGGAATGCTTCCAGACCGTAGGTGCGCAGCATTGCAAGCAGGCTGTCGCGTGCTTCTCCGTCCGGACGGCGCGGATGCAGGGCTTTCCGCGCGGGCAGGGCCGGGCGGTCCGGCAGAATCCGGCCTCCGCGCACAGCCGGCGGCCGGCGGCGCGAATCGCGGATCTCCAGACCCAGAGACACGTTGGACAGGATGGTCCGCCATTCCAGCAGATGGTCCCGCTGCAGCATATATCCGATGACGGCGCGGCTTTCGGCGCGCGGGATCCCGTCGATGAGGATCGTCCCTTCCTCCGGCTCCAGAAGGCCGCAAAGCAGGGAGAGCAGCGTGGATTTGCCGCAGCCGGACGGGCCGACGATCACGAAGAATTCACCGTCTCTGACGTCGAAGGATATATGGGAAAGGGCGGCGGTTTCGCCCGTCAGTTCATGGTAGGAGTAGCTTAAGTCCTTTACTTCCAGTTTGTGGTTCATTATGGCACCTCCTTACCCTGTTATTGTATGAGACGGCGCGCTTTCTTGTGCGGGCCGGGCGGGACTGTCCGGATCCCCGCCCGGGGATCGGGGCCGTGCGGGGGCGCCGGCCGGATCGGAGGCCGGCGCCCGCAATAGAACGCCGCAAAAACGCAAAAACGTACGGTAAAGGATTTACATTTTCCGATATGGCATGTATAATCAGGATAGCTGCAGTTTTAAAGCGATGTTTTCGTTAACAGAAGAGGAGGTAGTTTGGGATGGGAAAGATGCATGACACAATCGAAGAGTTCAAGAAATTCATTTTCCGCGGCAATGTCGTAGATATGGCGGTCGGCGTTGTCGTCGGCGGCGCGTTCAGTACGATCGTGAATTCCATGGTGAACGATATCATAATGCCGATCGTTGGAGCGATTGCCGGCGGTACGACCTTCACCAACTATAAGCTGGTGATCCATCCGGCGGTTCTTGACGAGGCGGGGAACGTTGTGACTGCGGAAGCGGCGATCCTCTACGGCAGCTTCATCCAGAACATCATCAATTTCCTGATCATCGCGGCCTGCGTCTTCTTTGCCATTAAGGTGCTCAATACGATCACCGCGCAGTTTAAGGCGAAGGAAGAAGAGGAGGCAGCGCCCGAGGAGCCGGCGGGACCGACTTCGGAAGAGCTGCTGGCTGAGATCCGCGATCTGCTGAAGGAGAAGAACGCGTAACGGATGGAGACGCATAACCGATATGCGTGCAGAGCAGGAGACCGGCTTCCGTTTGGGGGAGGCCGGTTTTTTGACGGTTCGGCGCGGCGGAATCGCGCAGAGGCGCATCCGGCGCCGTTCCGGGAGAAAGGAAGAAATTTTCTTTGAAAATAATTGCAAATCATCTGGACAGCCGGGAAAGTTTGGTCTATACTGTATGATAGATTATTTTGAGTGAAAGGATCTATGAGCAATGGAAGATGAGGAGAAGAACATACCGAGAAGCCGGAAGAAAAAACCGGCTTCTGTTGCTGTTAAAATAGCGGTCGGAGTGGCTGTCGCCGTGGTGCTGGGGGGAATCGCGGGTGCGGCCGGATATCTGTATTACACCGGCGAAGGGGAACAGTACAGAACCGTCTTTTTTCCGAATACGGTCGTCAATGGGATCGACGTCAGCCGGAAGTCCGTGGATGAGGTGAAGGATCTGGTGGCTTCCAGGATGGACGACTATGTGCTGACGGTCATCGGACGGGGAGCCGTCCAGGAGACGATAACCGGCGAGGAGGTCGGGCTCCACTATGTATTTGACGGAGCGCTGGAGGTGTATCTGTCCTCCCAGGATCCCATGGACTGGTGGGACCACCGGGATACGACGACGGAGTACCAGATCGATACCATGATCACGGCCGATGAGGAGATGCTGGCGGATCGTGTCGAGAAGCTGGTATTTTTCGATGACGACCAGATCGTGGAGCCGAAGGACGCGTATCTCTCGGATTACATTGAAGGCGAGGGATACAAGGTGATCCCTGAGGAGGACGGAACCGTCCTTGATGAGGCGAAGGTGAAAAAGGCGGTTACGGACGCGGTACATAATCTGGATACCATGGTAGTGCTTGAGGATCTGGGCGTCTATAAAAAGGCCGCGGTCACCTCGGACGACGCGGAGCTCAATGCGATGGCGGATAAGCTGAACGGTTATCTGTCGGTGACGGTGACCTATCAGTTTGGAGACAGCCAGGAGGTTTTGGATAAGGATACGATCGAAGGCTGGATTTCGGTAGGAGAGGACGGTTCGATCGTATTGGATGAAGAACAGGCTGCGGCTTATGTGAAGGGGCTGGCGGATAAGTACGATACGCTGGGCAAGGCCAAGACGCTGAAGACGACCGGCGGCGGGACGGTGACCATAACCGGCGGCTCCTACGGCTGGAAGATCGACCAGAAGAAGGAGACGGAGGCGCTGTGCGGGCTGATCGAATCGGGAGAGAGCCAGACCAGGGAGCCGGTCTATTCAAGCACGGCCAGGAGCCACGGTGAGAACGATTACGGCACCACCTATGCGGAGCTGAATCTTACGGCCCAGCATATGTATTTTTACAAGGACGGGCAGATGGTGCTCGAATCGGATTTCGTGTCCGGCAGCCACGCCAGGAATCACGATACGCCGACAGGAGCGTATTTTATCAATTACAAGCAGAGAGACAGGGTGCTGCGCGGGGAGAGGCGTGCGGACGGTTCCTATGAATATGAATCGCCGGTCAGTTACTGGATGCCGTTTAACGGCGGTATCGGCCTGCACGACGCCAGCTGGCGCGGCGCGTTCGGCGGTAAGATCTATCTGACCAATGGTTCCCACGGCTGTGTGAATCTGCCGGTATCGGTGGCCAGGGAGTTATACGGGATCATTTCCACGGGAGATCCGGTGCTTGTGTATACGACCGACGGCTCCGGCAGCAGTCAGTATCCGGGCAGTCAGGCAAAGCCCGCCGCGGAGACTGCCGCGGCTCCGGAGACGCAGCCTGCGCCGGAGGAGACGCAGCCCGTGCCGGAGGAGACGCTGCCGGCTGAGGATCCCAACGCGCCTCATCCGGATGCGGAATCCCAGGCGTCGTCCGGCCCGTTGGGTCCGCTGGATAATTCCGGCGGCTCCGCGGGAAGCGGCGGCCCGTTAGGGGATCCGGGCAGCTCTTCCGGAGGCGGCCCGCTGGGGAATACGGACACTTCTTCCGGAGGCGGTCCGCTGGGCATAGCGCCGGGGACGGAATCCGGCGGTCCGCTGGGACCCGGGGGCGCCGGGCCGTTAGGCTGAACGGGCCTGTGAGGAAGCGGCAGGAGAGCCGCGGGGAAGGAATAAAGGTGTTTCGGAGAATGCGCGCAGGCGGGGGATGAATGTCTTCCGCCTGTATTTTAATGGTGAAGTGAAAAGTTAACTTCCACTTCTGAGGGGCCCAAGTAGAAATTAGTCTTTCTCCAACCTCCACTTGAAA
>CANQBX010000002.1 GCA_947589095.1 uncultured Lachnospiraceae bacterium
TTTCCTGCAACACTAACGGCAACTTTTTTGCCGGGGTCTTTAGAAGTGGAAGTTAACTTTTCACTTCACTGGAAAAATACCGGGAAATATACCGGGAATATACCGGGAAATATATCGGAATATACCGAAATACATCATTTAAGTCTACAGAAGAAGAATATCCTCCCTGATCAGTCCCGCCTTCGTCATCGCCTCCCAGGACAGCTCCGGAACGACCCGCACGTCCTCCGTAACCTCCGTCCTGCGGCCCTGATCCTCCCAGTAAACGCAGATCAGCATTTCTTTGCTGACAAAGTAGGCCCAGCGGTAATACCGATTTTCATACAGGAAATCCGAACTGTCAAAGCAGGGGAACCTTTCCTTTACAAGCAGAACCTTTCTGCCGTACATATCCCGGAAAAGTCCGTTTTCCCGATCCACCGGCACCGCCGTCAGGGCCTTCGCCGCCGGATACGGAAGTCCCGCGGTGACAAATCCGGGCTGCGCCGAAAAGGTGTGCTTTTGGGGCTCGGGCACCCGGCAGACAGCCGGCTGTCCTTCGGCATCCTTTTCCAGACTGATCCAGTCGATCAGCCGGTCCGTCTCGACAAACTTCGTGTTCGGTTTTTTCGTTATTCTGGCAACAAGCGTCTCTGACATATCCGTTCCTCCCGCTATTCCTGACCCTACACACAAACCCACTCCACCGTCTGCGCCTCGTCCGGCATGGGCGGAACCGTCCGCTCCAGCATCCGTCCGACCACAGCTTCCGGAACCGGTTCCGGCCGGCCCGCGTTTCGGCGGATACGCTCGTTCAAACCCGTTTCCAGATAAATGATCCGCACCCGCGCGCCGTACCGTTCAAAAAGATTTACCAGCTTCTGCCTGGTATCCTTTACGGTATCGGTGGCGTTCCAGACAAACGGCTGTTTTTTCCGGAGATACGCCTTAGCCGCTTCCTGTGCCGCCCAAACGACTTCGCCCTGATTGTCCGCCGGTCCGATCCCCCTCGTCTTTCTGAGCGCATCCATGGAAACAACGGGCAGCCCCGGCAGGTTCTCCCGGATCCAGGTATCCTTGCCGGTACCCGGAAGGCCGGACAGCATAACCACCTCGCCCCAGGACGCGTCAAAGAGTTTCTGATCCGGATCCACATTCCGGCCGGACAGATAGGCGCGTTTTGTAAACGCGTCGCCGAAACGGTACGGCTGGTCCAAACAGCCGGCCTCTTCCGCAAGAATTTCCGCCAGCTGCACCCGCTCCAGAAGATCCGCGGTATCGCCGGCGATCCGGCCCTTCGCGTCCGCTTCCGCAAGCATAAGCAGAAGATCCGGCGCAAATCCGGCCGCAAGCTCGCCGATACAGGCGATTTCCCGGACGCGGCGTTTCGCATCCTCTTTCTCTGCCAGATGCACAGGCAGCATATGGTATCTGACCAGCGCGCAGACCGCCTCCCGAAACGCCATAGCACCGGGGGTTCCGCAAAGCGCGCAATCCCGCCACAGAAACGTCCTTACAATCCGGCTGCCGGCCGCAGAATGATTCGGAGAAGTCCAGACGCCGCCTTCGCTGCGGGTCGTCTTCGTCTTCCCGATATCATGAAGAAGCGCAGCCAGAAAAAGCGCCGTTCTCCGGCCGGCAGAAAGCCCGAAAAACCCCGGATTCAAAAGCAGTTCGCGGCAGACCAGCTGCGTATGCCTGTATACGTCGCCCTCGCCGTGGAAAACCGGATTCTGCGGCGTCTCTTTCATCGCCGTAAAGCCGGCCGGGGCGAGCAGCCGCCCGATTCTGTCCCAGTCAACTTCATCCGAAGGTCCGTTCGGAATACATGCCTGAAATTCCCGGATAAAATCCGGCGCCGTTTCCTTCATCTGCCTGCCTCCCGTCTGTTCTCCGCCGATCCCCCGCGGTTCATACCGACAGCCGTTCTGCGGAATCTCCCGCGTCTCGTGCGATCAGCTCTTCCGCGGAATCTCGCGCCTCGTGCGATCAGCTCTTCCGCGGTATCTCCCGCACCTCGTGCGATCAGCCGTTCTGCGGAATCTCCCGCGCCTCGTGCGATCAGCTGCTGCTTTGCGGAATCTCCTGCACCTCACGCGATCAGCCGCTTTGCGGAATCTCCGCCTCTCATGCGAACAACCTCTCCACGGAACCGTCGAGCTGATTGGGTATAATCGGCTTATCGAGCCAGTGGATCTCCGAGAAATCCACGCACTGCAGAAAAGCGGCCCGCACATATTTCATCCGGTCAGCCACCTGCCCGTCTTCTTCAACCTTGATATAAAGCCCCTCCATCATCCCGGAAAGCTCCGTCTCCGCGCAGGCTCTCTCCGGATCCAGTCCCAGCCTTACGGCCGCCCCATACAGGCTCTGTCTCTGGTTTCCGGTCACGTACCGGGACTGCCCCAGAAGCTTAAGCAGCTGTTCTCTGCTTTCATACCGGCCTTCGCCCAGCACCGGAACGGACATGACCGGAAAGCCCGCAAGCATCCGCTGTCTGGTCGGCGTGTCCAGAAAAATCCCCGTCTCACGGTCCAGAATATCAAATTCCAAAAAATAATGCGGCAGCGCGTCATAGAACACCGTGTGCTTCGCGTAGAGCCATTCGCCGTACATGATATACCGTGTCCCGAGAAGCTCATAAAAAGCGTCACGGTGAACCGTGGCCCACTGCTTCATCAGGCTGTAATGACGCTCCCGCTCCCCGCCCGTCAGATAATGCCCCCGGCTCTGCAGCAGAAGCCCGCTGTCTGCATCAAAGGAAATGGCGGAATTCGCGCCGTCGCATTTCTCCTCGACAACCAGATGTCTCCCGCGGACCGCCTCAAACGGAATCTGACGCAGATCCTCGTCACCGGGCTGAAGGCGGGAGCCTTCAATATGCGGCGTCCGGGGATATTTGCGTATCGCAAACGGATTCATTTTCACTCACCTCTTACGTTCATTCACGGCAGCCGCAGACCGCGGCTTAACCCGCAGCCGCCACCAGAAACAGATGCCCCTCCACGCCGTCAAAATGCAGCCGCGTCCATCCCGCGTCATAAAACATCCGCGTCAGCTTCTCCTTCGTCAGCAGATGGATATGCTCCGGGTTATCGTCCGGCTTCGACGGAACAGTGACGACAACATACCGTTTCGCCATACGTACGGCCGCCTTCACCGCCCTCCCCGCGTCCGGGATATGTTCCAGCACCTCCAGCATCGTGACCACGTCGAAGCTGCCGTCCGCAAACGGCTGCTCACAGATGTCCTTCTGCAGCGCGCGAAGCTGTCCGAACCCGCCGTCCGCCAGCTCATTCAGGAACGTCACCCGCTTTTCAAGGAGGTCGAGGGACGTCACGCGCACCCACGGAAACTCCTTCATGAACGGAATCAGGAAGACGCCGCGCCCGCTGCCCACGTCCAGCATCGTCTCGAAGGGAACGGACCGCAGAAAGCCCATGGTCCTGCGTGTGCGCGCCAGAACCTGTACGCCCGCCTTAAACGGATACAGTTTCAGACCCGCCGCCTGCCCCGCGGCAAAAATCCGGTCGACCTCCTCCCCCGAACATTCACCGGCCGTTTTGTCCCTGACGGCAGCCGGAAGCTCCGGCACGCCGGTACCGCGCGCATGGCCCAGAATCCAGGCCGCCGCGGTCATTTTATCATATCGCTCGTCCAGACTGCTCACGCTGCGTTCCTGCCCCTTCTCTTCCCTTTTCTTTACTTCATAACCAAATCAGCCCAAAGCATGGATTTCTTCTCATCAGCGGCCGGCCGGACCATTTCTCACGAACCGCAGGCCGTTTTCCGCGGCATAGCGTTCCGCCGCGGTTCCCGCCTTCCCATACAGAACCGTGTTCCCGGAAAATGCGCCGTACGCGATCTCCTGCACTTGTTCCGGGATCTCAATCCTCTTTAAGCTCCCGCTGTCCAGCGCGCAGCTTCCGATCACCCGAAGCGACGCCGACAGGCGTACGGATTGCAGTCTGCTGCAGTTTGCAAAAATCTTGCCGGGAAGCCCGGTGATCCCTTCCTCAAGCACGGCCTCCTCAAGCTCCTGACAGAACCAGAACGCCGCCTCGCCCAGCTTCGCATTCCCGGGGATGCGGATCGTACGCAGCTCAGAGCCCGCAAATGCTTTCCTGCCCAGCGCGACCCCGTCCGGCAATGGGATCTCCCGCAGCCCGCTATAAGAAAACGCCTCGTCCCCGATCCGCTTCAGACCCTCAGGAAGCCGGATCCGCTTTAACGCACTCCCAAACTGGAACATACGGGCGGGAATCTCCTCAAGCATCTCGGGCAGATGGATCTCCTCGAGCCGGCGGCAGTCCATGCAAAGCCCGCTTCCCAGCACGGTCAGATGATCCGGCAGAATCAGTTTCCGCAGACTTTTGCAGCCGCTGAACGCGTAACCGGCGATGCTTCCGACCTGCGCCGGAACAAGAATCTCCTCAAGCGTATCATTGCCGGAAAATGCGTTCGCGCCGATCGCGGACACCTGCTCCGGAATCGTATAGGCCGTCCCGTCTTCCCTGTAGGAAACCAGCACGCCGTTTCGGATTGTGACGCCTTTATGCCCGGCAAGAAGCCATTTGCAGCGTTCGGAATCGCTCCCCGCTCTTGTGCTCCTCCAGTATTCTTCCCGCTGACGCCGGTAGTTCTCCCCGGCTGTCCGGATTTCGCGCAGGAAACGCTCCTCATTGTTCCGATAGTCCAGATTCGAGTATCCCTTCAGGCAGCCGAGGCAGTTGAAGAATTCGTCAAACGCGTAAAAATCATAGAGCTCTTCCATCCCGAAGCCGTCCGTATCCGGCCCCTCATAACCATGATAGGTCTCCGCATAAAAGATGCCGTCCGCGTCCAGCGAACGGATCGAATACTCCTGTTCCGCCTTCATACTCAACAAGCCGGCCTTCCTTAGCTCGCTTCCCCGGATACTGACGCGGAAATCCTGTCCGGGGATGAAAAATTTCTCCGGAAGCAGCGAAAGCCTCCCCCATCCGGGATGCGCCGCCGCAATCTCCTCCGCCGGGGCGCTTCCATAGGCCTCCGCGCGCAGATACCACAGGATCCCCGCGCGCGCGTTAAACGCATCCTCCCCGTGATTTTCGAGATAATCCGCCAGTTCGTCCTCTTTCTGCCCGGGATTTTCTTCCCACTCCGCCTCCAGACGCAGATAGGCCGCAGGAAGCGCTCCCCGGAACGATTCCCCGAGCCGTAACATGGCCTTTATATCCCCCATGCCGGCACGCTCTGCCAGACTCCTAAACTGCCATTGCCACACCGGACGAACCCCCTCTCTGTTTTATGATATCCGGATCAAAAGGTATTCAGGGCGCCCTCTATTTTCTCTCGTTGTAATCTTTGTCAATCTTTCCGCGCCAGCTGCTGCCCACGTTTCCGTGGCCTCTCACGGCGGACGCAGCCTGGCCAAGCGCGTCAAAATTCGTCGCCGTGCCCACAGCGTCCGGCCGGTAATTCACGGCCCTGTCCGCGCTGATGCCGAGACCTCCGGCGACTTTCACCGCGTCCATATTGGCGCCCAGGAAAATGAATTCCCAGCCGTGCTTTTCCTGCTGCGCCGTGATCATCTGGCGGACCGTGCCGAGACTGAACTCATGGCTGGCGTTCTCCAGCCCGTCCGTGATGATGACCACCATGGTGTTCGCCGGCGTTTCCGCCTCCGGCATAAAGTTCTGGCGGTGTTCCACCTCTGTAACGGTCTTTCCCACCGCGTCCAGAAGCGCCGTCATTCCCCTTGCATAATACTCCCTTTTCGTGATCGGCGCAACCTTTTTCAGATCCACGTGATCATGCAGGATCTCATACTTGTCGTCGAACAGCACCGTTGTGACGATCGCCTCGCCCGGCTCGGCCTTCTGCCGCTCCAGGAAGCTGTTGTAACCGCCGATGGTGTCGCTCTCCAGAGACTGCATCGAACCGCTGCGGTCGAGAATAAACACAAGTTCCGTTAAATCCTTTTTCATTTCAAATTCCTCCATTCTCTGAATTACGGCTGAGCCGCTCTCACCCGTCTCACCGCGTCCATAAAACGCCGCACGCGCGCAGGATCCACGGGAGCGGACGTCACGCCGCCCGCCTTGAACCAGCTTCCCACGATGGCTCCGTCCGCGGCGGAAAGCTGCTCCGCGCAGGTCTCCTCCGTCATCCCTGCGCCGACAAACAGCGGGAAATCCCCCAGCGCGCTGCGGAACTGCCGGATCTTCTCCATGTCCGTCTCGATCCCGGTGCCCGCGCCGGTCACGACAATAGCGTCGCAGCGTCCCTTTCCGATCGCCAGATCCTCCTCGACGCTGCGCCCGGAATTGACCGGCTGGTACTTAAACCGAACGCCGCCCAGCAGGAATACGGGGAACTGCGCCCGAAGCCCTGCCAGCCAGTCCGCGAAGTCGCCGTCATACATTCCATAATAATGGCCCGATCCCCCGCCGGCCTCCGCCCTTCTTCCCGGCCGCAAATGGCCGCACACGGAATCGATCTGCAGAAATGCCGCGCCGTACCGCGCAGCCAGCTCAAAGCCCAGCCGGGGATTGCCGAGGACATTGACACCGTACGCCTTTTGGGGATACTCTTTCTGAAGGTACCGGAGCATACGCTCCACATCGTCTGTATTTCCGAAATAATTCTCGACCAGAACGGCGTCCACGCCGTTCTCATACATCTGGGCGATCTCCCGTCTGGCCCGCTCGTCCACCGCCTCCGGCGATTCTCCGTTCAGATGGAGCATGCCGAGAATCGGTTTGTTCGTATGAAATGTGTCAAATACTGCCCGGTTCATCTGCCGCAGCCTCCTTTCGCTTCCCTTCCGGAATCGGTTTGGGATCGTTCTGAAAGTCCCCGAACATCCCGCGGCCGGCACGGTCCCGCAGCGCTTTCCGGACGTTGATACTGTGCTCTATGGCAGCCAGCGTCGTCTCCTTCCGGGTGCTGACGGTCATTTTTCTTCCGCCGCCTCTCTCCCTGAAAAAATCCCTGGCCGTGTTCTCTTTTCTGTCCATCTTCACGCCTCCCGCTTCATCCGGTTTCCCTTCTCCAAACGTTCCTTTCTTCTAAAGAATAGCACGTTCGGAGACCATTTTCATCCTGCCGCCGGCAGAAGTTATGAGAACTCATATCCGGACCGTTCAGCTGTCGCCGAGGGATTCGTCCGCCTCCGGCTCGGAAGACCCGGGCGCAGACTGGGTCTGAACCGCCGGCATGAGCTTTTCCAGCTCCCTGACCGCCTTCTCTCCGATATTGGCGTCGGTCTCCGTCTTCAGCAGAAAATACTTCGCCGTCTCCGGCTCGGTCTTGAGCCAGTCCATGATGATAAATGCGTTGACCGGCTTAAATCCCCGCTCCTCGATCAGGTAACGCGCCGTGATGCCCTCGATCTCATCCTTCGGAAGGCGTCGGGCCACAATCCACCAGACCAGCCAGGAACGGCTCTGGCCGTCCATGGCCTTAAACGCCCGGAAAATCCTTGTGATCTCCCGCTCCGCGTATCCGTCGCTCTGCATATATTCCTTATATTCACTGAATGTCACTTTCACTTCTTCTTTACCTCCTCGATCACCGCCGCGGCAAAGGTAAACGCGTCCCTCTCGATCGGCTGCCGTGTGTACGCCTTCATGTCCGTGGCGCTGCTGATGTAATTACTCATATTGTCGGCCCACGCCTGCCGCTGCTGCTGTGTAAAGCCCCAGAAGCCCGGCTCCGAAATGCTCTTGTGCTGGACGGCGTGGCGAAGCTCGTGAACAATCGTGTCAAGAGACTCCCACACGCAGTAATCAAAATTCTCGTTCTGTCCGTCCACCATCAGAAGGAGAATATTGAAAACCGCCTTCCGCTCCGACCAGTTGTAGGCCCCGCATTTCTCGACCGCGTCCACCGTCACATCCACCTGGATATCCAGGCCGTAGAGCTGCGCCAGCTTATTGGCGAATTCGTCCATCCGGTCGATCCGCTCCTTATTGCTGCTCTGGCGAAGGCTCTCCACAGGATCCTCGCCAAAGATCCGGGTGATCAGCTCCCGGGTGGCGGCAACCTCCTCCCAGTCCTTCTCGCTCAGTTCCTCCCTCGCGTCCTTTGGCAGCTTCATGGAGCGGTAGTGCCACGATCGGATCAGATTCTCAATTTTGGCAAGCAGGGCCGCTAACCCTGCCGCGATTGCAAAGACAATTACGTCGTCTATCACAACCATCGTTTTTACCCCCTGTATAGTTTTTCTCGTTCGTTCATTTCAATCTCCGCGGCGGCCTCGTTGATCCGGCCGCGCAGGAAGCGGCTGACCGCCCAGTCATAGCTGTTGGCAAATTCCCTGCCGCTGTCTGTCAGGATCGCGGCCGGCTGCGGTGCGTCCCCGCATTTTTCCGGATCCTGCCCGTCCGCTCCGGGCGCGTTTCTGCCTCTCATCCGGTCCAGATTCTCCCGGTGGTAATCCGAGCTTCCAAAAAGCGCGTCTTTCGAGGTGGGGATAAATCCCTTCCGAAGCAGGCGGCAATAGGAAACCGCGATGGCGTCGATATTCTCCTCTCCCTGCCCGTAGGTGACGAAGGTGTCATCCTCCAGAACCTGTCTCATGGCGTTTCCCCACTCTGTCCTCGTAATGGGCCGAAGCGCCGCCGTCTTCTGCAGCGCGCGAAGCGCCAGGGACACCAGAGCATCCAGATCGGAACCGACCACGATCCTCGGGCGGCCGCCCGGGCCGGTCAGGTTCTCATTCACAAAATCCAGAAGGAAGCCGGGATCGGCGCAGTCCCCGGAAAAAATGGCCACATCGGCCGCGTCGGCCCTGCGGGCCCTGGCCGCCTCGGCGATTCTCTTTTCCATGCTCACTTTAAGGATGTCGGCGCACTCCTCGGCCGTGGGAAGATATACGGCAAACAGCGCGTCAAAACGGCCGGAGCGGAAGAATTCCTTCGGCAGCTGCCCGATGTCGTTGGCGGTGGCGAAGATAAAGCAGGGCTTCGTGTTCTCCTGCATCCAGCTCAGCATATAGCCGAACATCCGCTTAAACGAGCCATTGTCCCCGTCGCCGCTTGCCGCGCTGAACCCTTTTTCCAGCTCGTCCAGCCACAGTACGCACGGCGACACGGTCTCCGCCATCCGCAGGGCGTCCCGCATTCTCTGCTCGGACATTCCCTGAAACCTGTCCATCAGACTTCCCACGTCCATGCGCAGCAGTTCCAGTCCCAGCTCCTGGGCCGTGAATCTGGCCGCCGCGGATTTGCCGCACCCGGGAATGCCGCACATCAGCACGCCCTTCGGCGGCGGCGTTCCGATGCTCCGCCGGTAGGCGTTGGAGTTCTGCAGAGGCCCTTTCTGCTTCTTCAGCCACTCCTTGTACCGCTCCATGCCGCCGATCCTGCCCCTGAGCTCGCAGTATTCCAGGATTCCGCCCTCCAGCTTCTGCTTCTTGCGCCGGCAGACGGTCTCCACCATCAGCTCCTTTAACTGAGCCTCGTCCATCTCATCCAGACGTTTCACGGACATGATCTGCTGCATCGTGATGACAATCTCTTCCTCGGTAAAGCCCAGGAAATAGGTACACAGGCTGGAGAGCATGTCCCCTCCGGCCTGGCTGAGCCTGCCGGCGGAGACGGATTTGATGATTCCGCGTATCTCCTCCTCGTCCGGATACGGCACGTCGATGATCTCCGTATAGGCCTGGAGCATCGGGGACACATAGGGCGTCAGGGAATACAGAATAACGACGCTGCTCTGCAGCACGTCATACTGCCGGTGGGCGGGATTTTCCCGGTCTGTCACAAACGCCTCCAGACGCTTCATGATCCCGCCGGCATCCCCCGGTTTTTCCGGCATCTTGCAGGCCCATATGGCCGGGCCGTGCTCGCACCGGGAATACAGATTGTCGCCTCCCCTGTATACATTGGGCACTTCGTGGTAAAAATTGACCGCATTCGGCAGCGTTCTCTCCGAAGACGTTCCCTTCTCGCCGAGAGGCCGGCTGACCCTGGCCTTGCCGTCGCAGCCGCCCTGACCGCTCACATTGACAAGCACCACCAACGGCTTGTCCTCCATGAGAACAAGCCGGTTGATAAAAATATCCGAGTCCGTCTTAATATACAGGATCGGCATTCCCGCCAGCATCGCCTCCCGGCACGCGGCGGCGACCTTTTTCAGCACACCGTCAGCCATTGCAATCCCCTTCCTCCGTCAGCGCCGGAGCGGATATCCCGCGCCGTCATACGGAAAACTGCCTGAGCGTCACGATATCGACCGCTGTGGTGACCGTCTCGTCGATCAGATCTTCAAAGCCTTGGGTGACATCGTCCAGACTCTTTACGAACGTTTCCATCATCTCGTTCTTGGCTTTCGTCTCCGAGAGGGCTTCCGGCATCTGCTCTGCCACACGCTTCCTCGTATCCTTGCTCCGCTTCTTCTTCATATTCGTATCCCGCCAGAGATCATCCGCGACCATGCTGTAGATCCACGCCACCAGAACCGAGATGCCGAACGTCTCCAGCGCAAGGGACACGGCAATGATCCAGGCTGCCGCCTGCAGTATCTGATTGATCTGCTGCCGAATCAGCGTTGAGAAATCCATCGTCGCGAAAACAGAGTCGATGTTAAGGGCCCCCACATTGAGCTTGTCCGACTGCAGCTGCCTCCACACGTCGGCAGGAATTATAAGGCTCTCGGCAGCCCTTGAGGTATAGAGACTCTTTACCTGGCTGTTGACCGCCTCCTCGATTGCGGCGGAAAGCCGCTCCTTCCATTTCTTTATCTCATCTGTGCAGACGTCCTTCATCCTCTGTTCCGTTTCAGGCGTGCCCGCCGCTTCCTTAATAATCGTCTTCAGATCTTCTCCCGTCAGATAGTCCCGCTCATCCTTCGCCCACAAATCCGCGGCGCCGATGAATATCTCCTGCATGATAGGATACATTCTCTCGGCCATGGCCTGCTTAAGCTTATCGGGCGCGCAGTCCTCCTTTTCCAGCACAGCCTGCTTTGCGGCTGCGATACACGACTCTCGGTTCTCATCCGAGATTTCCACCCAGGCAAGCCCCTGGGATACGGTGTAGGACGGGTCGCTTCCGCAGATGATGGCGGTCTTCTTCCCATTTTCGGAAAATACCTCCCTGCACAGCTCTGCGATGAAATCCATCTTGCTGGCGCCGCCGGTCAGAACGACGGTATCCACGCCGCAGGAATACGTCTTCTTCCTGCCGTCCGCTTCCACCGCGGTATAAGAAGATTCCCTCACCTGCCTCTCCGCCTCCCGGAAAAACGCCCTGCACAGCTCCTTCCAGCTGCCGGTTCTGACCCGGGAAACGTCATCGCTGCATCGGACGGAAAATGTCATTTCACCGGCCACTCTATCCATAAAACTGCTGTCAATGTCCATGACGGGACTGACGCCCTTGCAGAAAGAGAACAGCTCCTCATGGCTTTCTCCGCCGTACTGGCCGCTGTAATAAGCCTCCTTGCAGCGGCGCATTTTCTCCATGACCTCCATAAATGCCGCCCGGTCGCTGCCGGGGCTGAAGGGAATATTCGCGGTCTTCGCCTTGATCTCCGCCTGCCTGGACGCCTCCAGCGCCATATTGTACTCGATCTGGTGAGCCCCCAACGTCCAGCTGAATTCAATGATCCTGCGGCCCAGAAGCATATAGGTGCAGTCGGCGGTAGAGGAGCCGAAATCAAACACGATGGCGCCTTTTTCGGCGGAAATATTGTCGCCGCTCCCTTCGATGCCGCTGAACATCGCGGCCCGGGACTCCGGCACGATCCTGACGCTTCGCGTGCCCGTAGCCAGCTTCACCAGCTGCGCGTACTCCTGCTCCGCCTTCTCGGAGGTCCAGTCGGAGGTGGTGGGACAGCCCACTAAAAGGCAGGCGTCCTGCCGGCGGAGCGAACCGAGCTCATCTTTGTTGTACCGGAAAATATTTCTGACAATGGCATAGGCAAAACAGCCCATCAGGATGCCGTGGGTGATTCCGTTTTTCTTTGCGGCTGCGCTGTTCCCGCAGGCGCTGTCAAAATCCGCCGGTTTGACTTTAAAATAGGCGAATTTCTCGCCGCCGGCGACCCGCTCAGGAAGAGCGCTTCCGATCCGCAGCTCCTCCCCTGTCTCCTGCTCCATCCGCGAGAGAATGCCGTAGGTGGCCCGGCGGCTTCCGCCTGCCGGCAGCTCCTTTCCCAGAAAATCCATCTGACGGTCGGTCAGAATCAGCTGCGTGAGCGTGATATTCCGAATCTCTTCCACATTCAGCCGCTTCGCGCTGCATTTTACCTCCTCTGTGCCCGTAATCTCAGGCGCGGAGGCAGAAGACTGGTTATGCCCGATATCAAGGCATATCGCGTAGATTGCCATCGTATTGCCCTCCTTTTATGTTTTGTACTCCCATCATTCCCTCTGACTTATCCGGCGCTGCCCCTGGCAGGCAGATGAGCCGTCAGCTCTTCCGTCTGCGTCCGGTAGTACTCCCCCACTTCCCCGGCAGTCATACCGGCCATCCCGCAGGACGGCGAGTCCGGGTCGAAGGTGCTAAACCACGCTTCCGTCAGATATTTCGCTATAAAATCGTACAGGACACTTCCCCTGCGGATATTGGCGTCCATGGCGTCCATCCGGATGCGGAGCCCCGCGCAGAGCTGGTCAATCTCCTCAGCGGCAGCGGCCGGATCGCTGCGAAGAAGGTCCGCGGCCTGAAATACCTCCCCGAACCGGCGCCACTGGGACTGGGTCATGGGCTTGCCCGCCCGCATATCTTCCAGAAGCTTTCTTCCGTCGTACCATCGTTTGGGGAGGTCGCAGACAGCCGCCACGTGCTGGCATTCCTCCCCGATGAACCTGGCATTTCCCTCCGCTCCCCGGGGAATCTCCGCAGAAGCGTCCAATATCCGCTTCCGGCCGACCACAAGCTTTTCTGTCTCGCTGCGCAGATAGAACATATGGCTGTTGTAGCCCAGCCTGCAGGCCTCTCTTCCGTCAGAAAAACCTTCTGCCTCATCGGCAAACCGCCGCTGCTCCCCGATCAGATCGCGGATGCCTCCGCTCTGGTCAAATGCGGCGATAACCGCCTTGGCCGCCTCATTCTGCGGTGCCCGCCCCGCCATACCGGCCCACAGCCGGTAACCGTTCTCCAGCGCTTCGCTGAGCCGGGCCATAAGGCTCCCGGGCCTGCGAAGGTTCAGGCTCAGAAAATCCTCCATATACTCCAGCTGTTCCGAAAGCTGGGCGATCTCCTGCCGCCCGGCCGCCGCTGGTCCTTTCTCCCGCAGAGTGCCGCTTCTGCCCTTAAGGGAATTCAGCCGGCCTATATATCTGTTCAAAAAATCTGCCTCCCTTCCATTGGACTGCGTCCTGAATGCGGCATTCTGTGCCGGCAGCGGTTCGTTTTCCGACACATTTTTCCTCACGGGACGCCAGACGCCGCAGCTTTTACAAAAACCGGCTCCTATGTGAACCGGATGCCCTTACCGCCGCCTTCCGTATTTTCCAGGGTAAATCCGCCGCCGAATGCCGCGCGGCACCTGCCCCCGCTGAAAAGAACCGCGGCGCTCCTGCCGCTTAAAGATAAAGCGCACTCGCCCGCGTCCTTCTCTCCCAGTACCTTAAGGCCGAAGCCCTGCCCCCTGCCGCTTAAGGACAACACGCCCGTTCTCGGCGGCACGTCTCCGCCGGCGGCCGTCGTTCCATCCTCTAAAAGCACCTCAAAACCGCCCTCGGTCACCCGGACCTCCACGGCCGGTTTCGTGATGCTCTCAAGCACAAACCGGTTGAAAGAATCCTCCGCGTCCCGGAAAAAGGCGAAATTCAGCCGTCCGTTCTGTATAAACAGCATCCCTCTTCCGCCGCTTCCGGCGGACATGGAAGTGACGCCGTCCTCCCTCAGCTCCCATTCCTCGCCGTTTTGGGGCTTTATGCGTATCGTCTGCCCCGAATAACCGGCCCGAAAGGCGCACAGGTCGTCGCTGACGCACAGGGACGGAAGGAAGCAGATGATCCTGTCTCCCACGGCGCTGCAGTACCGGTATTCGCCCGGCGCAAGCTTCTGCGTCAGCACCGGCGAAGAGGCGCCGTCAGGCCACAGTTCCACCGTGGCAAATTTCCCGCTGCGGCCTGCCTTGGCGGCAATCCGCACCGTCCGTATACGCTCCCCCGGCTTGAGGGCACCGCCGCCGCGGCAGAGAAACCGATACGGAATTTTAGACACGGCAAGAGGGGCTTCGTCCACATAGCCGAAGCCCTCCGGCCGGCTCGGGATGTCATTTTCCTGCCACTCCCCGGACCGGACCGTCCTGGCGTCCACCTCGGAAAGCTCGCTTATGGCCAGCATAAGCACGGCTCTCACCGCATCCTGTACGCCTCCCCGGATGATCGCCTCCAGCTTCTCATACAGAAATCCGTGGGCCGCCTCCCCGGCGATGTCCTGCACCGCGGCGCCGGCTTCTTCCCCGGCAGACTCCCGCTGCGGCACAAGCTCCTTTAACAGCGCATCGAGAAGCCGGGCCGGCGCCGTTTGGCCGGGCCACTGGCTTCTCCCAAGCAGGCTGTACCAGAATTCCTTCGTCACATACCGGGCTATATACAGCTCCTTCGTATCGGAATCGGTATAGCAGATTCCCAGCGGCACACAGTGTACCGCCGCGAACCGCCGGAAATCTGCAAGCTGGCCATAAAGCTCTGCCGGTGAAAAATTTTCCCGCAGATCCATAAAATTCAGGATCCGCTCTCCGTTTATCCTAAGAAGCGTTCTCATATGGAATCTCCGTTATCTCATTCCTGGGCCGGGGCCGCGACGATCTCCTCCTCATCCTCCACCGTCTCCGTCTTCTGGCCGGTATGGACAAATGAGCGGAGCTTCTCCAGCATATCCGCCGCGAGCGCGGTAACCTTCGGGATTATGTTCCGGTCTGCATATTCGGCGGCCGTCCTGGCGCCCTGCATCACGGTCCTTACGGCGGCTACCGAGAATTTCACAATGGCCTCGGCAAGCTTCGCCCATTCATCGGCGGCGACCAGAAATGCCTTCGCCGTCAGGACTCCCACCATGAACGCGGCGGGAATGGCCAGAATAACGGAAAATACGGAGACCGCGCTGATCGCCGCAAAGGCAGCCGTAATGCAGAGATTCGCCAGCAAAACGACGCCCAGCACGGTCAGGGCCGCAACGGCCAGATCAACGGCCATGGAACCGTTCCCGACGGCCTCAAGGATCCGCGCCTGCTCGATCTGAGCGCAGACAACAGCGGCCACCTGAGCGGCGCCCATGTTCACAGGCATATCTTCATACACGCCGCTGATAATATCGGTATAGGCCAGCATGGAGAGGATGGCCCTGTACTCCACATCATGGCTTCCGATGTCAATGAGGAGCCCCGCGGCCTCCTCGGCGGTATCCATACCGGCAAGCGCCTCCGCCTGCTCCGCCAGAGAGCCCAGCAGCACGCCCGAATTCATCAGGGCTTCCTTCGCCTGGGCGCGCAGCTTCTCCTCCAGCTCCGGCGTCGCCTCGCCCTCCGGGACAGACAGTGCGCCAAGCTCCGCGATAACCGCCTCCCGGTCCACCGCTTCGCCGCCTGCCGCGCTGGCCGCGGCCGCAATACCGGCGCTGAGCTTCAGCCAGTATTCGCATCTCTCCGCACAGCTTCTGTCTCCGTCAATCCGCTTCATCAGCTTGTCCACATACCGGTCCACATCCGTCCTGGCCTCGGCATAATCGGCGTCAAACCCGCGGACGCTTTTCAGGATCGTATCCGCGATGAGAAGTCCCTGCTTCTCGGTCTTGTCGTCAAGATTCTCCACATAGATCCGCGCCAGCACGGTACGGACGTCTTCTCCGCCCTCAAGCGCGGCGATGTAGGCTGTCTCCCTGTTCTTCAGTCCTTCAAGCTGCTCGTTCGTAAGATTCTTCATTCTTTTTTCCTCCTTAATGACCGCCGGTCTCCGGCTTTGTTATGGATATACCTTATCACTTTCCCGGCCGCATTTCATCATGCCGCCGGCAGAAGTTTTGCGGCTCCGACCGTTTGTCTCTCCCTTCCGCCCCCGTCCGCCGCAGGAAGAAAATCTATATCCTGCTGTCCTTTTTCCGGGCGGAAGAACCGGGAATCTCGTAGATGCTCACAAAGGATCTTTTGCCGTTTAAGCTGTAATAATCAAGAATTTCCACCGCGTCGTCCACAGTGATATCAAACCCTGCCTTCCGCACGTCGATCATGGCCAGCACAACCTGGTCCTGGGGATCGCTCTGGTCAAAACCGCTCCGCCCTTTCCGAAGAAGCCGGACAGCCTCGTCCTCATCCAGCTTTAAGGCGATAATCAGCTTCAGAATCGTCTTCTTGCTGGTGGCCACAAGCCCCCATTTCATCTCGCTCCAGGTGGATTTGTCAATATAGGCGTAACTGTAGAATCTCGCCTCCCGGACCGTCCCGTTCTTCCGCAAAAACCGCGGATCGCCAAGACGCAGGATATACGCGGTCACATCGTCATAGAGCGCCGAATTTTTCCCTTCCGTTTTCACGTCGGAATACTCTTTTATCTTCTCATCGATGCCCGCAAGCAGCGACCGGGAAACCTTGTCCGCCGCCGCTGCTCCCCGCCTGGCGATGGACTCATCAAGCAGAATTTTTATCCGAAGATCTTTCAAGCTTTCTCCCCCTTTTCCGATACCGAAAACAGCTGCTTACTGTTTTTACGATAACACATCGCTCTTATATTTTGGTGTTCTGACAGAAGACTTTTTCATCTCCCGCGGATATAAGATTGTTTTTTGAAACATTCTATTATATACTGAAAATACCAGACAAAACTGCGGGCGGAACGCCGTCTGCGGATGAAATTGGCTGCGATCGTCAAATCATATGGAAAATTTACAAGGAGGTACACCGGATGAACGAACAGAAGAAACGCCTGACCACCACGCAGCTTTTGTCGCTTATCCGGCGGTCCAAACATTTTACGGTCGTGGAGAATGCCCTGGGAAATATGGAACAGCCCCCGGATTTCTGCCAGTATCTGTATGAGCTCATGGAGCATCACCAGGTCAACGCGAAGGAAGTGATCCGGCGAAGCGGCATCGAGCGTTCCTATTTCTACCATATCCTGAGCGGTCAGAAGACGCCCTCCAGGAATATGCTTCTGCGGATCAGCCTCTGTATCGACGCCAGCCTTTCAGAGACCAACCAGCTGCTGCGGCTGGCCGCCCTCGGTTCCCTCTACGCTAAGGTGCGGCGGGACGCGGGAATCATTTTCTGCATTGAGAACGGATATACGATGCGGCAGACCAATGAATTCTTAAAGGAACTGAACGAAGCGCCGCTTTACCAGGATGAATAAGGCGCGCCGGGACGCGGCGGATGCGATCTGCCGGTACGGCAACAGGAGATTGAGATTGTATGTCAGATATACCGAGATTTGAAGAACCATCCTATGAAACGGAGCTGCCGGAATATCTGAAAGAACAGTACCGCATCTGCTCCTGCCTCCGGCGGGAGGACGGCTACGGAACCTATCTGGTGACCGAGACAGACAGCGGACGGCAGATGATCTTTAAGACTGCCTCCGACCCCGTTTCCATGCGGATCCTTGCAAATGAACAGGCGATCCTTCAGGATATCCACAATTCGCCGCGCAGGGAGCTGGCGGATACCTTTCCCGTGATCTGCCGCTTCCGGACCGGGGAAGAACGCGCGTGGTACCTGCGCAGCTATATTCCGGGCAGCACGCTGGAAGAATTATGCGAATCCTGCAAAGAAAAACCGGGACTGCCCATACGGCAGGTCTTCCACTATATGATCCAGCTGACCGAACTTCTGTCGTTTCTCCATTCCATGAAGCCCAGCATTATCCACCGGGACATCAAACCGCAGAACGTGGTCGTAGACGCGAAAGGCGTTTGCCATTTCATCGACCTGGGCATTTCCAGACATTTTGACAACAGCAAGGACAGCGACACCCTGGTCATGGGCACACAGCTCACGGCGCCCCCGGAACAGTTCGGCTTTAAGAGGACCGACGCGCGGAGCGACGTTTATTCCCTGGGCATCCTCCTGCTCTACTGTCTGACCGGCGAGTACCAGGCGACAGAGCAATGTCTCGGCGAGACCGGCGCCCTGCTGCGCCCGATCATCGAAAAAGCCACCCGCTTCGACCCGGATAAGCGCTACCAGTCCGTACAGGAATTCCAGAAGGATCTTCTGGAGGCGCAGTATTCCTTTCTGCGGCAGGAGCAGAACCGCGCCGGGAACGGCTCCGTTCCTTTCTGGAAGCGGCGGATCCCCGCCTGGCTCGCTGCGCTTCCTGCCGCGGCCGTGCTGGTACTTTCCGTCCTGATCCTGTATTCCCCGCAAAACGGCGGCCTTCGGCTGCCCGGTTCCGGACAGGCAGGCGCCCTTTCCGGCGACCCGCTGACGGCAGATACTGCGGAGACGGATCCGGACCAGATCTACCATTTTACGGAACCGCTGATCGAGGAGGCGGTCCGAAGGCAGCTGCAGGTCTGGGACAGGGACCTGACGCTGGGCGAACTGGCCAAGATCACGTCGATCCATATTATGGGGCTGGAGATCTATGTGGACGACAGCTATCTGTGGCTTAGGGGGGACACTCCCATGTTCTACGACGAATGGACGCAGGAAAGCGGAAAATTCCTGCAGAGCGGCCCCATTTCCTCGCTGGAAGACATCGTGCATATGCCTTCCCTGCACACCCTGTGCCTTTACAATCAGAATATCGACGATATCTCCCTGCTTAAGGACACGCGGATCTCCTACCTGGGCCTCGGCTACAATCCGCTTACGGATCTTTCACCGCTGGAGAACAATCCCAGCATCCGGACGCTGATGATTCCGGACCTGCCGATCACAAATCTGGCTTCCGTCGCCACGCTGCCGAATCTGAACGAGCTGAATCTCAGCGGCTGCGGGGGTATCACTTCCATCGAGGAGCTGGCGGGCGGTCCCATCGTCGTCCTGGACCTGTCCCTGATCGAGCTTACGGATTACAGCCAGCTTCGCGCCCTGCCCAACCTCTACTCCCTGTTCCTGAAGCGGATGGACAGCAATATTTTAAGCGAACTAAACGGCCTGCCGCTGACCTCCCTCACCTTCTACTATTCCCACAACCTGAAGCTGGAAGACATTCAGGGGCTGGAGAATCTGGAATACCTGGGTATCTGGGGGGACGGAGAATCGCTGTTTGAAATGGGAGAAAATAATAACCTGCCGCGCGTGTGGCATATCGCGCTGGCAGGCATGAAGATTGATGATTTCTCAAATCTTGACGCCATTCCCAACCTGACCCGGCTGGAGATACACGGGGCCGACGTCATAAACTATCAGGGACTCGACCGGCTCCCGAGGCTGAACAACATCGTCTGCTCGCCTGAGCAGCGGGAGGAGATCGACCGGGTCTATCCGGATAATGAATTTCTCTTTTGAGAAGGCTGCCCGCTGAACCCGGGCTGTCCTGCGGCATCGGGCACAGGTTCCGAAACTCCGCTTCTATGCTCAGCCCGGCCGCCCGCTCATCTCACAGCTCAGGCTGTGGGGGATCTTCCGCTGGCTGCGGACCGCGTAGACGCCGAAGCCTTTCAGAAAATCGCGGGTGAAGCGGTCCGGCGCGTAGCGTTCCAGAAGCTCGATCTTCATGGCCTTTTTGATCGTCAGGTTCTCGTCCTCATAGGAATACGGAATATTTGCTTCGACGACCCTGCATTTATAGAGAACCGCACAGACCGGGGCGGCCATGTACATGTAAATCGTATCTCCCACCCTGATATCGGCGGTCTGCTTCCACTCCATCACGGGGTTCTCCCGAAAGCCTGCTTCCACATCGTAATACTTCGGATTCGCCGGGATGATCCAGTCCACCGGGCCGCGCAGACGCTCCTTTTTCTTCTTCGAGGCCGTAAGCGCGTAGCTTAAGTCGATCAGATCCATGACCCGGTCCTTTGGAACGGTTCCGTCCAGAAGGACGGAGATCCATTCCGTGTGATTCATATGGTAGGCCGGGAAAATGCCGGGCTCCGCCCGCAGTATGTCTCCCATGGCCGGATCGCATTTCAGATTCAGGATATCCGCCGGTTCCGGCTCCGCAAGCCCCAGCCTGCGGCGGCTCACATACATGAGAAGGCCGTACCATTTGCGGCTGTCCGCGTGACGCAGGACCGCGCTGTCCGGATCGCCGCACCACGGATAATCCGGTTCGGTTCCGTATTGTTCCTTTACGTATGTCAATACTTCCTCGCGCGTCATGAGCGTACTCCTCTATTCAATATCCAGCTCCGGCGGCTCATCCAGATGCTCGGATACGTATTTTCCGTTCTTCTTCCGCTGCCGCACGCATTCGGTCAGCAAATATTCGATCTGGCCGTTGACCGACCGGAAATCGTCCTCCGCCCAGGCAGCGATGGCGTCGTAGAGCTTGGCCGACAGGCGCAGCGGGATCTGCTTCTTCTGGTTATCCGCCATATCAGTAGAGGCTGCCCGAATTCACGATGGGCTGGGCGTCCCGGTTGCCGCAGAGAACCACCAGCAGATTGGAGACCATAGCCGCCTTGCGCTCCTCATCCAGTTCCACCACCTGCTTCTTGCTTAACTGCTCCAAAGCCATCTCCACCATACCCACAGCGCCGTCCACGATCATTTTCCGGGCGTCGATGATGGCCGAGGCCTGCTGCCGCTGCAGCATCACCGCCGCGATCTCCGGCGCATAAGCCAGATAGGTGATCCGAGCCTCGATGATCTCGATGCCGGCCTCTTTCACCTTCTCCTGAATCTCGTCCCGGATGCGGGCCGCCACGATCTCGCTGGAGCCGCGCAGGCTCCCCTCGTCGGCCACGCCGTCGCCGGTGGTATCCACGCCGGGCGCCACGTCGTAGGGATAGATGCGGACGATATTGCGCAGGGCGCTGTCGCACTGCAGGGACAGATACTCTTTGTAGTTATCTACCACGAACACGGCCTTCGCCGTATCCACCACCCGCCACATGACCGCGATGCCGATCTCGATGGGATTGCCAAGGCAGTCGTTGATCTTCTGACGGTTGTTGTTCAGCGTCATGATCTTAAGGGAAATCTTCTTGCTCGGCGTCTCCGAGGAGCCCGCGCCGGACGAACTGCCTGCCACGATCACGGGCATGGATTTCCCCCCGTCGCCGTCCACATCGCCACTCTGCCGAAGTCTTGTCTTCGCCGCGGGATTCACCGCGGAGCAGAAGGGATTGACGAAATAGAATCCCGGCTCCTTAAGCGTTCCCACATAGTTGCCGAACAGCGTCAGCACCACCGCCTCCTGCGGCTTAATGACCGTCAGGCCGCAGAAAGGAATCCATCCTATTACCGCCCAGAAAATGCCCACACTAAGCAGAACCGCTCCCAGTGTCTTCGAGCCGTGATCCAGCTGCAATCCGCCAATCACGATCGTCACGACCGCCGCGATGTAAAGCAGGCCGAAAAGCAGAAGCATCTGCATGCCGTTCCGATTGCCGTTTAATACTTTCTCCTTCATGATTTTACCTCCATTCTGTGCACTGTGCTGTCTATGCACGGTACTTTTCCGCGCTCTTTGTGTGCTGTACTATGGTGCGTGCTTCACTATGGTGTTTTCTGTACTTCTGTGCGATCCCGCGAATAGATTGACAGCCGCACCGAGTACTTACCTGGGTTGATATTTTCATGATATCATTTTAATATCATATTGTCAATATCAAACTGTAAATATTATCTCCTTTGGAAAAATTTCCTAAGAGATACACAAAGCATGAAACACAGCAAGTAGCCTCTGCGCCTCATGCTTCTTTTACAGCTATTAATTTTGCGCCGTCTTCACTTCCGCCCCAGCTGCCAGAACGCCACCGCGCCGGCCGCGGCTACATTCAGGGAATCGACGCCATGGGCCATCGGGATCCGGATCGTGTAATCGCAGGCGCGGATCGTGCTGTCCCTGAGGCCGCTTCCCTCATTGCCGAGTATGACCGCGATCTTCTCCTCCGCCAGCAGGCGGGGGTCGTCGATCCGCACGGAATCCTCCCGCAAAGCCATGGCGGCTGCGGCGAAGCCCATATTCTGCAGGCGGGATACATAATCTGCGTGCCAGGGCATTCCGGTATTTATCCGGTCCGGCGCGCTGCCGGACTTCCGCTTCGCGTCCGGTTCCGGATTTCTGCTCTGCCGTTCTTTCATACCGTTTTCACAGGCCGCAGCTTCCCCGCTCTTTCCACCGTCCATATACGTCCACGGAATCTGAAACACCGTCCCCATGCTCACCCGGATCGACCGCCGGTACAGCGGATCGCAGCAGTCTCCTGTCAGCAGCACCGCGTCGAATCCCAGCGCCGCCGCGCTGCGGAACACCGCTCCGATATTCGTCTGGTTCGTCACGTCCTCCAGCACAGCGATACGCCCTGCCCCGGCGCAGACTTCCTTCACCGAAGGCAGTTCTCTCCGACGCATGGCGCAAAGCACGCCCTGGGTCAGCCGGAAGCCGGTAATCTGCGTCAGCGTGTCCAGACCCGCGCTGTAGACCGGCGCATCCCCGCAGCGGCGCAGGATCTCCTGCAGCAGTCCGGCCGCTTCCCCATCCCCGGAAAGGGCCGCCTCTTCCGAAGTATCTTCGCGGGCAGCGGACTCCTCCTCCGGGAATCCTCCCGCCTTCCGAAGCAGCTTCCGCTCCGCCAGAAGCGACAACGGCGCATATCCCGCGTCAAGCGCCCTCAGGATCACCTTCGGGCTTTCCGCGATGAAGAGTCCCGGCTGCGGCTCATAATACCGCATAAGCTGCACCTCCGACCGGCAGTTATAGACGGCCAGTTCCGGCAGGCTTAAATCACTCCCATTTACTATACGTTCCATAATGACCTTTCTGCATCGTATTCAATACACGGTCTCCATTCTGGTCCCCGCATAGAAGAAATCCAGAATGTCCCCATATTTCCAGCCCTGCTTCGCCATGGCCTGCGCGCCGTTCTGGCTCATGCCGATGCCATGGCCGTAACCGCCCCCGTAGATAGTCCAACACGGTTCTCCATTTTCCGCCGTTCCGCCTTCGATGGATAGGAACGCGCTGGGAAGGCTTTCCCAGCCGCTTAAGGTGCTTCCTCCGGCTTTCGTGATCACCGAACCGGGGTGTCCAAGCGCCGCGCGGATCCGGCTTTCGCCCTCGATCTCCTTTGTTCCCCCGGTACCGGTCACGATCACGCGCTGCGCCACGCCGCCCGCCCCTCGCACGGCGACCTGCACGTCCGTGATCCGGCCGATGTCGGGAATATTTTCCTGAAGCTGCGAGGCGGTGATCCGCGTCTGCCAGCGGTACATACTGCACGAAGCTTCGAAATCGGCCTGCCCGCCGCTGCTCCCGCCCGCCCGGATGAACGCGGCGAACGCCTCTTCACCGGACGGGTCGGATGATCCGGCTGCTTCGCCGTCCAAAGCGGCCGTCTTCACGCCGTCATACCACTCGCCGTTCACCACCGGGCCGTCCCCGGCAATTCCATTCTCCGCAGCGCCGCTGTCCGCATCCGCAGCGCCGCCCGTCTCGATCGCACCTCCGTCCGGCCGCACCTCCACCGCGTGCAGGTACGGCGTACGCTGCGGTTCCTGCCCCCAGGCCCCCATGTCCGTCGTATGGCCGCAGGAGGTAGAGAAATAGTAGGTCTCCGCTGCGCTGTCGCCGTACATCAGGATCTGCCCGTAGGTGGCGTCCACCGCTTCCGCGGCCTCGCGGCCGGTATCGCTGTTATTGTAGACCTGATAATGGGTGCTGTCGTCCACATGGGCGCCGTACTGACGGCAGGAATTGCCACGGATCTGCCGGTACGCGTAGGTGCGGGCGCAGACCGCCTGGGCTTTAAGGGCTTCCGTCTCGTAGCTGAGCGGCATCTCGCTGGGAAGCACACGTTTCAGATAATCCTCCATATACAGTTCATTGACCAGCACCAGACCGCTCTCCTCACAAGACACCTCCAGACGTCCCGGACAGACCGGCGCGCCCTGCCCGCGCGTCACGCTCGCGACGCGGATCCCGGCGCTTTCATCCGCCGGACAGAAAACGACTCGTCCGTCAGACGGTGCAAGCACGATGCGCCCAGGAATCACCCCGGTCGCCGCAGCGGCTGTGCTGTCATCTGCGTTTCCCAGCTCCCCGAGCGCTTCGCTCACAGCTTCACCCAATACATCGGCCGCTCCTCCCATAGCCTCGACCGTTTGGCCGGCCGCTTCGCTCACGATTTCTTCGGACTCCCCGGATATCCCGCTCACGACTTCGTCCGAACCAGCCTCGGTCTCCTGCCCGCTGCCGCTCCACGCCGTCAGCACGACGCTCTCTCCCGCGTGGAAAACCGTCTCCTTCTCCCCCTGCCGCATGATTCCGCCGCTTAGGAATTCCAGCCGGATCTCCGGATGGAAAATGGAATGAAAACCGGTGTCCGTGATCAGCACGCGGATCGACTCCGCGCCGAAGCTTCTCACGATCAGCGCGGCGCATATTTTTCCATCGGCCACGATAAACTCCTGCGTATCGTATCCCACCAGGATCCGGGAAATATCCTGCCGTTCAAATTCCCCGTATGTCTTATAGACGCAGAAGTCCTGATCAAGACCGATCTCTCCGTAGCCTTCCAGTTCGATGGCATCCTCCCGGACGGCCAGAACCTTCGCGGTAAGCTTCTCCCGCTTTAACGCGATTCGCTCCACCCTGCCGCCCGACATCTGCAGATCGGCCAGCTGACCAGCCAGATCCCCTGCCTGCGCCAGCTCCTTTTCGACCGCAAACTCCCGCATGCAGTCCCCGGCAAAACCGGTAATCGCTGCCGCAGAAGCGCTTACGATCCATACGTTCCGGCAGACGACTTCCTCCGAAACGATCTCCATAACACGGATCAGCTCATGGTCCTTCGCCAGCACCCGGATCTGGCAGTCTATGTATCCGGCCAGGCCCAGCCCCTCGAAACCGTAAATACCCTGATCGGTATAAACGGTCCAGGCCGGCGCGTCCGCCACATTGTCCGGCGTGCCGATGATCTGCAGGATTTCCTCAGTCACCGGAACGGTATTCTCATCCGGTTCCACATCTGTATCCGATCCCTCACTTCTATCCGATTCCGCCGCCATTCCGCAAAGCTCCCCGTACATCTCCCAGAAGCGCTCCGCGGGGATCGGCTTATCCCGATTCCGATTCGTCCTTCGCACAATATCCGTCAGCCGCCGCTTTATTTCCTGCAGTCCTTCCGCATCCTGCCGCGCCCCGCCGGCGGTCTCCGACAAAATTTCCGCCGTTCCCCGCAGATTTTTCCTTGTCTCAGGCAAATCTTCCGTAGTCGGCCTAACCTCTCCCGCCACCGACAGGACTTCTGTCATTTCCAGCGGATCTGTCTCCGGCAGAACCTCTGCGCTCTTCACGGCGCCCTTTTCTCCCCAGACCGCTTCCGCAAGTCCTTCTGCCAGCCGGTCCGCCTCCTCATACGTCAGCCGGCCCTCCGCCGTCCGGCTTCCCGGCGGCGTCATTTCCCCGGAAAGCAGCCCGCGGCGGTACAGCCAGTCCATATACTTCACATACCACTGCCGCTGGTCTGCCGCCGCGAAGAACGAGTCTTCCGTCTCCGCCTCCGCCCGGCACGCATCCGCCGTTGTTAAAAAAAGAACCGCTGCCTTACAGGCCGCGGCTCTTGAGATCCCTTCCCGCACCGGCCTCTCCTTATAAAGGATCGCAATGACCAGCGCCAGCGCTGCCAGGGAAATGCCAAGCATCCACACGATACCTTTTCCTCTCCTCATACACCCCTACCTGACAAAAGTTTTACGGTCTTCGTCGATATGCTTCAGTCCCCTGTAATCATCCGTATTGACGGACAACGCTTTCTTCTTCAGACGTTTCTCCACCGCTTCCGTCACAAGACGGCTGATCACCGCGAAAGTCGGTACGCCGATGATCATTCCGACCGGTCCCATGATACCGCCAAAGAACAGGATCGAGAACAGCACCCAGAAGCTGGACAGCCCCGTGGAGTTGCCCAGGATCTTCGGCCCTAAGATATTCCCGTCAAACTGCTGGATCAGAAGGATCAGGATCAAAAAGATCAGGCACTGCTTCGGGCTCACCAGAAGGAGCAGGACCGCGCTCGGGATCGCCCCGATGAACGGTCCGAAGAACGGTATGATGTTCGTCACGCCGATGATCACGCTGATCAGCATGGTATACGGCATTCTGAGAAGGCTCATGATGACGAAGGTCAGGATCCCGATGATCAGGGAATCGATCAGCTTGCCCAGAATAAACCCGCCGAACACCTTATGGACAAAGCGGCACTTCTCCACCAGCTCATTGGCAAAGCCGAGGGAGAACAGGCCGTAAGCCATCTTCTTCGCCTGCGCGGTCAGCGTGTCCTTGATATTCAGAAGATAGATCATGACGATCACGCCGATCAGGCTGTTCTTTGTCAGGTTGACGATCCCCATGACGCCGGAATAGACGCTGCTCAAAGCGGTCTCCAGGTTCGGCATCCAGTTAGCTGTGGATCTGGTCCATTCCAGCAGCCGGTCCACGCTGTGCTGGTAGGCGTTCATCACCGCCGCCTCCACCTCGGGATTATTGGCAAATATGGTCTGGATCCAGCTGGAGATCTTCTGCACATAGGAAGGAATGGAATTCACGATCCCCATGATGCTCTCCACGACCGTAGGAATGATCATCGAGATCAGGCCCACGATGACCGCCGCCAGGAACAGCAGGCTTCCCGCCGTGGACAGCGCCTTGGAAAAGGAGGCTCTGCGTTCCGGCTTCTTCACCGCCTTCCCGAGCAGCATTCCCGTCCACCCGTACAGCCGGTTATAGACCGGCGACATCAGATAAGCCAGAATGACGCCATAGGTGATCGGCGCAAGGATCTCGTTGATCACGCCGATCGCGCCCCTGACCGCCTGCCAGCGCAGAAGCAGCAGCGCCACCAGAATACAGGATACGATCACAAGAAATGCCGTTACTCCCCACACGATGTATTTGCCATATTTATGATCCTTCATCTGTATGCCCCGTTCCTTGGAAATATATTGTCTGCCTCTTTTGTTCCGGAGAAGATCGCAGAGGATCTCCACCCCCCTATAGAATAGCATATTTTGCCGGAGGACGCAAGCCATACGGAAAACCTGCATACGCAAAACCCGGTCAGCGGGATCCTCATGCCGCCCCAGCGTTTTCCCCTCCGACACAAAAAGCAGCGATCGCTCGCTGCTTTTTTCATTTGTAACTCCCAAGATGCCGGTTCTTACTATTTGACGCCTAGCCAAGCTAGGTGGGCAACCGCACTCCGGCTTCTGCCTTCCACTGCTGACGGAGGCCTGACATCCACCGAAAAATATAGGAATCCCTTCTGTCACAATGTAGGTTCAAAGAAAGTAAGAGTTGTCGCACATCCCAGGAATCACATCTGTTCTATTGCGCTTATTATACTACAGAAGCGTCTTCTTGGCAAGCAATTTTTCACAAAAAAGTGTGGAAATAACTGTCAAAATTAGTAAAAGCGACATAACTCAAAACCGTTCCACGCCGTCTTTCGTTACCCGGGCGTAGACCAGCTTCTTCTCCGGCGCCGGCTGCGTGCCGATCGTATACGAAGCCAGGAACTTCTGCTCCGCCCCCGCAAAGAGCGCTTCATCGGAGGCGTACAGCTCCGCCAGCACGTCGCCCTTCTTCACCGGATCGCCGTATTTCTTATGGAGATAGATCCCGGCGCTGTAATCGATGGTATCTTCCTTCTTCGCCCGTCCGGCTCCCAGCATTGTGGACGCGAGCCCGCAGCCCTCGGTATCGATATGGGTGATATATCCGTCCGCCGGAGCCGGTACTTCCTTTCGGTACGGCGCCTTCCGGAACAGCGACGTATCATAGATATAATCCGGGTCGCCCCCCTGAGCCTTCACCATGGCCGCCAGCACATCCACGGCGCTGCCGTCCGCCATGGCCTTCTCCGCCAGCGCGCGGCATTCGGAAATGGTCCCCTTCCCGGCCATAGAAAGCATATTCGAGGCCAGCTGCAGGCATACCTCGGTCAGGTCCGCCGGGCCTTCGCCCCGGAGCGTCTGAACGGCTTCCTGCACCTCCATGGCGTTCCCGATGGCGCGGCCGAGCGGCACATCCATATCTGTGATCAGCGCGCAGCATTTCCGTCCCGCGCCGACGCCGATGGCGACCATCTCCTTCGCCAGGGCAACGGAATCCTCCAGCGTCTTCATGAACGCGCCGCTGCCGGTCTTCACGTCCAGAACGATTGCGTCGCTGCCGGCCGCCAGCTTCTTACTCATGATCGACGAGGCGATCAGCGGCACACTGTCCACCGTCGCCGTCACATCCCGAAGGGCGTAAAGCTTCTTGTCCGCCGGAACCATGTTGCCGGTCTGTCCGATGATGGCGATGCCGGTCGCGTTCACGATCTCAAAGAACCGCTCCTTATCGATGCTTGTCGTAAGCCCCGGAATCGACTCCAGCTTATCCAGGGTCCCGCCGGTGTGGCCCAGCCCCCGCCCCGACATCTTGGCGATCTTAACGCCCAGGGACGCCGCGATCGGACCGATGACCAGGGAGGTCTTGTCTCCCACGCCGCCGGTGCTGTGCTTATCCACCTTGATGCCCTGGATCCCCGACAGGTCCGCCGTATCGCCGGAATGGGCCATCTCCATAGTAAGATATGTGGTTTCCTGCGCGTTCATTCCCCGAAAATAGATCGCCATCAGCATGGCCGACATCTGGTAGTCCGGAATGTCCCCGGCTACATAGCCGGTCACCATCGCGTGGATCTCTTCCTCAGAAAGAGCGCCGCCGTGTTTCTTCTTCTCGATCAGATCATACATTCTTATCATAACTCATTATCCCCTTTTTATCATCCGCCGCGTTACTTTCCGAGCATCTCCGCTCCGAACGACAGCGGCAGAAGCTCCTCCAGCGTCTTCTCGATATAATCCTCTTCCGATTTTGCCATGATCACCCGGAAATCCGGCCCGCAGAATTCCTTCATCACCTGCCGGCAGACGCCGCAGGGCGAGCAGTAATCGGCGATCACGCCGTTTAAGCCGCCGCATATGACAATGGCTTCAAACTCCCGTTTTCCTTCATTGATCGCCCGAAAGAACGCGCTCCGCTCCGCGCAGACCGTCGGCGTATAGGTGGCGTTTTCAATATTGAAGCCGGTATAGACGGTTCCGTCCTTACACAGTAACGCCGCCGACACATGGAAATGAGAATAAGGAGCATAGGAATTCGGCAGGTTCTCAATAGCCGCTCGGATCAGACTTTTCCTGTCCATAGGATTCCTCCTCTGCCTTCGCCAGTTTCACAATACGGCTGGTTCCAAGCCGGGACGCGCCCAGGCGCAGGAATTCCTCCGCGTCCGCGAAGGACGAAATGCCTCCCGCCGCCTTCATCTTCACGCCCGGTCCCACATGCTCCGCAAACAGCTTAATATCCGCGAACGTAGCTCCCGCCTTCGAAAAGCCGGTGGAAGTCTTGATGTAATCCGCTCCCGCCTCTGTGACGATCCCGCACATCTTCACCTTCTCCTCGTCGGTCAGCAGGCAGGTCTCGATTATGACCTTCAGGATATGGTCGCCGCAGACCGTTTTAATGGAGCGGATCTCCTCCAGGATCTTCTGATAATTCTTATCCTTCAGATCGCCGATATTGATGACCATGTCGATTTCGTCGGCGCCGTTCTCCAGAGCGTCCTCGGTCTCAAATACCTTGGCCGCCGTCGTGTTGTAACCGTTGGGGAACCCGATGACCGTACAGACCGCCATCCTGCCACCGAGGTATTCCTTCGCGCGCTTCACATAGGACGGCGGAATGCAGACGGACGCCGTGCCGTATTTTACCGCGTCGTCGCACAGCTGCCGGATCTCCTCCCACGTGGCCCCCTGCGCCAGAAGCGTGTGATCCACTGCCTGAAACATTGTTTTTCTGTCCATAAGCTACCTCTCCTCCATTTCCTTTAAACGATACACCTGGTACTCTCTCTCAAATACATACCCCAGCTTCTCCGCCAGTCCCACGGACTGGAGATTGACCGCGTCCCAGTTGGGAACCAGGCCCTTGTCCAGACACTCCAGGACAAACGCCGCGCTGCAGGCCAGGGCCAGGCCATTCCGCCGCCAGTCCTTCCTCGTGTCCACCTCGATCTCCATCATTCCCTCGCTGACGCCGTAGCAGGAGCAGCCGGCGATCAGCTCACGGCCCTTCAGCGCCACATAGCCGAACGCGTACTTCATGAACCGTTCGGCCGTGTCGAAATTCGAGCAGAGATCACGGCTCCATTCTTCCTTCATGACCTGATGATAAAGCCGCTCATCGATCCTTCGGATCCGGACGCCCTTCGGCACCGACTTCACATAGCCGCGAAGCTTCTCCAGATCGAAATGATGCTCGTCCTTCCTAAGCGCGTAGCGGGTCACGATACGCAACTGAGCCGGAAACTGTTCTTCCAGCCAGTCGGCCCACCGCTCATCCTGCGGATAGAGAAACGCCTGCTGCGCCGACTCAAAGATCTGGCCCTTCAGATCCAGCGCCTTCTCACCCCTGGGCGGAAGACCGAGAAGATAAGCGAAATCGCCGACTACCACCAGACAGTAGGAGGGATTTATCAGATGGGGAACCCATACCCGGCCGATCGCGCCTTCCGCCGCGCCCCGAAGCAGCACGTCCCTGCTTCCTTCGCAGATCGACTGAATAACCTGCCGTTTCGCCCTGCCAAGTTCAATCATCATGTCGAAGCCCTCCTTTTCCCTCTGTCTTGCCGGTTAGTCTCTACAGTATAGCATATTTTAACAAAAAATTCTATCGATTTATAAAAATAAGACGAAATATTCTATAATATTCCGTCTTATTATCCGGCTCAGTGCCGGCATCCTATTTGCATACTGACATAAAACGAATCGCCGCTGCCCGCAGTTCCAAAACGCCTCCGGCTTTAGAACGCTCCGGCTCCAGAAGCGCCCCGGCTCCGGAACATCCCGGCTCCAGAACGTCCCGACTCCGGAACGTCCCGGCTCCAGAACGTCCCGGCGCTAGAACGCTCCCGTCGATTTCACTACCTTCGGCCGGTATCCGGCGTCGTTCAGCGCCTGAACGATCTCATTCTTATGATCGGTGCCGTAAGCCTCCAGCGTGATCCGCAGCTCCACCGCCGCGTTGCGGTTGATGCTGATGAACTGGTTATGCTCCAGCTTGATGACGTTGCCCTGGTGCTCCGCCAGAAGCGTGGACACCTTGGCCAGCTGTCCGGGCTTATCCGGCAGAAGCACGGAGACGGTGAAGACCCTGTCGCGCTGGATCAGGCCGTGCTGGACGATGGATGCCATGGAAATGATATCCATATTGCCGCCGCTTAAGATGGATACGATCTTTTTCTTCTTCACATCCATATGGCGCAGGGCGGCCACGGTCAGAAGGCCGGAATTCTCCACGATCATCTTGTGGTTCTCCACCATATCCAGGAAGGCCACGATCAGCTCGTTGTCGTCCACGGTGATGATATCGTCTACATTCTCCTGAATGTAGGGGAAAATCTTCTCTCCGGGGCACTTGACGGCCGTGCCGTCGGCAATGGTGCTGACCGACTTCAGCGCGACCACATGGCCGGCTTTCAGGGACTCCTGCATGCAGTTAGCCCCGGACGGCTCCACGCCGATGACCTTGATCTTCGGATTCAGAAGCTTCGCCAGCGTGGATACGCCGGCCGCCAGGCCGCCGCCGCCGATGGGCACCAGGATATAATCCACGGTGGGCAGTTCCTTAATGATCTCCATGGCGATGGTTCCCTGCCCCGTAGCCACGGCCAGGTCGTCGAAAGGATGGACGAATGCCATCTTCCTCTCCTCGGCGATCTTCTTCGCGTACTCGCAGGCCTCGTCGAAAACGTCTCCGTAAAGGATCACTTCCGCTCCGTAATTCTTCGTGCGGTTGATCTTAATGAGCGGCGTCGCCGTAGGCATCACGATCGTCGCCGGCACGCCGGCCAGCTTGGCGGCGTAGGCCACGCCCTGGGCGTGATTGCCGGCGGAAGCAGTGATCAGGCCGTTCTTCTCTTCCTCGGCGGTCAGGGTGCTGATCTTATAGTAGGCGCCGCGAACCTTGTACGCGCCGGTATACTGCATATTCTCCGGCTTGAAATAAACCTTGTTGCCGGTCTGCTCGGAATAGTATTCGCTGTAGACCAGCTTGGTCTCTTGGATCACTTTTCCTACAACTTCGGTTGCTTCCTCGAAACTCTCAAGTGTCATCATGGTAAATCATTCCTCTCTTCCTGTTTCTCTTCTATCTATAATCTGCGCTTCCCGCCATAACTGCCGCTTACTGTGCGTTCTGTCCGCGCAGCGGTGCCTCTGGCACAATCGCAGCGCAGGCGTAGTTCCATGCGAGCAGGGCGCCAGCGACGCCTTGCTCGTATCTACGCAAACAGCGCGTTGATAAACGCGTCCGCGTCGAATTTCTGGAGATCGTCGATCTTCTCGCCGATACCGATGTATTTGACCGGGATCCCCAGCTCCGACTGGATCGCCACGGCGATGCCGCCCTTGGCCGTCCCGTCAAGCTTCGTCAGGATGATGCCGGTCACATCGGCTGCTTCCATGAACTGCCTTGCCTGGGCCAGGGCGTTCTGTCCGGTGGTGCCGTCCAGCACCACCAGCGTCTCCCGGTAAGCGTCCGGATACTCCCGGGTTATAACCCGGTCGATCTTCTTCAGCTCCTCCATCAGATTCTTCTTATTGTGGAGACGGCCGGCCGTATCGCAGATCAGCACATCCGCGCCGCGGGCTTTGGCCGCCGCCACTGCGTCGTAGACCACCGCGGCCGGATCGGATCCCTCCTGATGGGCGATGATCTCCACGCCGGCCCTTCCGGCCCATTCGGTCAGCTGCTCCACCGCGGCCGCGCGGAAGGTATCCGCCGCCGCCAGGATCACCCTCTTGCCCTGGTCCTTTAACTGCCCGGCCAGCTTGCCGATGGAGGTGGTCTTTCCGACGCCGTTGACGCCGATCACGAGCACGACGCTCTTCCGGTTCTCAAATTCGTAAGCGTTCTCACCCAGATCCATCTGGCGCTTTAAGCTGTCCATCAGAAGCGCTTTGCACTCGGACGGCTCCTTGATATGCCGCTCCTTCACCTGCTGCCGCAGATCCTCCATCACCTTCATGGTCGTGGCGATCCCCAGATCCCCCATGATCAGGGTCTCCTCAATCTCCTCATAGAAGTCGTCGTCAATGGCCGAAAATCCGGAAAAGATCGAATCGATCCCGGACACGATATTATCTCTTGTCTTCTGAAGACCTTCCACCAGTCTTCCAAAGAATCCCTTTTTTCCTTCCGCCATGGCTGTCCTCCTTCTCTCACTTTCCTGTCCCGCCGTCCGGCGGCACGCTGCTAATTATCCAGCTTATCCTCGATCAGATTCACCGACACCAGGGCCGACACGCCCTTCTCCTGCATCGTGATCCCGTAGAGCCGGTCCGCGCTGACCATGGTGCCTCTCCGGTGGGTGATCACGATGAACTGCGTATTCCTTGTCAGCTTGTGAAGGTATTTCGCGAACCGTTCCACATTGGAATCGTCCAGCGCCGCCTCGATCTCATCCAGCAGGCAGAACGGCGACGGCTTCAGGTTCTGGATCGCGAACAGCAGGCAGATCGCCGTCAGCGCCTTCTCGCCGCCGGACAGCTGCATCATGTTCTGCAGCTTCTTGCCGGGCGGCTGAGCGATGATCTGGATGCCGGCCTCCAGGATATCCTCGTCCTCCACCAGCTCCAGCGTACCGTGGCCTCCGCCGAACAGTTCCCTAAACACCTTATCGAATTCCTGCCGGATATCGTGGAATTTCTCCGTGAACTGCCTGCGCATCCCGGCGTCCAGCTCCTCAATGATCTGAAGCAGGGTCGCCTCCGCCCTCGCCAGATCCTCATGCTGGCTGTTCATGAACTCGTAGCGCTCGGAGACCTCCTTATAGTCTTCGATGGCGTTGACATTTACATTCCCGAGAGCCCGGATATCCGCCTTCAGCTGTTCGGTGTGCCTGCGCATTTCCGGCACGGAACGAAGCTCGGGGCTGCGGAACGCCTCGGCCGTGGTAAACGTCAGCTCATATTCGGTCCACATGTAATCCACATGGCGGTCCAGCCGCTCATTCACCTTCTCCTGCTGGCTCTGGAGCCGGAACTGGTCCTTATCCAGCTGGGCCAGCCGTCCGGACAGCTCCTCCCGCTTCTCAAACAGGCCTTTCTGTTTCGCCGACTGCTCATCCTTCACAGCCGTGTCCTGTTCGATCAGCGCGTCAAGCCGGCCCTTATGCTCCTCCGACGCCCGGATATGTTCCTTCAGTCCCTCGATCTCCTGCTGCTTTCCGCCGATCACCGCATCTGTGTCATGGCTGCCCGCGGACAGCTCCGCTTTCTCTTCCTCCAGACGGCGGATCTCCTCATTCACACGGTTCACATTCTCCTGAACGAATCCGTATTTCTGCAGCAGGTTGGCCGTCTCCAGACGGATGGCGGAAAGGGACTCGGCCATGGTCTCGCGGCGGCTCCGCTCTTCCTCCAGCTTCTTCGTCAGTTCTTCGATATCCTGATTGGCCTGCTGATTCCGATCCTCCAGGCCCTTTACGTCGGCGGACAGCTCCTCCTGGTTCTTCTTAAGATCCAGCGCCTGCTCCTCCAGCTGCCGGTTCTCGATGACCAGATCCCGGCCGGAATCGGCGATATCCTGGATCTTCTCCTCCAGCTGCGCCATGTTCATCTGTATCGTGTTCTGCCGCAGATAGGTCTTCTGAAGAGCCGCCTTGATCTCTTCCAGTTCTTCCCGCTTCTGGGCAAGAACGCTCTCGTTCAGTTCCAGATCCGCCTGCAGCCGTTCTGTCTCTTTCCGGATCCTCTCGCAGAGATTTTCCAGCTCCTCAATCTCCCTGCGGCGTCCCAGGAGATTGCTGCTGTTCTTAAATGCGCCGCCCGTCATGGATCCTCCGGCGCTTAACAGCTCGCCCTCCAGCGTAACGATACGCAGCGAATGCTTGTATTTGCGCGCCAGCGCGATGGCGTGATCGATGTCCTTCGCCACCACGACGCGTCCGAGAAGATATTCCACCAGCCCCGCGTACTGGCTGTCCGCCTCCGCCAGCTGGCTGGCAAGGCCCAGTACTCCCGGTTCCTTAAGCGCTTCCTTCGGGCCGAAGCTTCCGTTCCTCCCGACGCTGTCGAGAGGGAGAAATGTCGCCCGGCCGTACCGGTTCTTCTTCAGATATTCGATCAGCTGCTTGGCCGTCGTCTCCGAATCCGTGACAATGTTCTGGATGCTGCCGCCAAGAGCCGTCTCGATCGCCGTCTCGTATTCCTTCTTCGTGGTAATGATATCGGCGACCACGCCGCGGACGCCCTTCACCCGGTCGCGGACCTCCATGACCCGCCGGATACTGCCGCCGTAGCCGTCGTAACGCTCCGCCAGATTCCTGAGCGATTCCAGTCTGGCGTAATCCGCCCGGTATTCCTGCTGCTTCTCGTTCAGGCTCCGGCTTAAGCGGCGGCTCTGCTGCTCGCAGCCGGCGATCTCCTCCGCGCAGGCCTCCTGCTTCGCGGTAAGTCCGGCGATCTCTTCCTCCGCCTGCCGAAGCTCCGCCTGGGCCGAATCCTTTAACTCCGCCTGGGCCGACTCGTCGCTCTTGATCCGCAGAAGGCGCTGAGCCACCTCCGAATGCCGCACCTGCACCTGTTCCAGCATAGTCATATAATGCTGCTGCCTGGCAGTCAGCGAGGCGCGTTCATTCAGATTGGTAATAATGCCTGCCTTATAGCCTTCGATCCTCGCGTCCAGCAGCATGATCCTCTCATCCGCCTGGCGAAGATCCTCTTCCGCTTCCTCCTGCTTCTTCTGACTGGCCTCCGCCTGTCCGGCAATGTCCGCGTTATCCGCCAGGTACTGACCGATCTGCTCACGCTTCCCGGCCACATCCCGGTCGATCGCCTGGATCCTCTGGCTGAGATGTTCGGCGTTCAGCTGCTCCGTCTTGATCTGTTCCAACAGGACGTTGATCTGGCCTTCCAGATTCCCTTTCAGAACGTCCTCCATATTCCGCTGGTTCCGGTTTTCTTCGATCCGGCCGCTTAACTCCGCAATCGCCCGATCCAGTTCCTCATAGGTAGTTCGGAGCCTGTCCGACTCCTCCCGGGTCTCCGAAAGATCGGCAGAGACGATCTCCTCTTTCTCCGCAAGCTCCTTTAACTGGGACTGCAGAGCTTCCGTTTCATTCAGAAACAGGTTCACATCGTAAAGCTTCAGTTCATCCCGCAGCCGCAGGTACTCCCGCGCGGTTTCCGACTGTTTCTTAAGAGGCCCCGCCTGCTTCTCCAGCTCCGACAGGATATCCTCCACCCGCACCATATTCTGGTGCTCGTCCTCCAGCTTCTTTACGGCAATGCTCTTGCGCCGTTTGAACTTGACGATGCCGGCGGCCTCGTCGAACAGTTCGCGCCGGTCCTCCGGCTTACCGCTTAAGATCTTATCGATCTGGCCCTGACCGATAATGGAGTAGCCCTCCTTGCCGATGCCGGTGTCGTAGAACAGCTCATTGATGTCCTTTAAGCGGCAGGCGCTGCCGTTCAGCAGATACTCGCTCTCACCGGAACGGTAGATCCGGCGGGCGACCGTGACCTGGTCGTAATCGATGGCCAGCTGATGGTCGGAATTATCCAGTGTGATCGCCACATAGGCGAAACCCTGGGGCTTGCGCATCTCCGTTCCGGAGAAGATCACGTCCTGCATGCTGGCGCCCCGCAGCTGCTTTACGCGCTGCTCGCCGAGCACCCACCGGACCGCGTCCGCCACGTTGGACTTACCGCTGCCGTTGGGTCCCACAATGCCGGTAATTCCGTTATGAAATTCAAATACGATCTTATTGGCAAAGGACTTAAAGCCCTGTACCTCTATGCTCTTCAGATACATATCTCACCCGCATATTCTTTCGTCTGTAAATGTTCAGCCGTCCGCGTTTTTCTTTCGCTCAAGGATCGCCCGGTAAGCCGCCATGGCCTCCGCCGCCTTCTTTGTGCGGCCCGTACCGCGGCCCACTTCCTTCTCCCCCACAAGGGCCCGCACTTCGAACCGCTTATTGTGGTCCGGCCCCTCCTCCCGCAGAAGCTCGTAGCTCAATTCGCCTTCGTCCTCCGCCTGCACCATCTCCTGCAGGATAGTCTTGCTATCATAAAAGAGCTGCTTATGCCCGATATCGTTCAGTACGAAGCTGTGAATAAACTCCTTTGCACTAGCAAAACCACCATCCAGATAGATCGCTCCGATCAGTGCCTCCATCGCGTCCGACACCACCGACGCGCGGCCCCGGCCGCCCGTGGCCTCCTCGCCTTTTCCCAAAAGCAGATACTCTCCCAGCTTAAGCTCCTCGGCGCACAGCGCCAGCGTGGGCTCGCACACGATGCTGGCCCGCAGCTTCGTCATTTCCCCTTCCGGCTTATCCCCGTAGGTCCGGTACAGATAATCGCTGCATACCAGCTCCAGCACCGCATCCCCCAGAAACTCCAGCCGCTCATTGCAGTCCGCTTTCGAGAGCCGGTGCTCGTTGGCGTAGGAGCTATGGGTCATGGCCCGCTTAAACAGCTCCTTATCCCGGAAAATATAGCCGACTTCCTGCTCCAGCCTGCGCAAATCCCTGTTCATCAAACTCCTCCTTACAAAAGTAAGCGCTGCGTATGGGTTCTTAAGCCACCGCAGCGCCTGCTCACCTCTCAATCCTCTTAATTAGCCAGATTCTTGATCTGCTCGACTGCGTCGCCCACCGTCACGATGCTCTCCGCAGCATCCTGGGGAATCTCAATATCAAATTCTTCTTCGATTCCCATGATAATCTGAAAAACATCCAGAGAATCTGCACCAAGGTCATCTACAAAAGTCGTGGCCATGGTAATGTCCTCGGCGTCTACATTGAGGACTTCTGCGATTATACTCTGTAATTTCTCAAATTCCATTCTGCGTCACTCCTTTCTCCCTCAGATTTGTCCGTCTGACCCGCCTGGCTCGGGGGCCCCCACCGTCAGACTTTCTTTTATCTTTCCATTAATATCCTGCTCCTTAAAGGAAACGCACTGGATGATGGAATGACTGATCTCCGTGGCCGTCGAATTCCCATGGGCCTTCACCACCAGTCCGTTCAGTCCCAGAAGCGGAGCGCCGCCGTACTCGCTGGCGTCGAACCGTTTCAGGGTCGTCTTAAGCGCCGGCTTCACCAGAAGAGCGCCGATCTTGCTGCGCAGGCTGGTCATCATACCTTTCTTCACCATGCTGATCAGCGTCGCGCCGACTCCCTCGTAAAGCTTTAAGATCACATTCCCCACGAACGCCTCGCAGACGATCACGTCCGCGTACCCATGAGGAATCTCCCTTGCCTCGATGCTGCCGATGAAATTGATATCCTCACAGGCTTTCAGAAGAGGAAATGTCTCCTTGACCAGGGCGTTGCCCTTCTCCTCCTCGGCGCCGATGTTGACGATCGCAACCCTCGGATGCTTGATACCTATGACATTCTCCATATAGATAGAACCCATTCTGGCAAATTGTACCAGATGGGAAGGCCGGGCGTCTACATTGGCCCCGCAGTCGATCAGCAGGGACACGCCCTTCTCCGTGGGGATCAGAGGCGCCAGCGGCGGCCGTTCCACGCCTTTGATGCGTCCCACGATCACCTGTCCGCCGACCAGTACGGCCCCGGAGCTTCCGGCCGAGACGAAGGCGTCCGCCTCACCCCGCTTCACCAGATTCATACCCACCACGATCGAAGAATCCTTCTTCCGGCGGATCGCGTTCACCGGCGGCTCCTCGGTCTCAATGACCTCCGCCGCATTCACCACGCGGATCCTGGTCTTATCATACGAATGCTTCTGAAGCTCCGCATTGACCGCAGCCTCCTGTCCCACCAGCAGAACCTCTATATCCGTCCGCTGCGCCGCCGCGTCCACGGCTCCGGCCACGATCTGGCCCGGGGCGTTGTCGCCTCCCATGGCGTCTACCGCTACTCTGATCATTTCCGCCGCTCCTTTTAGTCCTTCGGATTCATCTATCCCTACTATATATCATATCAAAATAGAAATCAACCAGTTTTTCACACGGAAATAATGTTTCGGATGCCCGTTTCTGAATTCCGCCATAATGTTGAAAGCACACCGGCACAATACGCTCGGGGCATCGCCGGTACTCTATTCGCACGAAAATGCCAAAAAAACAACCGCCAGCGGTTTTAAATGCCGGCGCAGCAAAAGCGGCGCAGTCTTACGACTGCACCGCCCTGAATATCTTAATCACGCCGCCGGATCGTTCCGACAGCCGGATTCCGCGCGTTACCGCACGTCACACATCCATTAGTCCTCGTCAACCTTGACGATCTCTCTCTTATTATAAGTTCCGCAGGCCTTGCAGACTCTGTGCGGCATCATCAGCGCGCCGCATCTGGAGCACTTGACCAGATTCACGGAACCCATCTTAAAGTTGGCTGATCTCCGCTTATCTCTCCTGGCCTTGGAAGTCCGGTTCTTTGGGCAGATAGACATGGTTTACACCTCCTTAAACTGATTGAAAATATCCTGGATAACAGACATTCTTGGGTCCAACGAACTCCTGTCACAGTCGCAGGCGGTCTTATTAAGATTGGCCCCACATCTATTACAAATCCCTTTGCAGTCTTCCTTGCACAGGACCTTCATCGGCAGGTTCAGATACAACTCATCGCATACCAGCTGATCCACATCCAGCGTGTACCCCTGCAAATAGGGCTGTTCCTCCAGAGCCTCGGCCCGTTCCCGCGAAGACAGCTTCATATCGAACGTTCTCGCGAGATCCAGGGAGAATGGAACCTTCACCGGTTCCAGACAGCGGCTGCACGGAATCATCAGCGCCAGCTGCGCGCTTCCTTCCGCCGTCAGCGTCCGGTCTCCGGCATTCACGAAGTGAAGCCTCACCGGCTCCGCCTCCGCCAGTTCATACTCGCCTTCCGGGGTACGGAGACTGGCCATGTCCAAATTCACGGTCACATCCAGCTCTTTCCCGTCTCTGGTAAACAGTTCGGTCAGGTTTATCTGCATAATAACTCCTAACACGCACCCTAACATTATACAAAGGGGCGCAATGTTTGTCAACTGGTTTTTTCACGCCGGCGCAGAAATATGCTTTCATGACCGCAGCTTACCGGCGCACTGCCGGACCGCGGCCTTTTCCGCATCTGCCTTAAGCTGTCGGCGCCGCCTGCGCATTCGTCCTTCCGCCCGTCCGGCGCGGATGTTAAATTACTGCACCAGCCGCAGGGTCTCGCGGGCGATGGCCAGCTCCTCGTTGGTCGGGATCAGCATGACCTTGACCTTGGAGTTGGCGGAGGAGATCACCGCGTTCCTGCCTCTCACGTCGTTGGCCTCATCGTCGATCTCCACGCCCAGGTATCCCAGGTAAGCGCAGACGGCCTTGCGGGTCTTCTTGTCGTTCTCGCCCACGCCGGCGGTGAAGGCGATGGCGTCCACGCCGTTCATGGCCGCGGTATAAGCGCCGATGTACTTGGCGACGCGGTAAATGAACGCGTCCAGGGCTACCTGCGCGTCATGGTTGCCCGCCTCGGCGGCCGCGCCCAGATCGCGGAAGTCGCTGGATACGCCGCTCATGCCGAGAACGCCGGACTTCTTATTCAGAATGTTCAGCACCTCGTCCACGGTCTTGCCTTCGTTGTTGCAGATGAACTGCACGACGGCCGGGTCGATGTCGCCGCTTCTGGTGCCCATGATCAGGCCTTCCAGCGGGGTCAGGCCCATGCTGGTGTCCACGCACTTGCCGCCGATGGACGCGGAAATGCTGGCGCCGTTGCCCAGGTGGCAGACGATGACCTTCGCATTCTCCGGATCCAGCCCGCCGAACTTGATGGCCTCGCCGGACACGAACATATGGCTGGTGCCGTGGAAGCCGTAGCGGCGGATGCTGTATTTCTCAAGATACTCCTTGGGGATCGCGTACATATAAGCCTTCTCCGGCATCTTCATGCCGAACGCCGTATCCCAGACGGCCACGTTGGGCTTGCCGGGCATGGCGGCCTCGCAGGCCTCGATTCCCATCAGATTGGCCGGATTGTGCAGCGGCCCCAGCGGGAAACACTCGCGGATGACTGCCTTCACGTCCTCGGTGACCAGGCAGGAATCGCTGTACTTGGTGCCCGCGTGGAGCACGCGGTGGCCGATGGCGGTGATCTCGTCGGTGCTGGCGATCACGCCGTGCTCCTTATCCTGCAGAGCTTCCAGAACCAGCTCGATGGCTACATGATGATCCGGCATGGGCTTCTCAACGACATATTTGTCCTTGCCCGCCGGCTGGTGGGTCAGCTTGGAACCGTCGATGCCGATCCTCTCGCAGAGGCCCTTGGCAATCACGCCCTCATTGTCCATGTCGATCAGCTGATATTTTAAAGAAGAACTTCCGCAGTTAACGACTAATATTTTCATCTTGGTCTACTCTCCTTTTTGTTCAATCATACTGGCTGGCGGCGCGGCGCGCCTGCAGCCTTTCTCTTCCGTATGCAATATGACTTCACACGGGCTGCCTTATGCACGGCAGCCCGTGTTTGGAATTCGACTGTTATTCGTACGGTACGTTCATTCGTCTACCCTCACGCTCGCCTTATGGCCTGCATTCTCTGCACCGCAGACATCTCTTGGGATGACTCATGAACGGCTTTCGCACTAACCTCACGCTTCGCCTGCAGCTCGCGCTCGCTCAGTACGCAATGCTTATTTCACGATCTCGCCCATCACAACGCCTGCGCAGCCGGCCGCGTTGGACTCGTCGGTATCAATGTGCATCGCCAGCGCATAGCTGTCGCTCACGCGGACAACCACGTCGCCGAAGATCAGGCTTCTGCCATCGGTGTCAATCTTCACGCTTACAATGTCGCCGTTCTCCACGCCCAGCTCCTTCGCGTCCGCAACGGTCGCGTGGATGTGGCGCTTCGCCGCGATCACGCCCTCGGTGATCTCGATCTCGCCCTTCGGGCCGACGATCTTGCAGGCGCCGCTGCCGGCAACGTCGCCGGACTCACGAACCGGAGCCACAACGCCGATGGAACGGGCGTCGGTCAGGGACAGCTCCACCTGGGTGGCCTTTCTCACCGGGCCGAGGATCGATACGCCTTTCAGTTCCTTCTTGCTTCCCACAATGGTAACTCTCTCTTCGCAGGCAAACTGCCCGGGCTGGGACAGGTCTTTCTTCTTGGTCAGCTGGTAGCCCTCGCCGAACAGGGTCTCCAGATCAGCCTGGGTCAGATGAATGTGACGCGCACTGGTCTCAACGATGAATTTCATGATGAATCCTCTCCTTTTCCTGTGATATAAGGCCCATAGGCCGGGGAGCCGTTCCTTGCAGACACGTCTCCATTAAAATCTATTCTATGTGGTTTTTGCCGATTTTTCAAGCCCTGATTAGAAATAAATTGCATTTTTTGCCAAACATCCTACGACTGAGATTTTCACTGAGGCACCAGCCATGCTGATCGAAAATAAAATACATTTTCGCCAAAACAGGGAGAGCATATGCCCTCCCCGTTCCAAAACGCTCCTGCTTATTTCTTGTACATCGGTCCGTACGCCGCGCAGGCCCGGTAATCCGCGCCCTCCGGATCCATGCCGAACGCGTTCCAGGACGCCGGACGGAAGATCTTCTCCACCGGCACGTTGTGCATGGCCACCGGGATCCGCAGCATCGAGCACATCGTGATCAGATCCGCGCCGATATGGCCGTAGCTGATCGCTCCGTGGTTGGCGCCCCAGTGGTTCATCACGTCGTAGGCCGTCGCGAACGGACTTCCCACTTTGCCGTCGCAGCGGGGCGTGAACCAGGTGCAGGGCCAGGTGTAGTCGGTCCGCTTCCAAAGCACGTCCGACACCTCGTCCGGAAGGTTCACGGTCCAGCCTTCCGCGATCTGCAGCATCGGCCCGAGGCCGCGTACCAGATTCAGACGGATCATCGTCGCAGGCATCACGGCCCTTGTGAGGAATCGGGAGGAATAGCCGCCGCCGCGGAAGTAGCCGTTGTCCGCCGGGTTCCAGGTGGTCGCGTTAAGGATCGCCTTCTGGTCCTCCTCCGTTACCTCCCACCACTGCTTCATAACGCCGTTTCCGTCCGCGTCCTTCGCCTCTCCGCAGGCGTCCAGACAGGCCGCGCCCGAATTGATCAGGTGGATCAGGCCGCCGTTTGCCTTCGCCGCGCCTTCCAGCTCATAACCGGTAGCCCGCTTCACCGCCTCCGGGCTCCAGAACGTACGCACATCCGCAAAGATCTGCGCCCGGTTGGTCAGAAGCTTCATGAAAAGCATTCCCAGGCCGTTCAGCACATCGTTCTCCGTCGCCAGAATGTAGGGCTCCCTCGCGCCGTCCCAGTCGAAGGAAGTATTCAGAAGCGATTCCGCGAAGTCTGCGTTGGGATAGAAATCGGTCCACTGCCTCTGGCCCTGGAAGCCGGCCGCGATGGCGTTATGGCCGATGGCCTCCTCGGAGAACTTCGGGTCCAGCTTGTCGCAGCCGCTCATCAGCTCCTTGATGATGACCATCATCTTCACCACAAACTCCCAGTCCTTCTCCTTCTGCTCCGGGCTCTTGCGGATGAATTCCAGGTTCTTGTCGAAGCCTTCCTTACAGTTCTTCTTCGTCCAGGCCAGCGCCCTCTCGTACTCGTCGTGGTCGTAGATGCCCTCGGTCATGCGCCGGATGATCTCAACCTCGTCCACGGACTCCACGCGCATTCCCAGATAGGATTCAATGAAATCACTGTCGATAATGGAGCCGCCAATGCCCATGCAGATGGAACCGATCTGCAGGTAGGACTTGCCGCGCATGGTAGCCACCGCCACCGCCGCGCGCCCGAACCGCAGAAGCTTCTCCTTTACATCCTCCGGGATCGAGGTGTCGTCCGCGTCGCAGACCTCATGGCCGTAGATCCCGAAAGCCGGAAGCCCCTTCTGCGCGTGGGTCGCCAGCACCGACGCCAGATACACCGCGCCGGGGCGCTCCGTGCCGTTGAAGCCCCAGACCGCCTTGATCGTGTTGCGGTCCATATCCATGGTCTCCGCGCCGTAGCACCAACAGGGCGTCACGGTCAGCGTGATGGCCACGCCCGCCTTCTCGAACTTCGCCTGGCAGGCCGCCGCCTCGCCCACGCGCCCGATGGTGGTATCGGCGATGACCACCTTTACCGGATCACCGTTGGAATAACAAAGATTTTCCTCAAATAGCTTCGCAGCCGATCTGGCCATGTTCATGGTCTGATCCTCCAGATCCCCGCGGACATCCAGCGCTCCCCTGCGCCCGTCGATCGTCGGCCGGATCCCGATCACCGGATATTCGCCGACCATTCTGTTCTTTGCCATCGTTTGGCCCCCTTTCTACATATCATAAATCCGCTGCCGCAGTATTGCGTACCCTGCATACAGCCGGTTACTTTCGGCTGTCCACAAACTTCTTTATATTACTTGCGTTCACAAACTTCTCTATCTTGCCGTCCTTCACCAGTACGAGCGTCGGGGCCTGCATGATGCCGAACGCATCCGAAAGCTCCGGATTCTCTTCCGCGTCGATTACCTGATAATCCACATCCTTTAAAAATTCCCTGGCGATCCTGCAGTTGGGACAGGTCTTGGTAGTGAAAAGATAGGCTCCCGGCGCGGTGCATGACGCGCTCCCGGCGGACTCACCGGACGCCGCCGGGGCCCCGGACGCAGACGCGCTGCGAAGGATCGCCTGGGCCGTCTTCTCCGCCACCGTATCCGCCACATGAACCGCCGCGTCTCCGCCTCTCTTCAGCACGGAGTGCGCCACATCGTAAGTCGTACGGTTCTTGTACTCCTGGGTCTTGCCCGCGTTCCAGTTCTTCACCGGACGGTAGTAACCGGTGATGCGGCTGTAGACCTCGGCTTCATTGCCGCAGATCGGGCAGGTGAAATGCTCGCCGATCAGGTAGCCGTGATCCTTGCAGATCGAATAGGTCGGCGACATCGTGTAATACGGAAGCTTGTAGTTCTCGGCGATGGTGCGCACCAGTTTGGCCGCAGACTTCCAGGAAGGCAGCTTCTCGCCCAGGAACGCGTGGAACACGGTACCGGACGTGTAGAGGGTCTGCAGCTCGTCCTGGATATCCAGCGCGTCGAAGATGTCCGCCGTGTAATCCACCGGCAGATGGGAGCTGTTGGTGTAGTAAGGCGTATCGCCCTCATTCCCGGCGGTAATGATATCCGGATAGCGGCTCTTGTCGTGCTTGGCCAGACGGTAGGAGGTGGACTCCGCCGGCGTGGCCTCCAGGTTGTACAGATCGCCGTACAGCTCCTGATAGTCGGACAGGCGCTCGCGCATGTGGTTCAGCACGTCCTTCGTAAACTGCTGGGTCTCCGGATGGGTCAGATCCCTGCGGAGCCATTTCGCGTTCAGGCCGACCTCGTTCATACCCACCAGTCCGATGGTGGAGAAATGGTTCTCGAAGGTTCCCAGATAACGCTTCGTGTACGGATACAGGCCGTTGTCCAGGAGCTTCGTGATGACCTCGCGCTTGGTCTTTAAGGACCTGGCGGAGATATCCATCATCCGGTCGAGCCTCTTGTAGAAATCGGCCTCGTCCTTGGCCAGGTAAGCGATCCTGGGCATATTGATCGTGACGACGCCGATGGAACCGGTGCTCTCTCCCGCTCCGAAGAAGCCGCCGGTCTTGCGGCGCAGCTCGCGCAGATCCAGGCGCAGGCGGCAGCACATGCTGCGAACGTCGCTGGGCTGCATATCGCTGTTGATATAGTTGGAGAAATACGGCGTACCGTATTTGGCTGTCATCTCAAAGAGGAGCTTGTTGTTCTCTGTCTCGGACCAGTCGAAGTCCTTCGTGATGGAGTAGGTCGGGATCGGATACTGGAAGCCGCGGCCGTTGGCGTCGCCCTCGATCATCGTCTCGATGAAGGCGCGGTTGACCATATCCATCTCCTTCTTGCAGTCCTTATACTTGAACGGCATCTCCCTGCCGCCGACGATCGCCGGCATCTCCGCCATATCGTCCGGCACGGTCCAGTCCAGCGTAATGTTGGAGAACGGCGCCTGGGTGCCCCAGCGGCTGGGCGTATTCACGCCGTAAACGAAGGATTCGATGCACTTCTTCACGCCGTCGTAATCCAGGTTGTCCGCCTTCACGAACGGCGCCAGATAGGTATCGAAGGAGGAAAACGCCTGCGCTCCGGCCCACTCGTTCTGCATGATGCCGAGGAAGTTGACCATCTGGTTGCACAGCACGGACAGATGCTTGGCCGGGGAGGACGTGATCTTGCCGGGGATCCCTCCGAGTCCTTCCACGATCAGCTGCTTTAAGGACCATCCCGCGCAGTAGCCGGTCAGCATGGACAGGTCGTGCAGGTGGATGTCCGCGTTACGGTGGGCGTCGGCGATCTCCTTGTCGTAGATCTCGGACAGCCAGTAGTTGGCGGTCACCGCGCCGGAGTTGCTTAAGATCAGGCCGCCGACGGAATAGGTGACGGTGGAATTCTCCTTCACGCGCCAGTCCTCAACCTTCACGTAGCTGTTGACCACGTCACGGTAGTCCAGGATCGTATTCTTCATGTTGCGGATCTTCTCGCGCTGCTTCCTGTAAAGGATGTATGCCTTGGCCACATCCGTGTAGCCGGCCTGCTCCAGCACATGCTCCACGCTGTCCTGAATCTGCTCCACGGTGATCTTCCCGTCCTTCATCTTGCTCTGGAAATCCGCGGTCACGCGAAGAGCCAGAAGCTCTAAGATCTCGTTATTGAATTCTTTCTCTGTGGCCTTAAATGCCTTCTTGATGGCCTCTGTGATCTTGCTCAGATTAAACTCCGCAACCTCGCCGTCTCGCTTTACTACGCTGATCATTATAAATCCCCTTTCTTCCCGCCTCGGGTCCTCTCATCTGTCCGCTTCTTGTTCTGAATTCTGTCTGCCCCCACTGCCGCAGAAGCGCCGCTCATATCATTATAGCAGAGGATAAAAGAAAACACAATATCTAGATTTAAAAATTTTTCCGTGCTAGATATTGTGCTGAATTTGGGCTGTATCGTCTGATAATTTGGGTGGGATGGTAGAGTTGACTTGCGTAGAGTTTATGGGGAGGGAATTCGCGTTTTTTGGGGGGAGCGCATTGCGGGAGGGGTGTGTCGCGAATGGGGCGCGTCGGGAGTGTCGTCCGCGGAAGGTTCAGGTTTGCTCACGGGAAAATTCCGGATTCACAGCAATTTGCTAAGAGCATGACGAAAAATGGACAACTCGCTTCGCTCAAACAGGTCCATTTTTCGTCATAACGCAAATCACTGTTCATCAGGAATTTTCAGCCGTTCGCAAAATTCACCTTCCGCGGACGACACTCCCGACGCTTGGTTCATCCGGGGATGACGTAAGATCTCATTTTGGGCTTGGGGCGTCCGGGGATGATGTAATGTCCCATATTGGGCTTGGGGCGTCCGGGGATGACGTAAAATCCCATATTGGGCTTGGGGCGCCCGGGGATGGTACTATATCTCAGATGAGTCTTCCGAACAGTTCGGCGGGGACGTATGCGCGTACATGGATTCCGGCTTCCGTATACTCTTCTTCCAAAAGCTCCCCGAATTTGCGGATCTCCTGGATGCGGCCGGCTTCGCTGTAGCTGAATACTTTCTCCAGACAGACTTTTCGCTCGCGTAAAATATGCCCCAGCGTCTCCAGAAGATCGGGGATGCCGTCGCCGGTTTTGGCCGAGATTTTTACCTGGCGATCCGCCTGCAGATCCTTGAGGATCACTTCGTGATCCAGCTTGTCGGTCTTGTTGAATACGGTTACGATCACCTTGTCCGTGACCCCAAGCTGCTTCAGCGTCTCATAGACAATGTGCATCTGCATCTCCATCTGGGGGTTCGTGCAGTCTACGACATGCAGGATAATATCATTGTACTTCGCTTCCTCCAGAGTGCTCTTGAACGCCTCGATCAGATGGTGGGGCAGCTTGCGGATCAATCCGACTGTGTCGGTCAGAAGGATCTGCTGTCCATCCGGCAGCCGCAGGCTTCTGGTCGTCGGATCCAGCGTCGCGAACAGCTTGTCTTCCGCCAGGATCCCGGCGTCCGTCAGGTAATTGAGAAGCGTGGATTTGCCGGCGTTGGTGTAACCGACGATGGCGGCTCCTGTCGTATGTCCCCGGTCCCTCTGCTGCCGCTGGACCTGGCGGTGGCGCTCCACGTCCTTCAGCTCTTCCTTAAGAACGGATATCCTTTCGTGGATCCGCCGCCGGTCGATCTCCAGCTTGGATTCGCCGGGGCCCCTGGTGCCGATACCGCCGCCAAGCCTTGACAGAGAGCTGCGAAGGCCCACCAGCCGGGACGCCCGGTACCGCAGCTGGGCCAGTTCCACCTGCAGCTTGCCTTCCCGCGTACCGGCTCTGGACGCGAAAATGTCCAGGATCACCATGGTTCGGTCCATCACCTTGCAGTCCAAGGCTTCCTCCAGGTTCTTAAGCTGCGCCGGCGACAGTTCATCGTCGCAGACCACGCCGGTAGCCTCCGTCTCCCACAGAAGCTCCTTCACTTCGTCGATCTTGCCTTTTCCGAAATACGTCCCCGGATGGATCTGTTCCCGGTTCTGGATCACGCGGCCCAGGACTGCGCCTCCCGCCGTCTTCACCAGTTCTTCCAGCTCGTCCAGGCATTGCTGCGTGTCCGCACCGCCGCCTGTGTCGACAGCCAGCAGGATCACCCGATCCTCGACGTCTTTGATCTCATATAATTCCGCCAAATTCTCCTCCTGTCAATACTCCGTTCTTCTTTCAGTCGGCCCGCGTCTTAAGAAATGCGATCTCCTTCTCCACTTCTTCCGAGGCGCCGAACTCTCCGGCGTAATCCTCAAGCGCCTTAAGGGCCGAAGCAAAATCCAGCTTGCGCTCATACGCGACCGCCCTGTTAAAAAGCAGCTTCTGCCTGGCGCCGTCGCCGAGAGCCAGTCCTTTTTCAATAAACGCCAGCGCCTGATCGTATTCTTCGAATTCCAGCTCATTTAACGCCAGCTGGTTATAAAGTTCCCCATTCTGCGCGCCGTCATCCACAGCCTGCTGGAACAGTTCCGCCGCCTCCGGGCCGCGGTCCGCTTCCCGCAGGGCCGCTCCCAGCACCAGAAGCACCTCGATCGTATCCTTATCCTCCGGCTGCTGCGGGTTATAAAGAGACAGATACCGCTCCTTCGCCTGATCCAGCCGGCCGTCCAGCACCAGCATCGCGCAGCAGCGGGACAGGTATTCCGCCTTCTCCTTATCCCCGTCCACCTGCCAGAGCGTATCGTAGGTTTCGGCGGCAGCTTCGTAATCGCCCATACGGTATTCCGCTTCGGCGCGGTATTTCAGCACGTCGATCTCGAAATTCCCTACTTTGCCGTCCGATTTCTCCAGCGCCTCGTCAAACAGCTGCACAGCCGCCGGAAAATTGCCCGCGTTCATCCGCAGGATCCCGTTCTCCCGAAGCTCGTATTTCTCCTTCGAGGCGCAGCCGGACAACAAAAGAACCGCGGCCATACATATAGCCAGATACGCACGTTTTCTCATTCCGCTCTCCATTCCGCCGCCTTTATATCCGCGGCACATACTCTTTCCCGGCCGCCGGCCTCTCCCGTACGGAAGATCCTCCGGTGCCGCCCTTTCCCGCCTTATACCGGCACGGCAGGTGGCTGCGCTTACCGGATGCCGGTACTGCCGAAGCCTCCCCGGTTCTCTCCTTCCAGACGTTCCGTTTCCTCAAAGCAGATCCGCGGCTGATGTTCCATGATCCGGAACTGGCAGATCCGGTCGTTTATGCGGATCTGTGTGTCCCGCACGGCAAGCGCCGGAAAATACCACTGATCCCCGTCGCCGCAGTAGCTCTCGTCGATGATCCCGAAATGATTGGTCTGAATGATCCCGAAATTCTTATAGGTGGAGCTGCGGGGCACCACATGGGCCTCGTAGCCCTCCGGCAGCTTCATGGCCACCCCCAGAGGGATCAGCTTAAATTCCCCGGCCTTAAGGGTCACATCCGCCGCCGAGCGAAGATCGATCCAGTCGGATCTGCCGTCAATGTAAGTCAGACGGTCGATCCTATCCGTAAAATATTTAATCCTGATGGTCTCCATAATGCCTCCATTCACTGGATCCGAGCGCTCCCATTTCTGGGCACGAACCCGGTCACCTCTTCGGCCAGCATCCGTGTGTCTTTTCCGTCGAAATACAGGAGGTCGCCCTCCCCTTTAAGCGGGTCAAAGTCCGTAAGCGTCACGACCGTACCGTCCGGCGCGCAGTCGGCGCACAGGATCTCCTTTCCCACCACGGTTTTCTCCCCGTCCTTATAAAGCGCGAGGGAAAAATCCGCGTTTCCCGAAGGATCGCTGTCATAATCATAAATGTACGCCAGCTGCCCATCCGTCATCCACATGCCGGAGACATCGTAAGCGATCTCCTGCCCGTTAAAATACAGGTCGCCGCCGTAAGCCCCCGGATCCCTGATATAATAGATCCCCTCATCCGCCGCAGTCATGGACCGGATCCCATCGATCTCTTCATCCACAGGCTCGGGCTCACCGGCGCGGCTCCCGGTCAGGGGCACCTTGTAAAGCGTCCCCCGGTCCTCTCCGTCCGAAGTCATAAACAGATAAAGGATGCGGTTCTCCCTGTCATAGCAGGCGCTTTCCCGGCCGTCGGGAAGCTCCGCATTCTCATATTCATTGACCGTGCGTCCCTCCGCGGCCAGCCGCAGGCCGGAAAACTGCCCGTTCCCGTTCAGCGTTTCCAAAAGACGCGTTCCGAAATCGCCGCCCTCCAGCCGGTCCTTAAACTCCGACCAGTCCGCCTTCAGATCCTCGATTCTCGGGCCTTCCCTGAAAATGCAGTACGCGCCGTCTTCCGACACGCACGCGTCTTCGTCCTGACTGTCCAAAAAGCATCTGCCCGAGACCTCCGAATCCCCTTCCGGCCAATGGTAGCGCAGCTGCCGGTACGGAACCTCGAACTGCCCCAGATCGCTGACATAAAGCCAGTCCTCTTCGGTCATCGCGCCCTCATCGTCGCGGACGACATCCGTATAAGCAAGACGCACCGGATTCTCCGTCATATAGTAGAACCGGCCCTCATCCAGATCATAGCTTTCCACAGATACCACGTTCTGGGCGATCCGTTCCTTCTCTCCGGACGCGTCCAGCAGATAGAGCACTCCGCCCTTCAGGCTCATAAACCGGCTCAGGCTGTCGGATGCGTAAAAACCGGTCACATTCTTATCCAGCTCCACCTTTTCCGATCCGTCGGCCAGAGCCTGCAGATAGCAGGCGTTGCCGTCTTCCCCGGTCTTCTCCATCCAGCAGACAAGCTTTCCCTCCCGGTCTGCCTGCCAGAAAAGAATATCCCTGCCAAGGCGGACCGGTTCCGCGTCTTTGCAGTAATAGAGGGATCCGCCCCGCTCAAACAGAACGTTCTCATCCGCCGGCACCTGATAGGAGGAAACATGGGCCGCAAGCTTTTCCTTCGCGGAACCGTCCAAAAGAGACATCCGGTACAGATCAAAGGTTTCGCCGTCAAATTCTTCCCGCCAGTACAGCCATTTCCCGTCCCGGCTTATCCGATCGCCGCTTACCAGGCCCTCATAGGGGGGAACCCCCACGTCCAGGCAGGAATCCGTGATCGCAGCGGGGGGCTCTTCCGTCATAAGATCCGCCAGATAAAGCGCGTCCTCATGGTAATAAATCACCCTCGTCTGCCCCGCTTCTTCCGGCCGGCCGCCGGCAAAAAGCCGCAGAAACGCCGTAAGTACCAGCAAAAAGACAAGTCCTGCCGCCACAGGCGCGAGGTAGCTGAAGCGCTTCAGAAGCTCCGCGGCTTTTTCCGCTGCGGCCGGTTTCTGTTTCTCTTCCATGGCGGCCGCGATTTCCGATCCGGCTTCCGGAACGGCTGCAGGTTCCGTTTCCCCTTCCGGGACGGCTGCAGGTTCCGGTTCCCCTTCCGGATCTGCTTCCGCTTCTTCTCCCGCCTCCGGTTCCGGCTCAGGTTCCGTCTCTTCCGCCTCCGGCTCCGCGCCTTCCGACTCAGATTCCGTCTCTCCCGCCTCCGGCTCCGCGCCTTCCGACTCAGATTCCGTCTCTCCCGCCTCCGGCTCCGCGCCTTCCGACTCAGACTCCGTCTCTCCCGCCTCCGGCTCCGCGCCTTCCGACTCAGACTCCGTCTCTCCCGCCTCCGGCTCCGCGCCTTCCGGCTCAGACTCCGTCTCTCCCGCCTCCGGCCCGACACCTTCCGGTTTCTCTGCACCTGCCGTTTGCTGCCCGACGACTTCTGCCGCCGGCCTCTCTTCTTTTGCCTCCGGCTCCGTATCTGTCTCTTTCGCCTCCGGCCCGGCCACAGTCTCATGTCTCTCTTCCGCTTCCGGCCCGACCGCAGCCTCGTATTCCCCGGCCACAAGCTCATGTCTCTCTTCCGCTTCCGGCCCGGCCGCAGCCTCGTATTCCCCGGCCGCAAGCTCCCGGCCGCAGAATCCGCAGTACACGTCATCCGCCTGCACGCTCCTGCCGCAATATGGGCAGACAGCCTGCTCCATTCGGACAGTCCGGCCGCTGCCGGTCATATCCGGCTCTACCCTGGCGCCGCATTTCTCGCAATAGAAGCTCCCTTCCGCAAGCTCCGCCCCGCATTTCCCGCATGTCATACGTATCCTCCCGGGTACATCCGTCCTTGTACTTCCGACATCCACTCCCGACATCCTCATCTAAGCTTCATGCCGCATTTCCGGCAGAAGTTCGCGTCCGCCGGACACGCCGCCCCACATCGGGAGCAGTAAATTTCCGGATGACGCTCCTGTCCAAATACCGCCTCCCCACCTGGCAGCGTATCGCCGTCGTCCTCTTCCTCGATCACCACGCCGCCGGCGGGAGCGACCCCTTCCAAAACAGGTTCCTCCGGGGCAGTTCCTTCGGCCATTCTGCCTCCGTAATCCGGCAGAAGCGGCCTGGCCGGTTCCTTATCCGGCTTTTCCTCCGCCGTCTCACCGGCGCTTCTCGCCTTTACCTGAAGGATCTGCTCCTTCTTCTCCCCGATCTCCTCCTGCTTCCGTCGGATCGCCTCAAAATACTTCACCAGCCTGCCGGTATCCACATTCTGGTGCTTCCACATGGAAAACATCATCGTTCCGACAGTCGTATACAGATCCTTTATCTCGCTTTCAAGAGCGCCGATCCTTCCGCGCAGCCTGGCTTCCTCCAGCATCCCGGAAGTCTTCCGGCCCAGGTATTCCAGGCGTCTGGACACATCCTCCTTAAACCCCATAACCGCACTCTCCTCTTCCGTGCATATCTATCCTTCATTATACGGTTCTCCCCTTTTACTGTCAATCGTAAAAAGTCCCATGCAGCGCTGAAGAATAAAACCGGCGACGCCACCACTAGAACATACATTTTTCTGAAAAATATACTTATCAACATCTACATTGGATAATGGAATAGTTTTCCACATCGCACGGCTACAATTATCCCTTCTCTTTTTCCTGTATATTCTGCATATTCTATTGTTTTGCATCTTCCATTCTATCACCGCCTGTGTTATAATACTCCTGTTATTCGAGATATATTGTTGTATATCTCTTTATGTAGGATACATCTTCATCCGTTACTGTTTGTCTGCGAAAACTTTCCAGTAGCCTTGAAGATGTATTCTTTTTGCTCTGTCCTGTCTCTTTGATCATCGGGCTCCATGCCATATACACCTGCATCAGGATGTCCGCGATCTGCGTCAGCAGGTAATGGTTCTTCATCGCATTCCCTTCCCGGCTGTTCAGATGCTCGATCCGGTACAGTCCATTCTTTTGGTTATTGAACCCTTCGTTCTCGATCTTCCACCTCCCCCTTCCTGCTTCCACCATCTCCTCCAGGTTCCTTTTCGTCAGCTCTATATTTGTCAGCCATTGGAATCGGACCACTTTTTCTTCCGCCTCCTGCTTTTTCCTATATTCATACTCATATATATGAATCGTTTCTTCCTTTCCCGCGGTCTCCTCCACATGATTGGCATACCTTCCTGTCCCTTGCTCTTTCCCGATGCCTTTTACAACGGCTGCTCCTCCTCCTCCCTTTATCCACGCATAGCTTTCCCCTATCACGGCTTGCCTTGCCTCTTTCTGTGTGAAAATATACTTCCACCCGTTTTTCCGGCAAAGCCGCATCATCGGTTCCACCGCGTACAGCGCATCTCCCTGCACACAGACTGGCAACCGCGGATATTCCTTCTTCAGCCGCCCCTCCAGCCTTTTCGCCGCGTTGAATTCACAATCCTGCTTCTTCACATCTTCCGACTCATTCTCTACGAATTCTGTCCCCAGGCTGATCACCAGATTCTCCCCTAGCACCAGCTTTGCTTCCACAACTTTATGGTAATACCGTCTCCTTTCCTTCCCTTCCGCGTCCTTCACCGTTTCACACAGGCAGTTCTCACAGTGCTTTTCTCGGAAATAAAACAGGCCCGTCCCATCCAGGATCACACGCCAGTATTTCCCCAACAGCCTGGCACGGTAGAATTGTTTCATCCTCAGCAGGGTAACCACCAGCCTCCTGCGTATCTCTGACAGGCATTGGGGGGATAACCTTTCCAGGTAATGATTCAGGGTATCATAATGGGGCATTTCCTCCAGTCCACGGTCACCGGACAGCAGCCGCAGCGTATCAATGCAGGTCTGCTCATTAAATTTTTCTCCCTTTTCAGGAAGATGTGTTCTTACTGTCAGCCACCGGCTGGCTATGTATATTCATACATTTTCCACAGATACCTGTCATTTTGAAGCACAAAAAAAGAGACAATCCATATCTTCTGGACTGCCTCTATTTTGACTATGCTACAAACGGGAAGTTGATTAAGGAGCTTTAACAGGTGGGTCAGAGGGATTCTTTACAACATACCAGTCACTTTCAATAAGCAAATAACAATCGTCAGGCCCACAGATGATATAATCAAACCCCGGATAGTCTCCCCCAGTCAGTTCAAACCAATATGCCTCTTGACCTTCTTCGTCTCCCGGTGTGTTCCCATCCTCAAATTCTCGAAGCTCATACTCCAATCCGTTTGCCCATAGGCGCAGATCTTCAATGTCATTGCCCTCAATGTTCCACTCCGTTAATTGACCCATCAAAACATGGGTTATTTTTACCCCTGTAACATCGTCGCCGATATAAGCAGCGATAGCCTTGCCGGGGTCTTCACTGTCAGACGGCGTGTCTTTTTTTCCCCAGTATTCGCTGTCGTCATGATGGAACTCTGTGCTGAAAAGTGCGCCGTCCTCGAGCTTGCAGAACGGCAGTTCATCTGAACCGTCGGCGATAAACGTCAGCTCCGTCTTATCATCATTGATGCGGAACAGGAACTCCTTATATTCCGTCGATGTCGCGGATCTCAGCGTGACAACATCCCCGTCCACGTAAAAGTAACCTCTGTAGACTGTGCTGCTCAGTGGTCCTTCGCACATTTGAAACGTGTTAAGCGGTTCCAGTGTAATGACGAATTCGCCGCCAAAACCGACTTCTTCCCATACGAACGTAACTGATTCGGATACGTAGCTGTCCTCCGCAGAAAAACCGGTCGGCGTCGTTTCTCTTTCCTGATTGACTGCATTTGCCTTACACGCTGACAACAGCATTGCGCCCCCAAGTAATGCAATACATATATATTTCTTCATAAATGTTTCTCCTTGCAAACGATTTGTCTATTCCCTTATAACTGTATATCAAATATATCATACCGATAAATAAACTACAATGTTGCTTATTCTTAATTTTTTCCTACAACTTTATCACCCCCATCTTAACTACCCTTTACTACAAAATTGTCTGTACTACCATACTTAAAGTTCCAAATCTTATACCTGTTCCTTTGAACAGAGCCTCTCTACATTGATTCTTGTCTTATGCTTGCTGATGGAATTGTAATCAACCGTCGTTTTCCCATAAACTTCCAACAGGATTTTATATAGTCCGTCCACCTTTTCATCGACAGTCAGTTGTTCATTTTGATTCAACCACCAAAACAACATAATTTCAACATCCATGTACTTCAATGACGGGGCACGTCCTAACTTATGTGGCCAATACCTGTTCAAATTTGAATGTAAACCATTTACTTTTCCAAGATTGAATTTTCCAACAGTATGTTCCCCAGACTGTATCTGCATGTGTAATAAATTCTCTGAGGCCGCTAATGATGGATACGCATTATGCGAATCTGTCACAAGTGTATTCGCCTGTTCAAATTTTCCCTTTAACGGCTCCATGTCAGAAATATTCAATCTTCCAACACAAACTGGCTGTACATAAACATCATTAGAACTATCTACAAATGTCAGAAAACATACTTGATCATCACTGATTCCCGGCTTCTTAGCATTGACATCCCCATATAGTAAGTCATTCAAATATGCAGGATCGTTCAGTTCTAAGTGTTCATATATGCCATTCTTTTCAAGATACTCTATTTTCTCAGCAAGTGTTCTATGATGACGAGGCATTCTTTTCAGTTCATAAATAAAGAATTTTGCGTCCCTCTTACCTTTGAAAGAAGTAGGAAGATAATATTCATCCGCTTCAACTGTACCTTTGAAACCTTCAACTTGATACCCGTACTTCTCTTGAATCGCCATACATAGTTTTATCTTATTAGTCCAACATGTGTTTTTACTGATTCCTGTCATTGCTGAGAGTTTAGGGATACTTAGATTCAGTACAATACCCTTTAATAAATCTCTCCACTGCTTTTCTGACAACTTACCATATCTAATACCTGTATAATTAGGGACGGTGAATGTCTTACCGCAATCTTTGCAAATATAACGGGGACTCCCATTCGCTATCTTACCATGTCTGATTATTTTTGTACTCTTGCAGAACTTACAATTACTAGGACGTTCTGACTGAATTGTTGGAGCCTTTGTCTTTTCTTCAGCAGTCATATTCAGAAAGTCTAATATAAACTCCTTTAATGACTGTAATTCCTCTTCGTTGCATGTCTCAAAAATTTTCTTTATACTTTCATTCTTTTCTTCCACGGTTAATGCTTCAAGAACATTACCATAGATTTCCCTTCAGCCGTATTCAAGCCCTTTAATTACTGCAATCTTTTTTGCTTCAAGAGCTTCTTTCAACTTCTCTGTTGCCTTTAACTGTAATATCTCATAATCATCTATCAGTCCTTTTGCTCTGTCAAACTCTGTTACAATCTGTAACTTTTGAGCCTCTGACTTACTATCAGACTCTACACTTAAATATGCCTGTTTAAGGTTCTTATCAAACTCTGCTTCCTTTGTTATCTCTGACAAGATAATACTCATTAAAAGTGGTACATTATATATGTCAGCCTTAGAATTTTGATAAGCACGGTTTATTAGTGTAACCTCTCTTTTGTCAATGATTTCTACCCCTAACTCTCTGGCATAATTTCGTGCATTGAAAGAAAACAGATTGTTTGTAATTACAACAGGATGTGCATTTTTATCATTGTATAAATGCATTCCTGCATAAACCTCTTGTATCGGGCCATTGCCCAGTGTATTATTCCAAAACTTACACTGAATATAAAACTTAAACTCTCTGCCATCTTTAGAGTATGTAGCAATAATGTCTACGCCTCCGTCATTTCCGCCTACACGTGTCGCATTGAAATGAAGTATCTCTAAAAACTTGACAACATACTGTTCAAAATCAATGCCTGTTTCACAATATCTAGGTTCAAATATTACTTTTTTCATAGAGTATGTACTCCTTTGTATATGATAGTCTTTCAAATTTGAAAGCTACCCACCAATACAAAAGAGTATGTTTACTCATTTCGTATATGTATGTCTTATTTTCTGTATAGCTTACTGACTGAAAGGAAAATCTTTATGGTATGTCTTGAAAACAACCTCCCCTCTTAAAAAATGAGACTGTTACAAAGTAAAAAACTACCTTGCAACAGTCAGTTCAAAATTCCAATGTTTAGTCATACGGATTTATAGTCTGTTCTATATAGTCTATTTCTTCTTGTGAAAGATTGTACTTTTTATAAAGTTGCTTATCAATGTCTGCTACAGTCTGAGACCAGTCAATATCAGAGTTAGATGAAAAGTCTTGATCGGGTACTAATGAGAAACGATAGGGAGAAATACGATTCATTTGTCCATTTATCATTCTTACCAAATATCTAACAAATTTAGTTTGAAGATATTTTATTACATTAACTGTTAATTCCAAACTATCACTACTATAAATAACGCTAAACGACCCCGTACATATCTGCCCAGGTTTTAAGCCCCAAACACCACAAATAACTGTGCTGTTTTTATTTATTACTCTAGAACAAATTGCTTTATACTTTTTAATCAAATGTTTATTCTTTTCTATCTCCAGTTCATTCCCATAAAGAAAATATGGTTTGCTGGCGTCCCCGTCAGACCACAGTATAGGCATAGTATGATTTACATCGGCCTTGCTTGTTGTACTTACATATAATCCTAATTTAGAATGTCCTAATTTCCCATTTGTTTCTATACCAAATGGCATTGTAGGTGCCATATTTTTACAAAGTTCTGTTTCACTGGATGGCTTTACTTTCTTTGTAATTGTATAATCACATTTACTACAAGGAATAAAACTATATCCTGTTAAATCTTCTGTATATTCTTGATCTAACTTCTTATTTCTCACGCTTCTGTAATGAGTATTTGTTTCATTTACTCTATCTATGTAAAAAATAGCAACGCTTACACCTACGGTATTAAACACTTCGCTTGGGATTGGATAATGTACTATATCCGATATGCCCGCTAGAATCATCTTTTCTCTAGTGCTTTTCAGTACTTCCGATTCAATCCAGTTATCTTTTGTAATCATACAAACTCTCGGTGCTAAACATAAAGCTGCTTCAATGAAATACGGATATATACTAGTGCTACCATTCTGATACGGTGGGTTTCCTATTACTATGTCAAATGTCATGTCCTTTGCAAATGCTCCTTCTATGATTTTCTTAATGTCTTTTCCTTTACTGTTAGACACTCTAGCTATGTAATTATCTGCATAAACTATGTTACCTCTATACACTGCCGTATCATATAACATGGCTCTTGATAGTGTAGCCGCCGTCGGAGACGTTGCTAAACCAAATAATTGATTATGAAGTATATGTTCTCTACGCTCTTTTTCATTCATATACGATAATAGAGGACTATTAAAAAGCCTGTTATATATTTCTTTTAAGAACCTACCACTTTTAACGGCAGGATCTAAAAAAGTAGTATCCGGATTAAATACTTCTTGAGGCAATAAATCTACCATGTCTGATACTATATTCTGAGGTGTCAAAATCTCTGAATCTGAGTATCTCGTTATATCTACGTTGCCTAGAGATTTTAATAGACTAAAAATATCTGGCATTAGAATACCCCCAAATCTTTACTTATATAAAAATCATACTCTCACTATAATTAAGATTCAAAATTAGTATGGGAAATAATAAGAAAAGGGTGTTGATGAACACCCTAATGATTGTAGCAACAAAATGATAGAATATACAGAAATAGTGTATAAATATAAAAATCATACTCTCACTACAATTAAGATTCCAAATTAGTATGGGAAATAATAAGAAAAGGGTGTTGATGAACACCCTAATGATTGTATCAATATAATGATAGAATATACAGAAATAGTGTATAAATATAAAAACACACTTTTTCTGGAAAAGGGACTAAATTTTTCTTCCATCTGGCGCATGCTTTCCACGGAGCAGGCATTTTTTAGTATCCCCATGTAAATGAGATCAGCCTGTGTGTAGGTGATATAGGATTCATGCCGTGGATCCTCCATTTCATTGATCCAGTCAGGCAGGTTTTTAAAAAAGTGCTCCTGAATCATCGCAAAATCTACGATCCCACGGTCTTTTTTCTTCTGTTCACGCTTATGTGATTTTCGGTTCCAGTCACAGCGTTTTTTCATTTTCTTTTTCATAGGATTCCTCCTGCATGTAAAATTTTTTCTTTCATTTTACACGAACAGAAAGAATCCTGCATGAAATCTGGCTATTTTATTGCGTAATATTTTTATTCTTCAGAGCTGAGTCCCATGTAACCGCGCCGGCAATCGATCCAAAAAGACCGAAACAGCCGATATCTCCGCCGTTCCGGTCTTCTTCAGATACATGGGTCTCCGTCTGTAACAAGAAATTCCGCCTTTACTGGATCGCCGTTACCGTGTAGTCCTGCGCCTCCACGGCCGCCTTAAGCGCCGCGTCGTCCACCGGAGCGGACAAAGTCACCACCGCGGTCCCCTTCTCATGGCTGACCTCGGCCGCGCTCACCGGCTCAAGGGCCTCAAGCGCCTTCTTGACGCGGGCCTCGCAGTGTCCGCACATCATTCCTTCGATCTTCATTGTCTTTGTCATAGTTCGTTCCTCCTTATGATTCTTATTATTATGTTTTATTTTTTTATCCCGCGCCGTGCTGTTCATATCGAACAGATTCAGGCGGAGGGCATTGGTAACGACACAGAAGCTGGACAGGCTCATGGCCGCCGCCCCGAACATGGGATTCAGCTTCAGCCCGAATAAGGGATACCACAGACCGGCCGCCAGCGGGATCCCGATCACATTGTAAAAGAACGCCCAGAACAGATTCTCATGAATGTTCGTCAGGGTCGCGCGGCTTAGGCGGATGGCCGCCGGCACGTCGCTTAAGCGGCTCTTCATCAGAACCACGTCCGCCGCGTCGATGGCGATATCCGTGCCCGCGCCGATGGCGATGCCGATATCCGCCCTGGTCAGGGCCGGAGCGTCGTTGATGCCGTCTCCTACCATGGCCACCTTGCCCTGCTTCTTCAGATCCCGGATCACATTCTCCTTGCCGTCCGGAAGCACGCCGGCAATCACCTGATCCACGCCGGCCTGACGGCCGATGGCGCGGGCTGTCCGCTCGTTGTCGCCCGTCAGCATGACCACGCGGATACCCATATTCTGAAGCTGCCGGATCGCTTCGGGACTGTCCTCGCGGATCACATCCGCCACGGCGATGATTCCCAGGAACCTGCCGTCGCAGCTGAAATACAGCGGCGTTCTGCCTTCCTCCGCCAGCGCGTCGGCGCGGGCGCGCAGCGTATCCGAGGCCGCCTTTTCAAGCCGCCCGCTTATAAACGCCAGATTTCCGCCGCAGAGCGACATCCCATGCAGCCTTCCGGTCAGACCGTTGCCTGGAAGCGCCTCGAAATCCTCCGCTTCCTCCCCGGCGATCCCCAGCTCCTCCGCCCGCTTAAGGACGGCTCTCGCCAGAGGATGCTCGCTCTTCTTCTCCAGCGCGCAGGCAAGCCGCAGAAGTTCCTCCTCCGTCACGCCTTCCGCCGGGATCACATCCGTGACTTTCGGCTCGCCGCTTGTGATCGTCCCGGTCTTATCAAGCGCGACGATCTCCATTTTCCCGGCCGCTTCCAGGGACGCGGCCGTCTTAAACATCACGCCGCGGCGCGCGCCCATGCCGTTTCCCACCATGATGGCCACCGGCGTCGCAAGACCTAAGGCGCAGGGACAGCTGATGACCAGCACCGAGATGCCCATGGAGAGCGAAAAGCCCAGGCTGTGGCCCGTCACAAGCCACAGAAACGTCGTGACCGCCGCGATCGTGATCACCGCCGGCACGAAAACGCCGCTGACCTTATCCGCCACCTTGGCGATCGGGGCCTTGGTGGCCGCCGCGTCGCTGACCATCTGGATGATCTGGGATAAGGTGGTATCCTCGCCGACCCTCGTGGCCCGGCAGCGGATGAAACCGGACTGGTTCACCGTAGCCGCCGACACCGTATCCCCGGCCGTTTTATCCACCGGGATGCTCTCGCCGGTCAGCGCCGCCTCATTGACCGCGCTTGTACCCTCCAGCACCACGCCGTCCACCGGGATATTCTCTCCCGGACGCACGACGAAAATGTCGCCTTTCTGCACCTGATCGACGGACACCTCCGTCTCCGCGCCTTCATAGACCACCACCGCCGTCTTCGGCGCCAGCTTCATCAGGCTCTTAAGCGCGTCCGTGGTCTTGCCCTTGGATCGGGCCTCCAGCATCTTCCCGACCGTGATCAGCGTCAGGATCATGGCCGCCGATTCGAAATAGAACTCGTGCATATAGCCCATGACGCCTTCCATGTCCATCCGCATCTGGGCGTCCGTCATCGCGAACAGCGCGTAGGTGCTGTAGCCGAACGCCGCCGTGGAGCCCAGCGCCACCAGCGTATCCATGTTCGGCGCCCGGTGCCACAGGGACTTGTAGCCGCTGATAAAGAATTTCTGGTTAATGACCATGATAACGACCGTCAGAAGCAGCTGCAGAAGCCCCTGGGCCACATGGTTCTCCGCCAGGAACGCCGGAAGCGGCCAGCCCCACATCATATGCCCCATGGAAATGTACATGAGCGCGGCCAGAAAGCCCAGCGACGTAAACAGCCTCCGCTTCAGAACCGGCGTTTCCCGGTCGCGGAGCATTTCTTCCGCCTCGGACATGGAACCGCCGCCGGAAACCGCCGCACCGGACACGCCCGCGGATGCGGAACCGCCGCCCGCCCTGCCGCCGGCCGCGGAAGTCCGGCCTGCCGCGCCGCCTCTCTGCTTCAGCGACGCGCCGTATCCGGCCTCTTCCACCGCCCGGATCACGGCCTCAGGCGAAGCCGTGCCTTCCACGCCCATGGAATTGGTCAGAAGGCTCACCGAGCAGGACGTGACGCCCTCCACCTTCGATACCGCCTTCTCCACCCGGGAACTGCACGCCGCGCAGCTCATTCCGGTTACAAGATATTGCTGCATTGCCTGTCATCTCCTTATATCGACTCATATCTAAAATTCCACCTGTCGCTAACTGGCCCTGCACTGTCTGGGCCTGCCGGATTACCTGATTCCGTTCGGATCGCCTGCCCGCTTTCATCCGGATTGCCTAATCCCACACGGATTACCCGGAGCATCCTGAACTCCAGCAGTAGGGAAAATGCGTCCCCGACTCTCTGTCCTCACGGAAATCCGAACCGTCTGTATCGGCGTCCGCCGTCAGGCAGTCTCGATCTTCACCACTTTAAAATCCGCCCGTTCCACCGCACGGATCAGTTCCTCATCCTCCACCATACGGCTCATGGAGACCCGGGCAATATTTTTCTTCAGATCCACCTTCGCCACGGCACCGTCGATCCGGTTGATCTGTCTCTCCACGCTGTTCTTACAGTTCTCGCAGTGCATGCCCTCGATGGTGACGATCTTCTCGCCCACTTTCTCGCCTTCCAGCTCCTTCTGCGGCGCCTCCGGCACGGAACCGCCGCAGCAGCCGTTCCTGCTGCGCTTCAATGCTTCCCTGACGCCGAAAAACAAACCAACCGCAACGATCAGAACAATAATAATATCTCCCATGATCTTCTTCTCCATTCTGCCTGCTATTTCATTAATTTACGCAGCGTCCCCACCAGCTCATCCAGCGTTTCTTCCTTGCCTTCCTTAATATCACGGACCACGCAGCTCCGGATATGATTCTCCAGAAGCACCTTGTTAAAGCTGTTCAGCGCCGCGTTCACCGCCGCCACCTGCACCAGAATATCCGTGCAGTACGCGTCCTGCTCCACCATTCCTTTAATCCCCCGCACCTGTCCCTCGATACGGTTTAAGCGGTGGATCAGATCCTTATATTCCTTCTCCGAACGTTCCTTGGTCTTATGACAGCCGCATTGATTCTCTTCCATGGGCAATTCTCCTTTCTTCCAGACTCGGCCGCCTCCCCGGCAGCCGATCCGTCCTTCATCCTTATATCCATCTGCCCCGGCCGAAAAGGTATTCCGGATCCAGCGTTTATTATATACCCCCATGGGGTATATTTCAAGCCCCTTTTTTTATTTTTTTGGCAATGCGGCGAATGCATGGAAAACCGAAACTTCCGCAGATCACTCCGCTTCCCGGTGCCGCGACCTCTCCGTATCGAATCCTTCCGGATACCGTTTCTTAAGCTTCTCGATATTCCGTGTCAGCACTTCCTCCAGCGTCACATCCAGAACCGTGGCCGTCTCCGCCAGATACCAGGCGATGTCGCCCAGTTCCCCCACCAGCTTCTCCCGGTCCAGCTCGTGTCCCTGGGCCAGATGCTTTTTCACGATATCGATGGCCTCGCCGGACTCCCCGCACAGGCCCATGACGCCGTTGATCAGGATATCCTTCTTATCCAGCTTCGGGTTCAGCGTGGTCATCGCAAGCTTCTGATATTCATTGATCGTCATACAGCATTCTCCTCCGTTTCCGCGTCCATACGGTCCGCCGCTTTCCCGCAGGCAGATAGAGCGGGACTTCGTTCCGCGGCGGCATTTTACAGGTATTATAGTGCCGAAGCACCATTTTGTCACGCAAATTCGCGCACGGTCCCTTCCGGTTTTTTCAAAAAAGGATTGAGTACCACGGAAATCCGTGTATAATGAAATAGAATAAAACAGACGACTAAGGAGCTTCCTGTATGCACACGATCAACCGTAACAGTCCCTGCTGGTGCGGCAGCGGACTCAAATACAAGAAATGCCACTACGATTTCGACCAGAGGATCGCATCCATTCAGTATCAGGGCCATATCGTCCCCGATCACAGCATGATCAAGACGCCGGAACAGATCGCCGCCATCCGCGAGAGTGCAAAGGTGAATATCGCCGTACTGGACTATGTGGCGGAACACATAAAGGCCGGTGTCACCACCGAAGAGATCGACGAATGGGTCGCCCGGGAAACTGCCCGGTATGGCGCCATTCCCGCGCCGCTGGGCTACGAAGGCTTCCCTAAGAGCGTCTGCACTTCCATCAATGAGGTAGTCTGCCACGGCATCCCCTCGCCGGACCGAGTGCTCATGGACGGCGATATCATCAATGTGGACTGCTCCACCATTCTCCGCGGCTATTTCTCCGATTCCTCCCGGATGTTTCTGATCGGCAATGTATCCGAGGAAAACCGGAAGCTGGTAGAAGTCACCCGGGAAAGTATGTATCTGGGCCTCGAACAGGTGAAGCCCTGGGGGTTCCTGGGCGACATGGCCCAGGCGGTCAACGACCATGCCCAAGCCAACGGCTACCAGGTCGTCCGCGACATCGGCGGCCACGGCGTCGGCCTGGAGTTCCACGAAGATCCCTGGGTCAGCTACGTCTCCTCCAGAGGCGAAGATATGCTGATGGTCCCCGGCATGATGTTCACCATCGAGCCGATGATCAACATGGGCACCTGGGAGGTCGTCATAGACGATGAAGACGGCTGGACCGTCACCACCGCCGACGGTAAACCCTCCGCCCAGTGGGAGATCCAGGTCCTCGTAACCGAAACCGGCCACGAAGTCATCTCCTACTAAAACCCCCATTCCGCGCAAATACCAAAAACGTTTCCCCTCCTTCTCCTCTCCTTCATTCCAGCGAAAACGCAGCGGAGCAGGCCGCGCCGTTTGCGCGATTTGTGGAGAAGGGTTCGTTTTTCTTGGCGCAAAAACGGACGATTTCAGGGTCGAGCCCGTGGCCTCAAGCCACGGGCGCAGAGGCAACCTGAGCGTGAAATCCTTTCAGGATTTCACGCGAATTTGCCGGTGCCCTGAAATCATCCGTTTTTGCGCCTAGAAAAACTTCCCTTCGGAACCATGAGCGCAAACAGCGCGGCCCGCTCCGCGGACCTTACGCGACTCTTACGCGACTCTCAATGCAGCGCCTTCTTCTTCCACCCGCCCTTCGCGTAGAAGAACGCCGTGATCAGCGCGCCCAGCACCCAGGAAACCAGCAGCGAGACCCACAGGCAGTGATAATCTCCCTGCGGCGTCTCCGCCGTCCTGGTCGCGAACGCGATTCCATACGCCAGCGGCACACGGATCGCCACGGTCGTCAGCAGCGAGATCCACATAGGCGTGACCGTATCTCCCGCGCCCCTCATTACGCCCGACAGGCTCTGCGTCACCGCCATCGCGATATAGCCCACGGCCAGAATATTCATCATTCGGGCGCTTAGATCCACTAACGCCTCCGTCTCCGTAAAGATTGCCATCAGATTATGTCCAAAGAGCACGATAGCCCCCGTAACCACCGCCGAAGTACAGGCCGCGATCAGCGTTCCCTGCTTCGCGCCCTTCTTCACGCGGTCAAAATCCCCCGCGCCCACATTCTGCCCGGCGTAGGTGGTCATGGCCGTTCCGAAAGAGAAATTCGGCATCATGGCAAAGCCGTCCACCCTCATAATGATCACGTTGGCGGCGATGACCATTTCCCCGAAGCTGTTGGTCAGGGACTGGACCACGACCATGGCCAGGGAGAAGATCGCCTGGGTCACGCCGGATGGCAGGCCCAGCTTGAGCACCGTCGCCATACTCCGGTTGGGCATGAAATATTTCAGCTTGAAGTCAAAGTATGCCGTCATCCTCCGCAGCTTGAACACGCACAAGATCGCCGACACCATCTGAGCGATGACCGTTGCCAGGGCCACGCCTGAGACGCCCAGCTTGAACCCGGCCACGAACCAGATGTCCAATACGATATTTAAGACCGTCGCGATCAGCAGATAGACCAGCGCCGACACCGAATCTCCCAGTCCGCGCAGGATACCGGTCAGGATATTATAGTAGGCCAGTCCCGCGATCCCCCACAGAAGGATCAGCAGATAGGAGGTACACCAGTCGATAATGCTGGCCGGCGTATCCAGAAGCTCCAGGATCGGCCGGATCGTCACCGAACCCACGAGCATCAGCAGGATACAGGCGGCGCCTGTCAGCACCAGGGAACTTCCGATGGTGCGGGACAGATTCTCCCGATCCTTAGAGCCATAGTACTGGGACACCATGATGCTGGCGCCCATGGAAATACCCACGAACAGAACCAGCAGAAGGTTAAAGATCGGGCTCGCGCTGCCGACGGCCGCCAGGGCATTGTCGCCCACATAGCGCCCGACGACGATGCTGTCTACCGTATTATAGAGCTGCTGGGCGATGTTGCCGATCAGCATGGGGATCGTAAACAGCACGATCTTCTCCCAGGGGCGCCCTTCCGTCATGTCTACCTGTCCAAATAATTTCTTAATACCTGCTAACATGAATCCTCTTCCACCTTCTAAATAGAAATAAAAATCCTGCGGCATAATCACAACAAAAGGGCCTTATGCCCCCCTGTTGTTCATTCGCTTTCCGCAGATATCCGCCGACGCGAACCATATTACATATCATATAGCTTTTATCAGGAATTGACAAGTAGAAAATGCGATTTTTACGCGACTTGATTTTTTCAGTCGTATTAAATTTTCACGAGAGATTCTCCCTGCGTCACCCTGCGATACCGCCGTCTACCAGTTGTTCACCGCATGCTCCGCGAACGACACCACATTTTTCACATCCAATTTCGTACCGTCGTCCAGCACCGCCGTCCCGGCGAATGTCCCGAACATCTGATGGGTACAGTTGTCCACCCACAGAAGTTTGATCTGCGTCGTCCGGTCGTACACCGGCGTAAGCGTCAGATCCAGCCTCCCGTCCAGATCCGTCAGGCGCCACGGATCCATATAGTTTTCTCCCAGATGAAACTCCACCTTCCCCAGCTTGTGGGACGTGCCTTTATAGAAAATGATATTCTCGCTGGCGGTGTCCGTGTTGCCGAAGCCGCATCCCAAGTTAAAGCCGAACATTTCCCCGTTCAGGTAACCGGCGCCGTTGCTCCAGTACCACTCGTTGTGGAACGGCCAGACGCCCCGGCCCCAGTCCAGGATTCCGAAGGAATCGCTCCTGTCGAAATGCCATTCGTCGCAGCCTGATTTGATATAGCCTTCCGCGATCATACAGTTGATCTTATGGTTATAATAGAAGGCGTGTTCGTACTCGTCAAACGGCAGATTGATCACGATGGAATCCGGATTTTTTCGCGCCAGAAGAATGCGCGCCTCCAGATCCTTCCCGTCCTGGGCGTTCTTCCAGCGGCAGATCAGGACCCGCTTCTGGTCCCGGGTCTCGAAACGCATCATCACGCCGTTCTTCTCATAAACCAGCAGGTTGTCCTTCTCCGCGTTCTCCGGCATATGGAGCCGGCCGAACACCAGCGGAAGGATCAGGCTGGCGTCGATGTATTTCTCTCCCTTCACGAAATCAAACAGCATCAGGCTCACCTGGCCGGCGTAGGCCGCATGGCCGATGGTCATCTGCAGGCACAGATGATCGTTGGTCACCTGATAGAAATCCCATTCCTTAATCCTCCACGGCGGCGCCTTAATGGCGCTGCGCTTGTAGACCAGGGTACTCCTGCGGGAAAATCCGGGGATCGGGCAGCCTTTTGCGTCCAGCACCGGGCCCTGCTCGAAAATTTCTTTTTCCAGTGATTGCTTTGTCATATTCACATTCTCCTCCTGTCGGACTCACCGTTTTTCACCATATACATTTATTCTGTTGAAACGACTCAGTCTGTCCCACAACATTCATTTTGTGTTATCTCAGACCGTTCTCCTACAAACACCCCGCCGCACAGTCAAAACGCTCTCTTACGAACACTTCGTCACACGGTTCCTGCCGCCTGTCTCTCCCTGCTCAGCCTCCCCGCTTTCCATAGCGGCGCCAGCGTCAGAAGCGTCAGAAGCGCCGAGATCGCGAACAGGCTGGGAGCCGGCACCATGCCCATGACGCCGTTCACTTCCATTTCCACGCCGAGGCGGTTGATCACCTGCGTTGCGATAGCCGGTCCGATGATCATCGGCATGCACACGAAGAAGATCTGCTTGATCCCCTCGAACTGCCCTCTCTGCTCCTCCGGATACAGATTCTTGATCCAGGCCGTGGTGGCCTGCAGCACCAGGATATAGCCGATCCCCGCGCCGAAGATCCCGGCCAGGAGCACCGCGACCTGCTGGCTTACGCTGACCAGAAGGAGGCCGGCCGTATTGCAGGCCAAGGCCGCGCCGATCACCTGCGCCATGCGGCCCTTATCGATAAAGCGCGCAGCCGGGATCGTCATGACCGACGCCGCGATCAGCCCCACGCCCTGCAGGATACCGGTCATACCGTAGTCATAGCCCATATAATTGACGAAATAGATGGTGATATAGGGAAAATACACGTTGAACCCGATAAAATAGACCGTCATCACCAGAAATACCCAGAACAGCTCCCGGTTCCCGCGGACCGTGCTCCACTTAAAGACCGACAGGAACTGGTGCCAGAAGCCTTTCTCATCCCGCTTCGGCCTCAGTCCCGGCGCGTCCTCAAGCGTAAACAGGCCAAGAACGCCCATGGCCGCCACGATAGCGCCCATCAGCCCGAAGAACGCGAAGAAATCGATCTGATCGATAATCACGCCGGATACTACGGCCCCGAAGATCGTGGCGAACACCGGCATCACGGCCAGAGCGCCGCCCAGCGTTCCCCGGTTGCTCTCATCGGAAATATCCGTGGTCCACGGCGAGAAGCCGCCGTCATTCCCCACGGAACCGAAGAAACTCATAACCGCGTCCATCAGCACGACGGCCGCCGCCGCGATAAACAGCGGATCCTTCGGCAGCATCTCGGTCGCGCCGAACAGGAACGTGAACAGTCCCCAGAGAATATAACCCACGCAGATAAACGGTTTGCGCCTGCCGATCCGGTCGCCCCAGGTGCCGATCAGAAACGCGCAGAATGTGGACACAGCAGCGCTGACGCCTACCATCCACGATACGATCGCCGGTTCCGGCGCGATCTTGTCATAGACAAATGTGTTGAACCAGGAATTCTCCACGTTCCAGCAGATCTGCCCGGTCATGCCAAGCACCCAGATCAGCGTCCAGTTCCTGCGGCTGATCTTCTTCATACTCATCCCCTCCATCAGAAAAACAGCGCGGTCGCCCGTAACACTCTTATTTTAGCACAATTCGAAAATTATTCCCACTGTTTTCGGATGAAATGTGAAATATTTTCTCAACAACATCTTGGGCGGCATATTCTTTCATGCGGACGATAACCGTACAGAATATGCCGCCCAAACAGGCAATAATAACTTCAGGATAAACCTAACTTAATAGCTCGCGCCGACGCGCTGCCGGGCCTTCTCTTCTGCCTGGTAGCGGCGGGACATGCGGAACGCGGCGTACTCGATCTGGCCGCTGTCCGCCCGCCGGAGTAGAAAAACCCCTTCTTCATCGATCACTCCGGCCACAGCCAGCAGTTCGCCATCAATCCTGACCAGTTCCCCCGATGTATCGGTGCTGCCGAACAATGCGTCGGACAGTTCCCCGGACAGGATGCAGGCGGGCATATGCCAGCTGAGAGCCGGTGTTCCTCCGGATGCGCCGGTTTCCAAGGCGTCCTTTTTCAATACCGCAGCTGCTCCCGCTTCTTTTGAGTCCTCGGCCACGCCGTCATCCACTGCACTGCTGCCAACTGCACCGTTTCCTGCCGTGCCGCTGCCAGTCATGCCATTGCCTGCCGAACCGCTTACAACCGTACCGCTGCCGGCCGCTCGGCCACCCCCTTCCGCATACGGCAGAACATAATCTCCGGACAGGATCTTCGCCGGATATACCAGCGACGCGCTGCCGTAGACAGCGACGATCCCCGAGACCTTGCTTCGTCCGGTACTGACCGCCGTGACGGTCTGCTGTTTCTCCGTCCGCCATCCGGCCATATCCAGGATCCCGTTATAACCGCCCTTCTCCTGCTCTTCCCACGCTTTCATCTGCTCCACGCTGATATCCAGGCCCCGGCAGTCTGTCTCGACCCGGCAGGGCGACGCAAACAGATAGCCGCGGATGCCGAATGCCAGCAGGATCAGAATCCCCGCCGCCGAAAGGATCTCCGGCAGCCAGGACAGAACGCGGCGCAGAATTCCATTTTCTGTCTTCATCCCTGCAGATCCTCCACCGGCCTGACCCGGTCTCCGGAAATGATGACCTGATTCGAAGCCGTGATCAGCGGATCCGTATCGAAAATGGCTCCGTCCACCGCCGCCTCCGTGCTGCCCATTTCCAGAACCGTCAGGCCCACCCGTTCCGCCTTAAATTCCTGCCCCATGACCGCGCTGCGGGCGCGGACAGCCAAACAGTAATAGCCTTCGGAGTCGCGGCGCAGAGCCGAGAGGGGAATCACCTGCTGATAGGTATCTGAGGTGCGGCGGCACTGATAGGAGGTAACCGTTCCGATAGCCAAGTTCAGATCCTCCAGATCCGCCCGGAATATGCCGGTCTCCTCGCCGAGCAGATTCATGCTGCTGATCCGTGCCTCCACAGACCTGGTGCTTCCGGGGATCGAGACAGACAGCAGATCGCCGGTCGCCAGCTCCTGTCCCTCTTTATCAAATTCCGCTTCGAAAATACGGCTTCCGGCGGCAATGGACAGGCGCTCCTCGCCGGTGCTGGTCCGCCCGGCGGTTATTTCCTGAAGAATGACGGTTCCGTCCACCTGCGCGCACACCCGGCCCTCTCCGGCCGCGATCTCTCCGATCCTGGCCAGACGACGCGCAATGTCCCGGATCTCCATCTCCTGAAGCTGCCGGTCGATCTCCGCCAGACGCGCCTGCTGCGCGGCGCTCAGCGCCGCCTGCTTATCCTGCCGGGACGCGATATCCAGGTTCCACTGCGCGTTCTCCACACTCTTCGTCAGTGCCTCCAGCGCGTCCTGATCCGCTTTCTCTTCTGCGTCTTCCTGCTTAAGGTCCGCTTCATAAGAATCCCTGAGCGCCTCCTGAGCGGTGGTCTCTCCGTTCATAAGCCGGTCGTACTGGATGGAAAGGGTGTCGCAACGATAGAGAATATCGCTGATTGTAAGCTCCCACTGGCCCTTCAGTTCCTCCAGTTCCCTTTGGGCAGCGGCCAGCTGTTTCTCCAGGGCAGCGGTATCTGCACCGGCGGGTGTCCCTGAAGTTTCGGCTGATACAGCTGCCTTTCCGGCGGACGTCTCTGTCCCCGCCATCCCGGCTGCCGCGTTTGCGCCGCTGGCCACGGGCGCGGCCGGGCTTCCTCCCTTCGCCGCCTCGATCTTCGCCTTCAGTTCATCGATCTCCTGCTGTTTCTCCTGAATCTGTCCGTCCCGCGACGATCTGGCGTTGCGCAGTTCTTTCTCCGCGCTGGCCAGCTGCTGTTCCTGGGACAGAATCAGTTCATCGTCGCTCATCGTCCTTTTTCTTTCATATTCCGCGTCCAGGTTCTTTCGGTTGACAAAATGCTCCGCCCACTGCGCATCGTACTCCTTCTGTCCTTCCGCCAGAGCCTGCTGCGCCAGCGCAAGCTCCCGCTGCGCCAGTTCCGTCTGCGTCACCGCAGCGTAAGTCTCCGAAGCCACGTCGAGGCGCTGAAGGTTCAGCTGCGCCCTCTGAAGTTCCTCTTCCAGACTCTCCTTTTCTTCAAGAACCGACGCCATCTGGAAATGGAACAGCTCGTCGCCGGTCTTCACCTCGCTGCCCGCGGACACGGACACGGACTCCACCTTAAGTCCCGGAAAAATATCGCACAGCACAGTCTCCCGCTCCTTCACGGTGCCGGTTCCGCTTATGATGGTCTCGACGCTTTTCCGCTTCGCATAAGCGGTCAGCACCTTCGGCACCGTCATGCTGTCGTAGATCCGCGAGATCAGCGTACCGGCAAGCATAAAGAGAAAGAACCCGATCAGGATCCTCCGATACCATCTGCGCCTGTGTTCCATTGATCCATACCTCCGTTATATTGCTGTCCGGCCGCCGCCTGCGCGGCTTCCGGCAAATCTGTTTCTCCGCTGTGTCCTGACTCCCGCGGGATCCCGCCGCTCACGTCACGATTCTTATGCGGAATCCTGCCGTCAGGGAGGCTCCGTTTTCACATTACTCCTTCACGCCCGACGCGGCGACGCCCTGCTCCAGCTCGCTCTGACCGTTCAGGTAGAGAAGCACCGGCGGCATCATCATCACGATACCGGCCGCGAACGCCACCGCCGCCTTCTCCTGGGCGATATTCGGCAGGTACAGCGACAGCGGCCACAGGGACATTTCCTTAAGAAACGCCACCGGCTGCTCCAGGGCGTTCCAGTTGTCGATAAAACCCAAAAGAAGTGCCGTCACGATGCCCGGATAGCCGCTGGGCAATCCCACATGGAGAAACGCCCGCAGCTCCCCGGCCCCGTCCAGATAGGCCGCCTCCAGAAGCGCCTCCGGGATGGTCTCGAAGGACTTTGTCATGATGAAGACCGGAAACGCGGCCCAGACAGCCGGCAGGATCAGCGCCAGATGGGTATTCAGAAAATGCAGCCGGTCCAGCACCAGGTAATTGGACACCTGGGTCACCTGGAACGGAAGCACCATCAAAAGCACATAGAGAAAGAACAGCGGCTTCTTCCCCGTAAATGAAAACCGTGCGAATGCCCAGGCCGCCGGAGCCCCCACGAGGAACTGCCCCGCCAAAGCCGGGATAACCTGAATGCAGGAGTTCCAGAACATGACGTAGAAGCCCGGCGAGCGGAACAGAAGCTCCAGAAACGGTTTGACGGACGGATAGGAAGGAAGCAGCGCCGCACGGACCGTCTCACGGCCCGCCCCCAGCGGTTCGGCATAGCGGTATAGAAGTTCATCCTCCGGCATGAAGGCCGCGGCCAGCATGAGAATGATCGGCAGCCAGACCAAAAGGCAAACGGCGGCGCAGACAGCGAGGCGAAGGCGGGCGCGGACAGCGCGGGGCAGCGGTTTTCTTTTCGCTGTGACAGAGATCTTTCTGCTTAAGTCACGCATGGTATCGCCCCCTCCCCGTTGTTTCTGCTTCTTCTCTTCTCAGTTTCACTGCCGTTGTCTGCCCTTTGTAAGGGCATGTTGCCTTCCGCGCTCCTCCGGGAAACTGCCTCTCTTATCTCCTTATTCTCTACCTAAAGCCGCCGGACGCATCGCCGCAAAGCCGATCTGCTCTTATCCGCTCTTTCCCAGCCTGCGAAACATAAGACGCGCCAGTCCCGCGGCCGCCGCGATCGCCAGCGCCGCCGTCACCAGCAGCATAGAGCCGGTACACATATTCTGCACGTCCAGCGTCAGGAACCAGTGGCTGAACAGGTGGGGGATCATGTAAATGCTCATGTCCGGGTAGGAACCGGCCAGCAGATACGCCTCCCGATAGACGCGGAAGGAATTGACCACCGACAGGATCAGTACCAGACCGAAGGTTCCGGAAAGGCCCGGCAGCGTAATATAGCGCAGCCGCGCCCAGGCTCCCGCGCCGTCCACCCGGGCCGCGTCATAGAGACTTTCGGAAATGGACGCCAGTCCGGCCAGCCACAGCAGCAGGTCGTAACCTGCGTTCTTCCAGATATAGGTTATAATCAGAATCGGAAAAGCCGCACTGCTGTTAACCCAGTCATTGTCCCAGACCTTTATAACCTGCGCGGCGCCGGCCAGCCAATTCAGCAATTCATTCAGAAGCCCGTCCTGGCAGAAAACGATCTTCCAGACCAGAACCATGGCGGCCACCGGAATGACCATCGGAAGCACCAGCGTAGTCTTGTACAAGTTCCCCTTGCCGTCCCGCCGAAACACCAGAAGCGCCAGCGCGAAGGACGTAAGCATCAGAAGCGGCAGGCAGACCGCCAAAAACCGCACGGTATTCGACGCCGCCAGGCGGAAAGCGGTATTCCCGCAGACCGCCGCGTAATTCGCCAGTCCCACTCGCGTCCGCCCCATGGCGTCCAGGAAAGAGCGCCGGACCACATCGACGAACGGAACCGCCGTAAACACGACCACTCCCGCCAAGCTGGGCGCCAGGAAGAACCAGGCCGCCCGCGCCTGGCGGCGGCGTATGCCGTGCTTCTGCCGCCTTCGCCGGTTTCTGCCGCATCGACTTCTAACTCTCGCCCGTCGCCCCCGATTTCCGCGCCGCCAGCCGGCATATCCTGTCCATTTTCTCCTTCGGAGCGGTTCCTCTTCTGTCTGTTCTCTATCGTTTATTTCACTCACCGGAACCGCCCCCTTCCTCATTTTCATAAAGCTCTGTATCCGCTAAACAGTACATCCTGTATACTGCGAAGCCGGCTGAATACCGTTTTCTATCCTGCCGATTTCTCTTCTTTTTAGTTCTGTTTCTTTGATTGTTTTCTGATCAGCTCTGCTTCTTTACTCTCTCTCCGCCTGGTACAGCATCACCTGCTGCTCCACGGCGGACGCCGCCTGCTCGACAGAGATCTTGCCGCCAAGGCAGTCCATGGAACCGCTCACAACCATTCCCAGAAGCGTCTGGTTCACGTTCACCGGCTGACGGACGCCCTCGACCAGCTCCCGCAGCTTCGCCCGCATCTCCGCATTCGGATACCTGGCGTCGGCAGTGTAGTCCCAGTTGCTGAAGCCCATACCGAAGGAGATCCCATTGCCTTCCACCGCGAACATGGCGTCCAGCCCCGCGACGCTGACCGGGAAACCGTCGTAGAGGTTCTCCTTCTGCACATCCGCGGAGAAGATACATTTCACAAAAGCCTTCGCCAGATCCGGATTGGCCGTCGCCTGATTGATGCCGATGAGTCCGCTGGGGAAATAGGTCCCGTTCACCAGATCCGCGACGGCGTCCGGGTGGTTCGTCATAAATGTCACCGGATAGCCGAAGTCGGAGATATTTTCCATCTTCTCAATGCCGCTGGCCGCCAGGCCCGCATCGAAGAAGATAGCGTTGCCCTTGATGCCCAGAGGCAGCACGCGGTTGCTCGCATGGAGGTCTTCCTGCTCCTGCTCGGTAAAGGTCTCTTTGGACCCGCTGGCTTCCGCCAGGGCCTTCGCCGCCTCCAGATACGTGATCAGAGCACCGTGGTCGAGACTTAGGCCGTCCTCACCGAATATCTCCGGATAATGCAGCACCGCCAGCTCCCGCAGGATCGATTCATAGGTATCCGCCCACTGAAGCGGTTTGTCTCCCTGATAATCGCGAACGCCCTCCAGGGTCTTCCACGCCTCCACCGCGTCCGCATTTCCCAGGGCGATGGGTACCTGGATCCGGGCCGGCATCTGGTAAATGCCTCCGTCCGCGTCGGTATAGCCCTCCGCCACCTGCGCAAGAAGCGGCGTCTCCTGCCGGATCTGGGCAAACAGCTCCCGCATATCCATCAGCACGCCCTTCGCCTTATAGGAATCGGCGGGCAGGCCGTCCAGAACGAATACGTCGGCGCCTTTGTCGTTTAAGATCTCCGTGTTCAGCGCGCGGATCGTGTCGTCCGAGATCGTGGAAACATTGGTATCCGTCTCCGACGCGCAGCGCACGTCCACGAACACATCCGGATTCTCCTCCTGGAAGACGGAGGCGGCCTGTCGGACCGTGGCGTTGTCGGTTAAACTGTAGACTGTGAGCGTGTAGCGCGGGACGCTCGGCATCTCCGGGTCGTAGGTATAACGGCAGACCACGAATCCGGCAAGTCCCCCGTTCGTGTAGCAGCCGTAGAAATCATTATCGTCTCCGGCGCAGAAGGCGCTTAAGTATCGGCTCTGCCGGCCCAGGGAGTTTAATCTTCCGTCCATCACCTGCTCCCATAAGGTTCCGCCCTTATTGACATGGAAAAGCCCCTTTTCGCTCGCCAGATAGACGCCGCCCTCGCCGTCTCCGAACAGGTAATTGCCCTCGCCGTACTGGGTGATACCGATGCTGTCGTCGAAGGGGATGTCCTCGATCTTCCTGCCGTCGCTTAAGTCGTAGCGGGTGACTCCGTCTTCCGTGACGGTCAGGAATTCATTGCCGTCTATGTAACCGACGCTGGTATCCGAGACGGCCGGGAACCGTGCCATGCTGAAAAGCATCGCGCCGTCGGGACGGTAGCAGTAGACGTAATCCATATCGTGAAGCAGGATCCTGCCGTCTGCGGCCACATCGATCTGACCGGGGATCAGACCGTACTCCTTGCCGGCCGGCGGGAGGAACGCGTCGGAAAGCAGTTCCGTCACGCTGCTGCCGTCTGTCTGGTACAGATGACACACGTATTCTTCATCGGACACGGCGGTAAAATAGTATTTGCCGTCCAGGCCGTAAGTGATCTTATAGGGCTCGGAACAGATCTCCCCGGAGGCCATCTTGTCCCGGTACCATTTCATCCAGTCCGTATCCGGCTTCCAGGACTCTCCGTCGTAGAGATAGCGGACGGATTCGTGGGAATTGTAGTCGCACATATAGAGCTCGAGGCGGCCGCCCTCGCCCTTTAAGAGCGTGGTGTAGGTGTATTGGCTGACGCTGTCGGGAAGGGTAAATTCTTCCTCCACATAGCGTCCCAGCGGAATCTCGCCGTCCACGACGGACGCCTGACCGGAACCGCCGAAGAGGCCGGAGGCGGATGAGCCGTCGCTGCTCCCGCCGGTCTGGCCTCCGCCGGATGAACCGCCGCCATTTTGGCCGCCTCCGGACGCCCCGCCGCCGGGCTGGGAACCGCCGCCGGACGCGCCGGCATTTTCCTCTCCTGCTTTCGTGTATTGACCTGTTCCCGCTCCGCCTCCGCAGCCGGCTAAAAGCCCGGCCGCGAGAGCGGCGGCGAGAAACGCGGATAGTATTCGGTGACATTTGCGCATAGATTTTCGTCCTCCTTTTTGCTTTCTGAATACCGATTTTAGCAGGGGTTTCTCTAAAAATACTGGAAAGAAAAAGATATTTTTAAAGATTTTTTAGAGATATTTATGGTAGAATTAAAATCGAAATAAAGCTGTCTGCGATTATTCATAAAATGAGCAGTGAATTGCTAATATGGAATCGCTTAAAAAGACTTGGATAACGCGCGGAATCGCAGGAAAAAATCTATGCGTATATTAATGATTGAAGATGACAAGGATCTCTGCCGGAATATCAAGCTGGCGCTCAGCGCGGCGGGATACGAAACGGAATGCTGCCACAGCGGCGACGACGGCCTGTTCTACGCCGGGAGCGGCGCCTACGACGTGATCGTGCTGGACCGGATGCTGCCGAAGGTGGACGGGCTGACGGTGCTTACGAGTCTGCGCCGGCAGGGCGTGCAGACTCCGGTGATCCTGGCGACGGCTCTGGACGGACTGGGAGAACGGATCGACGGACTGGATGCGGGAGCGGACGACTATCTGGTGAAGCCGTTCGCGGTAGAGGAACTGATGGCGCGGATCCGTGCCATCACCCGCAGACCGGGACGGCTGCAGGATCTGAGCCGGCTGTCGGCTTTCGGGATCTGCCTGGAACCGGAGCGGCGCCTCCTGTCCTGCGGAGAAATAAGCGTGAACCTGTCGAAGAGAGAATCGGCGCTTCTGGAATGTTTTCTGAAGCATCCGGGACAGACGCTGGCGCGGACGCGGATCCTCTCCTATGTCTGGGGCGCGGCAGCCGAAGTGGAGGATGGGAATCTGGACAATTACATCTATTTTCTCCGGCGGCGGCTGGCCGCAGTAAACGCACCGGCGAAGCTGACGACGGTACATGGGGTCGGGTATCTGCTGGAATCGGCGGAACCGGACTGACCCCAAACCGGTGATCCGCCCCTCCGGAAAACGAACTTACGCAAATAAAAGCTTATACCACGGGAGCCTCTTATGAAAATACCTTCCTCCGGCAACCCGAAACCGGACTCTTTAATCGCACATACCCCCTCCGATCCGCGAAGCGCAGGCAGATCCGACAGCCGCTCTGCGGCACATTCCATAACCGTGCTCCGCCGGCGGCTGACGCTTCTGTACACGGTCACGACCTCCCTGATCCTGACGCTGATCATGGCGGCGTTTCTTGTTATGCGCATCCGGGAAACGAAGCAGGGGCAGATGGAAGATTTCTATGATCTGTGGAATTCGCTGCAGTTCCGGCTGCAGTCGGATACAACGATCGCGCAGGGATTCCTGGCACAGACGGAAGCCGACCGCAGGGTCGTCATTCACATTGAAGAAAATGGAACCGCTCTCCTTTATAACGGCTCCTGGCAGCCTCAGACGCCGCGTGCGGAACTGATTGCGCGGGTGAAGGCGCTGGCCGAGGCGGAAGGCGTATTTACCACGGTGCGGCCTATCTCGGCTTCTTCCGTGGTCAGTTCTGTTTTCACGTTTCAGGGGGAATCGGGGGAAGACTACTGTGCCCGGGTGCTTGTCTCGGCCTACGGCAAATCCGTCCGCGCCCTGTGCCTGATCGCCTATATGACGCCTGTGAAAGACGCGCTCAGGGCGACGCTTATACGGCTTGCCGTACTGGAGCTTCTGGGCGTTGCCGGCCTGTTCGCGATCAGCTGGTATTTCGTCGGCTGGTCCCTGCGGCCGATACAGGAAAGCCAGCAAAAGCAGGCGGAATTCATTGCGGCAGCCTCCCATGAACTTCGGTCGCCGCTGGCGGTGCTGCGGTCGGGAATCGCGGCGCTGCGGGATCTTTCCGCCGGAAACGCCGGACAGGCGGCGGAGCTTCTCTCTGCCTTCGACAGCGAATGCACGCGCATGTCCCGGCTTATCGACGATATGCTTCTTCTGGCTTCCGCCGACGCGAAGACCTGGCGGCTCACGCTGTCTGACGTGGACATGGACACGCTCCTGATCGACGTCTTCGATACCTATCTTCCCCTCTGCCGGCAGAAGGAACTGAATCTGGAACTGAAGCTCCCGCAGGAGCCTCTCCCCGTGCTGCGGGGGGATGCCCGGCGTATCCGCCAGATCCTGACGATCCTGTTGGACAACGCGATGGCTTACACTCCGCAGGGCCGCCGGATCCGCATCTGCGCGGAAACGTCCCCGCACCGGCCGTTTCCCGCGCCGCAGGCCGCAGGTTTTCGCAGAAGAGCCGGATCCGCCAGCCAGCCGGCTTTCCTCATTCTCCGCGTCCTCGACCAGGGCCCCGGTATTTCGGATGAGGCTAAACCGCATGTTTTCGACCGCTTCTACCGCGCCGATTCCGCCCGAAGCGACAAATCCCATTTCGGGCTCGGATTAAGCATTGCCAGGGAACTGGTCCTTCTCCATAACGGAAGCATCGAAGTCTCCGACGCCGCGGAAATATCTGCCGCCGCCGGACAGGGAAGCTGCTTTACGGTACGCCTCCCCGTCGGCAGAAACGCATACGCTCCCGATCCGCAGACTCCCTGACGCCCCGGAACCGGACGGACGCCGCGTCCGCGCCCGCTCCTGTCGTACAAGCCGCACCGCTCCTTCCGCACAAGCCGCACGCTCCTGCCGCGGAAGACGCATCGTTCCTGACGCACAAGCCGCACGCTCCTATCGCACAAGCCGCACGCTCCTATCGCACAAGCCGCACTGCTCCTGCCGCACAGGCCGCACCACCCCTGCCGCGCAAGCCGCACCAAAACCGCCGCTGCTACGGAAGAAACGCCCACGCCGCCGCGATCACGATGGACGGCAGCAGATTGGCCACCTTTACCTTCTTCCCCCAGACCAGGTTCAGGCCCACGCAAAAGATCAGGACCGAACCTACAAGGGACAGATTCGCAAGCGCCGCCTCCGTCATGACCGGCTGGATCAGACGGGCGAGAAGCGTAACCGTTCCCTGGAATATCCCCACGGGAATCGCGGAAAAAATGCATCCCTTCCCCATGGAAGCCGTCATCACCAGGACAATGATCAGATCCAGCACCGCCTTGGCCGCCAGCACGGACCAATCCCCCAGAATACCGTCCTGGATGGAACCCACCACGGCCATTGCGCCGATGCAGACCGTCAGGGAAGCGGTCACAAAACCGTCCACGAAGCCCGCGTCCCCGGTGCTGCCTGTTTTCACCTTCAGCCATTCGCCAAACTGCTCCATCCGCAGTTCTATGTTCAGCCACTCGCCGATCAGAGCGCCGGCGGCCAGGCTTCCGATCATCATCATAGTGCCGCTGCTTTTAAGGCCTCCGGCCGTCACCGACAGCATCTTCTCCATAGCTCCGGCAATTCCCAGAAACAGCACGCAGACGCCGTTTGCCGTCATAAGCGTATCCTGGTATCTCTTCTCCAGGCGATTGCCGAAAAGCAGGCCGCCAAGTCCTCCTGCGACAATGGCGGCCACATTGATAAGCGTCCCTGTTCCAACCATAATTCATACGTCTCCAGACTGATTTTCATTTGACCGGCGGATGTCCCGTTTAAGCGGCAGACCGGCTGTCCGCCGGCGGATCACCGCTGCCCGTCCGATCCGTCCTCCAGCCGCTCCCTGCAGGCCCGGATCGCTCTTTCCATAGCCGCGGGTCCTGGCGCGCCGGTAACGGTTCTCTTCTCCACGCAGGTCTTCAGCGAGATCGCATCGTAAATATCCTCCTCGAATACAGGGCTTACGGCCTTATACTCCTCCAGACTCAGTTCATCCAGCGCGATCCCCCTGTCAATGCACCGCAGCACCAGCTGCCCCACGATGCCGTGGGCGTCGCGGAAGGGAACGCCTTTGTTCACCAGATAATCCGCCGCGTCGGTGGCGTTGGTAAACCCGTTCTTCGCGCTGGCGGCCATCGCGTCCTTCCGGAAGGTGACCGTGGAGATCATGCCTGTAAACAGCTTAAGGCACCCTTTCACCGTATCGATGGCGTCAAACGCCGCCTCCTTGTCCTCCTGCATGTCTTTGTTGTAAGCCAGGGGGATTCCCTTCATCGTGGTCAGCAGCGACATAAGCGCTCCATACACACGCCCGGTCTTGCCGCGAACCAGTTCCGCGATATCCGGATTCTTCTTCTGCGGCATGATACTGCTGCCGGTGCTGTAGGCGTCGTCCAGCTCCACGAACCGGTACTCGTTGCTGTTCCAGAGAATGATCTCCTCGCAGAAACGGCTCAGGTGCATGGCGATAATGGCCAGCGCGCCGAGAAGCTCGATCAGATAATCCCGGTCTGACACCGAATCCATGCTGTTATACGTGGGGCCGTCAAACCCCAGAAGTCCGGCCGTATACTCCCGGTCCAGCGGATACGTGGTCCCGGCCAGAGCGCCGGCGCCTAAGGGACACAGATTCATCCGTTTCCGGAGGTCGGAAAGACGCCCCCGGTCACGCTCAAACATTTCAAAATACGCTCCTACATGGTGGGCAAGCGTCACGGGCTGCGCCTTCTGCAGATGGGTAAAGCCCGGCATATACGTGGTAAGGTGCTCTTCCATAATACCGAGAAGGACCCGCTGCAGGTCTTTCACAAGTCCTGCAAGCTCGTCCGTCCGTTCCCGGCAGTAAAGCTTCATATCAAGGGCCACCTGGTCGTTCCGGCTGCGGCCGGTGTGCAGCCGTTTCCCGGCCTCGCCGATCCGCTCCGTCAGGTGCGCCTCCACAAAGGAATGAATGTCCTCGTGCTCCTTCGTAAATTCCAGCCTTCCGTCCTCAATGTCCTTAAGGATTCCCTCCAGTCCGGCGATGATCGCGTCTCTGTCCGCCTCCGACACGATCCCCTGCTTCGAAAGCATCCTTACATGGGCGATGCTGCCCTCGATATCCTGCCGGTAAAGCCTGCGGTCGAATGACAGGGACTCGTTGAATTCATGCACCGCCGTATTCTCTTCCTTCGTAAACCGTCCGCCCCATAGCTTCATAGTCCGATCTCCTTCCATCCTTCTTCGTCCGCCGTCTCCGTCTCCGCTATTCTTCCCCGGTATCTTCCCCGCCGCGCAGGCGCCTTTTCCTTTTTCCCGCCGCGCGGCCCGCCAGCGCCGCTGCCAGGACCGCCGCCAGGCTTATGCCCGTCACAGCCGCGCCGGGCTTAAGTCCCCGGGGCATATAGCTCATACGGACGGTATGGGTTCCCGACGGTACGCGGAAGCTTAAGAACGCGCCGAATATCTTCTCCGTCTCCGTCTCCTCGCCGTCCAGCCGCACCGTCCAGCCTTTATCGTAGGGTATACTGGTAAACAGCACCCCGTCCTTCTCCGTATTTACCACTCCGTCCACCGTCGTGTCCGTCCAGCCGGTCACCTCAAAGGGATAACGGTTTAGCGTATTATATACCTGTTTCAGCGCTTCGTCGGAGAAACGGTAGGCGAAGGCGTTCAGATCCACGCCGCCTTCCTTGCCGTTGACGGACACCGTCTCTCCCGCCGCGCACCAGCCGATTTCCAACAGATAGCCCCTGTTTACGTTGTCAAAGCTGAGACTCCCGCTATCCTTGCTGACCTCCGCCTCTTCAACCTTCTTATTGGAAATATAGACGTAATAGTCTCCGTCCGCGTCCGCCGTAAACCGGAAATTATCTCCCATGCTCTCGCCGCCCACGTCCACGAGCACGTGACCGGCACCGACGCCCTCGCAGAAGGAATTCTGTACCAGCGCCGGATTGCCCTGGTCCCGTACCCACTGGCTGTCGAAATAATCCGGGAACATGAAGCCCAGCGGCAGCGTAAAATACCGCTTGTAAAGCCAGGTATCTCCCGACTGGGCCACCAGCTGCAGCATATCGTCAGACACGTCCTGCTCCTCCGAATAGAGTCCGTAGCGGACGGCAAGCAGCGAATCCACAAGCGGCGTACTTCCCGTAATGCTGTAAGCGTTGACGCTTCCCTCGCAGCCCATGGTCTTGACAAACGCCGTCAGATCCGCGTTGGCCGTGGAAGAGAACAGCGACACCGTGGGGAAATTCATCCATGCGCCGTCATTCTTCGTCTTCCTCGTCACCTTCTCGATCCGGTAGAAGCCCTCGTCCCCGGGGATCTGTTCCACCAGCGCGCGCACGTCCGCGTTATCACGGATATATGCGGAACGGCTGGTGGTGGTCACGCTGGTGATCATCGTATTGGCCGCCGCCTCCTCCGTCACCACGGCCAGCGTCAGAAGAAGCAGAAGGCTCAGATCCAGCTTCCCTCTCTTATACAGCCAGATCAGCCCCGCGTAGACCGCCAGCAGAATGAGCGCGACATAGAACACCTGGAATTCGAAATCCTCCTGTTCCACCAGCTTCTCCGCCAGGATCACGAATCCGGCGGAGCCCAGGAAGGCCCGGCCGATCTGCCCGTCCTCCATCTCGGAAAGATGGCTGTACGCCTCATAGCACACATACAGCATCAGGAAGATATAGATAAAGGACTGGCGGCAGGGAAGGCTGTTGGGATAATGGAACCCATGCCATATGAAATTCAGCACATTCGTGGAAAAGCTGGCGAAGAAGAAAAGCATCATGCCCACATACACCGCCTTATGCCTCACCGTGATCTGCCTGCAGCCCAGGTACAGCAGAAACAGCATCAGCACCGCCACTCCGCAGTAGATATTTGGCCAGTGGTCAAGGCCGATCTCCACATCGACATTTCCGATGTGGCGGGCAAACATATCAAAGATGGAAAAATACGACGTAACCGTCTTCGGGAAATTGAAATCCCCGGAAGCCGTCGTCTGCAGGGCGTAGATCTCCGGCAGAAGCACGATCGCGGCCAGGCCGCCGGCCGCCAGCGAGCATCCGCCGAACTGGACAAAATGAACGGCATAGCTTCCAAAGCCCTTTCCCTTCCTATGCTCCAGGATCAGGAGCGCAAGGAAATAAATCACCATGAAAATGCAGATCATGATGGAAATATAGTAGTTGGACAGGATGCACAGGCCGAGGCTCACGCAGTAGAGAACGCCGCGGCGTCTCTTCACAAGCAGTTCCAGGCCCAGCATGACGATCGGAAACAGAAGGATACAGTCCAGCCACATTATGTTCCAGCTGTACGCCGCCATGTACCCGGACAGGGCATAGAAAATGCCGAAGAACGCGATGCCGAAGTCTCCGCGCCCGCAGTGCCGGCGCAGATAATAGGCGAAGGACAGACCCGACAGTCCGATCTTGAACACGATCATATAGGTCATGAATTCGATCACATACGGTTTCGGGCACAGGATCAGAAGCCAGTTTAACGGACTGGCCAGGTAGTAAGCGTAAAGCGCGGAAAAATTCACCCCAAGGCCCACGTCCCAGCTGTAGAGCAGGCTTCCGCCGTGGGTCAGCTTGTACTGGAACTCGGAGAAAAACGGCGCGTACTGATGATACATATCCGTCCGCAGGAAGGACTTGTCCCCGAAGGGAAAGATACCTCTCTGAACGAAAATGAGCACCATTACCAGAACCGGCACCAGGAACGCGGCCGCAAGCCCCATACCGCCGGTCAGGTTCAAAAGGCCGGCGCCGTCCTGCTCCTCCCGCTTGCGCTCCCTGCGCGCTTCCTTGCTGCGGGACGCAGGATTGCTCTTAAACTCCCTGCCGGCGGATGCCGGTTCGCCGTCCGGATCCGCGGCTTCGGTTCCGCCCGCGGCTTCATATGGTACGCCGGAGTCTGTATCCTCCCCCGGCCCGTAATCCTCCTCCGGCTCGTAGTCCTCCTCCGAAGCATCCACCTGATCCAGGTCGTAATACTCCGTTAAGGCTCCCTCTTCATATTCCTTCAGCAATTTTTCCAGCTCCTCCGATGTCCTTCTGATCTCATCCGATTCCATACTCTCATTCCCCGGTCCCGGCTGTCCCTCCGCCGTTCTTCGCAGCATTCCGGGCTTTCCCTTCCGTCTTTTTGAAAATAAGCCACTTGCTGAGTATATAGTTTAACACCAGGGAAACAGCCGATACGACCAGCTTCCCGAAAAATTCGTTCCATCTCAGGCCGTCCACCATGACGATCATGGCCACCATCGTGAAGACTCCCGTCGCCGCTCTTGCCGCTACGAAGCCGGAAAACTCCTTCCACAAAAGTCCCGGGCGCATCCCATAGCTGCGAAATACGAAAAACTTATTGGTGACAAACGCGAACAGAACCGCCGCCGCCCAGCTGAGAGCCGTGGAGACCCTGTAATCCGTTCCCATTCGCCACAGCGCCGCATAGGTAACCCAGTCAACCGCAGTTGTTAATACGCCGAATATAATATAGGTTATAGATTCCCGGTTGACAAATTTTCTCCAGAGCTTCCCAAACATACCATCACCTCGCAAGACCCGTATTCACCAATTATAACTTTCCTCTTCTGCAAAGTCAATGCATAAAACTGCCTGCCTCTGACAGGATCCGGCAGAGACAGGCACATTTCAGACACAGAAGCGGTTCCGCGCAGGAGGCCGGCCCGGCCTTCCTCCGCCTATTCTTCCGGCATCCTACGGCATCGCCTTCAGAAGCTTATCCACACTCACCAGCTTGACGCACAGAGCGAACAGCTGCATGGCCTCCCTCAGATCGTCGATCGGAGGATAGGACGGCGCGATACGGATATTGGAATCATGGGGATCCTTACCGTAGGGATAGGTGGCGCCGGCGCCGGTCATCACCAGGCCGGCCTTCTTGCAGCGGGCCACGATGTCCTTCGCGCAGCCCTCCATGGAATCGAAGGAAATGAAATAGCCGCCCCTGGGCTTGGTCCAGGTTCCGATGCCGAGACCGCCGAGCTCCCGCTCCAGGATCTCTTCCACCGCCTCAAACTTGGGCCGCATAATATCGGCGTGCTTTCTCATATGCTCCACCATGCCGTGAATGTCCTTAAAATACCGCACATGGCGCAGCTGGTTCACCTTGTCGTGGCCGATGGTCTGGTATTTCAGCTGCTTCTTGATATCCACCAGGTTATTCTCCGACGCTGCCAGGGCCGCGATGCCGGAACCCGGGAAGCTGATCTTGGAGGTGGAAGCGAACTTAATGGCCAGGTCCGGATTGCCGGCCCGTTTGCACTCCGCCAGGATCTCCAGCAGATGATCCTGTCCCATGTCGTAGAGATGATGGACCGTGTACGCGTTATCCCAGTAGATCCTAAAATCGGGCGCCGCCGGCTCCAGTCTCGCGAAACGGCGGACCGTATCGTCGGAGTAAGAGATACCGGTCGGATTGGAATACTTGGGCACACACCAGATTCCCTTGATGGAGTCGTCGCTTGAGACCAGCTCCTCCACCATATCCATATCCGGCCCGTTCTCATCCATCGGCACATTGATCATCTCGATGCCGAAATATTCCGTCATGGCGAAATGACGGTCATAGCCGGGCACCGGGCAGAGGAATTTCACTTTGTCCAGCTTGCACCAGGGAGTATTGCCCATGACGCCGTGGGTCATGGAACGGGACATGGTATCGAACATGACATTTAAGCTGGAGTTGCCGTAGATGATGATCTGCTCCGGACGCACCTCCATCATGTCGGCCAGAAGCTCCTTCGCCTCGCTGATGCCGTCCAGCACGCCGTAATTGCGGCAGTCGGTTCCGTCGTCGCAGGTCAGATCCGAATCGCTGCCCAGCACGTCCATCATGCCCATGGACAGATCCAGCTGGTCGATACTGGGCTTGCCTCTGGACATATCCAGACGCAGGTCCTGGCTCTGGTACTCCCTGTACGCCGCCTTCAGCTCCGCGCGGAGCGCCACCAGTTCGTCTTTCGTCATTTCCGCATATGGCTTCATATGAAATCCTCCTTTTATTTCAACATACTATATCGTAAATCCATCCGCTTTGTCAACCTCCTGCCCGGCCCAAGCCGCAGTTTCCGCGCAGCCGGCAAGGTTTGCGCTGCCGGCTGCTTTCACACGCGCGTCCCGGCTCCTTCTTCCGGGCAGTTCACGGCAGTCATTCCGGCTTACCCTGCCGGGAGGTTCGCAGCAGTCATTCCAGCTTACGCTTCCGGACAGTTCATGACGTTCCTCCCGGCTCACGCTTCCGCCAGCAGCTCCCGCACGATCTGATTCACCTTGGCCGGATCCGCCTTGCCCTTCATGGCCCGCATGGTCTGACCCACCAGAAAGCCCATGGCCTTCTGCTTGCCGTTCTTATAATCCTCCACCGACTGGGGATTCGCCGCGATGACCTCCTCGACAGCCCGCCGCAGCGCGCCTTCGTCGCTGACCATCGCAAGCCCCTTCTCAGCCACATATTTCTCCGGATCCGCGTCGTTGGCGAAGATCTCCTCGAAAACGGTCTTGGCCACAGTCCGGTTGATCGTGTTTTTCTCCACCATGCCGATCAGCTTCGCCAGATTCTCCGGTGAAAATGACAGATCCTCCGGATCCTGCTCCTTCTCCTTGAGGAGCCGCATGGCCTCCACCATCAGCCAGTTGGACACCTCCTTCGGCCTGCCGCAGAGCGCCACCGTCGCCTCGAAGATATCCGCCAGATGCTTGGAGCCCGTCAGGATCTCCGCGTCGTAGCGCGGCAGCTGGAATTCCGCCTGATAGCGGGCCAGTTTCTCCGTGCGCAGCTCCGGCTGCCGGTCGCGAACCGCCTGCAGCCACTCGTTGCTGATCACCACCGGCGTCAGATCCGGATCCGGAAAATACCGGTAATCCTGCGCGTCTTCCTTGGAACGCATGGCGTGGGAGGATTCCTTATTGTCGTCCCAGCGCCTCGTCTCCTGGATTACTTTTTTGCCTTCCTCTAAAAGCTCGATCTGGCGCTTTCGCTCGCCTTCGATGGCCCTTGCAATCGCCTTGAAAGAATTCAGGTTCTTCATCTCAGTCCTGGTGCCGAACTGAGAAGCCCCCACCTCGCGGACGGAAAGGTTCACGTCGGCGCGCATGGAGCCCTCCTGCAGCTTACAGTCGGACGCGCCCAGATACTGGATGATCAGACGGAGCTTCTCCAGATAGGCAATGACCTCGTCGGCGCTGCGCATATCCGGCTCCGACACGATCTCGATTAACGGCACGCCGCTGCGGTTGTAATCCACCAGGGAGCAGTCTTCCCACTCGTCATGAATAAGCTTCCCGGCGTCCTCCTCCATATGGATCTCGTGAATGCCGATCTTCTTCGTTCCCGCCGCCGTCTCGATCTCCACCCAGCCGTCGTGGCAGATGGGCAGATAGAGCTGGGAGATCTGGTAATTCTGCGGATTATCCGGATAGAAATAATTCTTCCGGTCGAATTTACAGTACTGATTGATGCCGCAGTTGGTAGCCAGGCCCACAGCCAGGGCGTATTCCACCACCTGCTTATTGAGAACCGGGAGCGATCCCGGCATGCCGGTACAGACCGGGCATGTGTGGGTATTCGGCGCGCCGCCGAAGGCCGTGGAACAGCCGCAGAAAATCTTCGTCTTCGTCGCCAGCTCCACATGGACTTCCAGGCCGATCACGGTCTCGTATTGTTTCGTCATACTAACGCGCCTCCTTTCCGGTGCTCTCCGCAGCGCTGCCTGCATTACCTTCCGACATTATGTCCGCGGTGCTGCCTGTTCTGCTTTCCGCGTTACCTACGGTTCTGCTTCCCACCGCATCATCCGTTATTCTATCTGTAGAATCTCCCGGTATGCTATCCGTTTTGTAACCTGCAGCCTGTTTTGAATCACCCGCTACATACGTCAGGTTTTCTTTCGTATACATATTGTTTTCGCCCGTCTGCGCATTTCTGGTAATCTCCGGACTCTCATACGTCCGGCTCCGCTCAAACGCGTAGCCCGCGCGGATAATATTCTTTTCCTTAAAGCAGTCCCCGATCAGCTGCAGGCCGATGGGCAGACCCCTCGAATCCTTCCCGCAGGGAACCGTCATGCCCGGCAGCCCCGCCAGGTTCACGGAGATCGTGTAAATGTCGCCCAGATACATTTTCAGCGGATCACTTAACGACTCGCCCAGCTTCGGCGCCGTAGACGGCGACGCCGGCCCCAGGATCACGTCGTATTTCTCAAACGCTTTGTCAAACGCTTTCTTGATCAGCGCCTTCGTCCGCAGCGCCTTCAGATAATACGCGTCGTAGTAGCCGGAACTGAGCACGAAGGATCCCAGCATGATGCGCCGTTTCACCTCCGGGCCGAAGCCCTCGGAACGGCTGCGCTTGTACATGTTGTGAAGCCCCTCGTATTCCTTCGCGCGCAGGCCGTATTTGACGCCGTCGAACCGGGACAGATTGGAACTGGCCTCGGCCGAGGCGATCACGTAGTAGGCCGGGATCGCGTACTCCACAAGGCTTAAATCAAACTCTTCCACAACGGCGCCTTTCTCCTCCAGGATCCTCGCCGCAGCCAGGATCGCCGCCTTCACCTCTCCGTCCAGACCCTCGCCCAGATAATCGCGGGGGATCCCGATCCGCATTCCCTTCACATCGTCCTGAAGCGCGGACGTAAAATTGCAGTCGTCCCGCGGGATCGACGTGCTGTCCTTCCGGTCATAGGAAGCGATCACCTCCAGAATCGCCGCGCAGTCCGTCACATCCTTCGCGATCGGCCCGATCTGATCCAGGGACGAACCGTAGGCGATCAGCCCGTACCGGGACACGGTTCCGTAGGTCGGCTTGATCCCCGTCACGCCGCAGAAGGAACTGGGCTGGCGGATCGATCCGCCGGTGTCCGAGCCCAGCGCATAGAAGCATTCATTTGCGGCTACCGCCGCGCAGGAGCCGCCGGAGGAGCCGCCGGGCACATGATCCGGGTTCCAGGGATTTTTGGTCACGCCGAAAGCCGACGTCTCCGTCGTGCTGCCCATGGCGAATTCATCCATATTCGTCTTGCCCAGGATCACGGCGCCGGCCTTTTCCAGATTCCGTACCGCCTCCGCCGTATAAGTGGGGACGAAATTGTAAAGGATCTTCGAGCTGCAGGTAGTCAGCATCCCCTCGGTACACATATTGTCCTTAATCGCCACCGGCACGCCGGCCAGCGGGCCGGTCAGTTCGCCCGCGTCGATCCGCTTCTGGACTTCCTCCGCTCGCTTAAGGGCGCCCGCTTCATCCACGGTCACATAGGCATGGACCACCGGCTCCGCCGCCCGGATCTGCCCAAGAGCCGCCCGCGCCGCCTCTGCGACGCCCACCTCGCGGCTCTTTATCTTACCGCCCAGCTGGACGGCCGTCATTTCCAATATATCACTCACGTTCCAGTCTCCTTTCCGTGCCAGGTGCTTTCTTCATCTCTGAACGCTTTCTCCATCTCCGGCGCCTTCCCCGTTTTTTCCATTCGTGCGAATATCTGCGCCGTCCCTTCTTCCTTTCCGACTTCCCGCAGATATCTGCATCCCCGCACCCCATAACCGTACGGCAAATGCATCATCCTGCGCCGTTTCCGAAAGCGCCTGTTTTGCCTGCCTCTGCCGTATTTCCTCACTCCACCGTCTTCGGGACCTTAAACGATCCGTCCTTCTGCTCCGGCGCGTTCTTTAAGATCTTCTCCCTCTCGTCGCCGTTGGTCACCACGTCCTCGCGGAACACGTTATTCATTGCAAATACATGGGACATGGGTTCCACACCGCTGGTATCCAGCTCATTCAGCATATCAATATAATCCAGCATCCGGCCCATATCCTTTTTCGCTTCTTCCTTCTCCGCGTCCGTCAGTTCCAGCTTTGCCAGAATGCCTACATATTCGATCGTTTCATCGCTGATCACATTTGCCATAGTCCAATCCCTCCTTTTCGCCGATTTTACACAATTTTATCTTGTTCCACAGGCTTTCTGAAGTCCCGCCTGCAGGGCTTTCTTACTCACGCCGCTCCTACGGCTCCAGCCTTGTCACATCCCGCGGGAACAGCGAAGCCTCCCGCACGTTCTGCTCGCCTAAAAGCCGCATGGTCAGACGCTCCAGGCCGATCCCCAGTCCGCCGTGAGGCGGCATTCCGTATTTAAAGATCATCAGGTAGGATGCGATATCCGCCGGATCCATACCGCGCTTTTCCATTTTCTTAAGAATCTCTTTGTAATCGTGGATCCTCTGGCCGCCGGTGGTCACCTCCAGCCCTCGGAACAGCAGGTCGAAGCTCAGCGTGAACCTGGCGTCCGCCGGATCGTCCATGGCGTAGAACGGCCGCTTTTTGGACGGATAATGAGTCACGAACACGAAGTCGCTCCCGTACTCCTCCTCGAAATACCGTCCAATCAGCAGCTCCTCCTCCGGCTCCAGGTCGAAGGGATTGCGGATCTTCCGGTTGTATTTCTCCGCCACAAGCTCCTTCGCCTTATCGAAGCGGACCGCCGGGATCCGGCTCACATCCGGAAGCTTCACATCCAGCATATTCAGCTCCTTCTGGTAATCCTTTGCCAGAAGCTCCATCGTGTACTGCAGAAAGCCGGTCTCCATGGCCATGATCTCCTCGAAGCCGTCGATATAGCCCATCTCGAAATCCAGACTCACGTACTCGTTCAGATGTCTGGTCGTATTGTGCTTCTCCGCGCGAAACACCGGCGCCACCTCGAAGACCCGGTCGTAGACGCCCACCATGGTCTGCTTATAGAACTGGGGGCTCTGGCCCATCTCCGCCTTTTTATTGAAATAATCCAGCTTGAAGACATTGGACCCGCCCTCGGCGCCGCGGGACACGATCTTCGGCGTATGCACCTCGGTGAAGCCCTGGCTCATGAGGAAGTCGCGGAAACCGCGGACGATGCCCTCCTGGATCTTGAATTTGGCCCGCTCCCGAACATTTCTCAGGGAAATGGGCCGCAGCGCCAGCTTGGCCTCCAGGGAGGTGTGCATCTTAAATTTGTTGATGGCCAGCGGCAGGACCTCGTCCGGCACCGACAGGATCTCAATGCTGCTGAGACGCAGCTCGAAACCGTAAGGGGCGCGCGCTTCGGCGACCACCCGGCCGGTAACCTCCACCGCCGACTCCTCTTTCAGACTCCTGATGTCGGAAAACCCGAGAGAACTTCCGGCAGGGCTCTCCGCTTCCCCGACAGCGCCTGCTGCGTTGCCGGATGCATCCGACGGTGCCGCTTCGCCTGCCGGATTGCCGGATGCGCCCGACGGTGCCGCTTCGCCTGCCGGATTGCCTTCAAACACACACTGTACCAGACCTTCCGACTTACGAAGGATCACAAATACTACCTCGCCCATGTCGCGGACGTTATGGACGGCTCCTCTCATTTTAACAGTCCTGCCGATGTAATCCCCGGCCAGAAGCTGGCTGATCGTGACATCTTCCTTTTGCTTTACGCCGCTGATAAATTCCATGATGAAGTCCTCCTTTTTCATTATGAGGTGTTCCGCTTTGCCGGCATCACTACAGGCATCCGCCCAAAGCTTCCGCTCCTGACGCGCAGCCTCGGAAACGCTTCGCGCTTCCTCACAAAAAGAAACCCGCCCCGGAACACGTTCTCGTATTCCGGGACGGGACATGATCATTCTTCTGGATCCCGCGGTACCACCCGCATTGAGACGCCGTCTGCCTGCGGCAGACTCCCGCATCTCCTCTCGTATGCACGTAACGCGTGCTCACGGATATGCCTACTGCTGCTTCGACATACCGGCTCCGGAGTGTTCCCTTCGCCATTTCCCCCATGACCGCGCTCTCAGTCGGTGACGCCGTCTTCCTGTCAGGTTCCCTGGCAAGAGTCTCCTTCTCTGCCATTCCATTTTCAAAAATAATGGAATAATGATAGCACATGGAACCGTCATTTTCAATAAAAAAAATCCACAAAATTCCCAGCGATCTCCCGGAAAAATCCGGCAGAATTTTATCACGTTAGTGCGTCACAGTGCCGCCCATTCTCTCATAATAAAACATATACTGCTGCATCACTCCCGCGTAACCCTTATACCTGGCAAAATACCGCCTGACCAGGTACTCGCACCGCCGCGTCTGAGGCAGACGCTCCAGCGTCGACTTCTGACAGCGGCAGGCATACTCGCGTATCAGTATCTTACGAATCCAGGTGTCGACAGGAAATGCTTCCACATGATGAAGGCCAAACAGGCAGACACAGTTGGCCACCTTCTCACCAATGCCATAAAAGCCTTTCAGATACGCCATGGCCGCCGTATAATCCATCTGCCGAAGAAGCTCCAGATCCAGCGTCCCGGAGCAGACATCCTCGCAGATCCGCTTTATGTATTTGGCCCGATACCCCAGCTTCAGCGCCTGAAGCTCCTCCAGCGTCGCGCCATTCAGCTGCCCGGGCGCAGGAAACGCATAGAAGTCCTCCATCCGCGTACCATAGTTCCGGCAGAGTGCTTCCACCAGCGCCCGGATATTCGGAATCGCTTTCTGCTGGGAGATCACGAATGTGATGATCATTTCCCATAAATCCTGCTTAAGGATCCGGATCCCGCTGCCGGCCTCCGCCGCGGCCCGCAGATAGCTGTCCTTCTCATCAATGGAGGCGATATACACCCCATAGTCAGTCTTCAGGTCAAAATACTCTTCCCAATACGGAAACTCGTCCTCCCCGCAGCGAAACAGCACCCTGCGGCCGCGCTGAACAGCTTCCGCCATTCGGGAGCCGCTGATGATCCGATATGCTGCCGTCGTCTCTGCAGCCGCCGATGCCTTCGGCTGCGCTTCGGAACACGTACATGACCGGCCCGATAGCAGACCGTCGTCTTGCTTGGCAGTAAGCCCCGTTCCGCTTTCGGCATCTATAGCAGCCGGTATTTCCGTCATCCGAAAGCATTGTCCCGACCCGGCGATCTGACGGAGATCAAAATTTTTTATTTCCTTCTCTATCAAATTCTCCACTGTCTCCCATTTACAAAAGCCCCAGCATCTGCCTTGGGTTCTCTTTCGCCTTCACTTTGGAAAACGCCTTCCCGATCACGCCGTTTTCATCGATCAGATATGTGGTCCGCACAATCCCCATAGTCTTCCTGCCGTACATGTTCTTCTCCTGCCAGACATCATAGGCCTGAATCGCCGAAAGCTCCGGATCTGACAGAAGCGTGAAGGGCAGCCCGTAATTCTGCTCAAATTTCTTATGAGACGCCACGCTGTCCTTGCTGACGCCCAAAATGACCGTTCCCTTCTCCGTAAACTGCGGATACAGTTCCGCGAATCCGCAGGCCTGCGCGGTGCAGCCGGAAGTGTTGTCCTTCGGATAAAAATAAAGGATAACCTTGCGGCCCCGGTAATCCGCAAGCGAATGCATCTGTCCGTTCTGATCCGGAAGGGTGAAATCCGGAGCGATTGTTCCAATCTCCAACATATGTGCTTGTCCTCCTTTTACAATATGCCGGCTGCCTGTGCTGCTTACAGCCGGCCATGCCAACATTATAACCCCGCCGTTTCATTCTCACAAGCAAATTCTTATATAGGCCGATAATGCACCATGCCAGCTCATGTAAGGCTTCATCCGGGTTTATCTGTTTTCAGTTCTTTCCTTTTCCTGTGAAATATGTTAAGATAATCAGGCGCTGCAATTATCCGGCAAAGGAGAATGCGCTGATCTGCAGCGCCCGCCTGTACAGCAGGCGGCGGAATCCACCGGCACCAGAAACCACGCTGCACTTTTTCACTAAAATGAGGCTGATATACCCATGACTCAGACACACAGCATGACCCAAGGCCGTCCCGGCCGTCTCATCTTCACATTTGCGCTGCCGCTTATGATCGGCAATCTGTTCCAGCAGTTTTATATGGTGGCTGACACGATGATCGTAGGCCAGGTTCTCGGCGTGGGCGCCATCGCCGCCGTCGGCGCCACCGACTGGCTGACCTGGCTGATGATGGGCACCGTCCAGGGCTTCACCCAGGGATTCTCCATCTGGATGGCCCAGGAATTCGGCGCCGGACGCCCCGGACAGCTGCGGAATGTAATCGTCAATTCCATATTTCTGTCCGCGCTGCTGGCCGTCCTTCTTACAGCGGCCGGTCAGGCGCTTGCCGCCTTCTCGCTGCGGATCCTGAATACCCCGGCCGATGTGTTCCGCGATGCCGAAAGCTATATGCGCACCATCTTCTGGGGACTGCCCGTCACGATAACCTATAACCTTCTTGCAAGTATGCTGCGATCCCTCGGCGACAGCAAAACGCCGCTCTACGCCATGGTTTTCGCGTCCATCATCAATATCGGCCTGGATCTGTGGTTCGTAGCCTGGTTAGGTTACGGCGTCACCGGCGCGGCCGCCGCTACCGTCATCGCCCAGGTCTTCGCCGGGATCTTCTGCTACCTGAAAATACGCAGGATCGACATTCTGCACCTGACCCGCGAAGATCTGCAGCTGCGCGGCAGCACCTGCACGCGGCTGGCCGGTCTGGGCCTGCCGATGGCATTTCAGAATATCGTCATCTCCGTCGGCGGCATGATCATCCAGTATCTGGTCAACGGCTTCGGCGTCCTCTTCCTGGCCGCCTACACCGCCACCAACAAGCTCTACGGCCTTCTGGAAATGGCCGCCACCTCTTACGGCTACGCCATGACCACCTACGCCGGCCAGAACCTGGGCGCCGGTAAGGTGACCCGCATCCGCGACGGCTACCGTTCCGCGCTTCTGATCGCCGCGGTAACCTCCTTCGCGATCCTGGCCGCCATGATCGCCGGCGGGCGGACGATCCTGAGCTTCTTCATCTCCGGCGACGCGGCGACCGTAAAGGAAACGCTTAGCATCGCCTACGACTATCTGTTCGTCATGAGCGTGGCCCTGCCGACCCTTTACTACCTGCATGTGACCCGCTCCTGCATCCAGGGCATGGGCAACACGGTGCTGCCCATGGTCAGCGGCGTCTGCGAGTTCGTCATGCGCACCGGCTCCGCTCCGCTGCTTCCCCTCGCGCTCGGGCAGGAAGGAATCTTTCTGGCGGAAGCGCTGGCGTGGATCGGAGCGGACGTGGTGCTGTTCTTCAGCTATTCGTACTGTTACAGGAAAGCGGAGAAAGAATATTCGGCCGGAAAATACGGGCAGGGCGTCGATGGCGCCCGGCCCGCATGCAAATAAAAAGCGCGCCCGGCAATTCATTCTGCTGCCGGACGCGCTTCTATTTTCCTGTCTAATATTTGGAAAATCCTACTGTATTTTGCCGGTTCTTTCAGCCAGACTGTTTTATCCGCAGCCTCTCCAGGACTTTCATCCGTCGTCAGGCCTCCTGCACACCCTGCAGCCGCACCTTCCGCCCCGACGCCGCCTCGAAATGGTACTTCACGATTCCCAGATCCGTCTTCGTATAGAATCCCCGACCCGAGACCCGGATCACCGGCTCGCCGTCCTTCACGCCCATCTCGAACTTCTGCTGGTTCACCGCCGTCGGCGCCAGCATCGCCGCCTCGGCCCCCTTCCGGAACCAGTCCGGCATGACGCCCTTCGAGACGACCAGCTGCTCCAGCGATTTGCCTTTATGGGCCGCGCCCTGACTCTCGCCGTAGCCGAGCGCGATCACCATGCACAGCTTCTGTCCTTCCGGAATCAGCTTCTGCACCATTTTCTTATTAAATGTCAGCGCCACCCAGCAGGTATTCAGGCCCAGCATCTGCGCCTCCAGAACGATCCGCTCCCCGTAATAGCCGCAGGCCTCCTCGATATCCCGGTCCGCCGGACCGGCCAGCACGATGTAATTATTCACGTTGCGGAAGCTCCCGTAATGGGCCATCCGCGAATCGAACCCCTCCGGGTCGTCGTACCGGATGAAAATGTTAAGTCCGCCTTCGGCGTTGCATTCGTCAACGACTGTCTGAAGCCGCTGCCGCTTCTCCTCCTCGATCCTCTGTGTGGTGTAGGCGCGCACGGAGTGGCGCTCCTCAATAGCCTGGATGATGTCCATATTACAAATAGCCTCCTTATCTCTCTAAAAAATGACTTACCATTTCTTTTAATGCAGCACTAAACCCATCCGAATATTCTCCGGGGATCGCTCCTTCCTCTCTTCCCTCATTCCATGCCGCGAATCCCATCATACTTCTCCCTGCCGCAAATACTCCCGCACCTTCCCGATCACGCTCCGATCCGCCGGCAGCCAGTCCACACTGTTAAGCGTATCCTTCGTCAGCCACCGGGCTGCCTCGTGTTCCTTCAGAACCAGCCTGCCGGAGCGGACAGTACACCAGAAGCAGTCCATGGAAAGGTGGAAATTCGGGTAGTCGTACTCGATCCTGTCAAACCACTCTCCCACCTCGATCTCCGCGCCAAGCTCTTCCATGATCTCCCGCTTGAGCGCCTGCCGCGGCGTCTCACCGGGTTCGATCTTGCCGCCGGGAAACTCCCAGCCGCCTTTGAAGTCGCCGTAGCCGCGCTGGGTGGCGAAGATGGCATTGTCATGGGTGATGAGGGCGGCGACAACGTAAATCGTTTTATATACTGATTCCATTATATACTATTCCTCACTCCACCCCAATCATATTCGGCCACCGCGCCTCCATAAACGCGTCGTCGTACTGCTCGTCGATGAACTCCTCCACCATTCCGGCAGGCTCCGGCCGCTCCTGACGGGTGTCATACCGGACCATCGCTCCCGCGGTCAGAAGTCCGTTGCAGACCATCAAGAATACGATCACCCATGTGACGATCTTTCCGGCTAACGGCGGTATCTTCTCGATCTGACGGGAAAGCGGCGGGTAGAGGATCTTCACCCAGACCACCGCAAGGATGCCCCAGAAGAAACAGAACAGCACATTAGTACGTCCTCCGATGTTCAGCGGCATGTCGCTGTAATCCCAGAACACGGTGCCGAAGACCAGCTCCGTGAACACGCTGCACATGTACTCATAGGTGCCGCCGATTACGAATCCGCCCACGAATATGTAGCGATCCGATTTGTCCATCATCTGCCGCAGGGCCACGGTCAGCACCACGGCGCCGATGCCCCAGACGAAGCTGAACGGCCCGTAGAGGACACTGGAACGGTTCATCCACTGGCCATTCACCAGGCCGCAGTAGAAGGTCTCGATAATATCGCCCAGCAGAGCGCAGATCAGGAAGATCCAGATGATCTTGTCCCCGCACAGTCCCTTGGCGAAAATGATTTTCTTCCCGGCCGCGTCAGCCGCTCCATCCGCGTCGCCAGCGACGGTCTCCCGGATCCCGGGATAGGCGCGCTCCAGACGCCGCCAGATATGGCCGGTGATCCGGTTGGCCAGCTGCTGCGTCCGGCCGCGCGTAATCTCTTCGCTGACAGCGCCCAGCGGAGAGCGGGTCGCGTAAAGCGTGCTGATAAGGTCGACCGCCAGCAGAGCCAGCCCGGCCCATACGACCGTGCGCTCAAGCCACGCGGGCAGCAGCGATACGCCCGTCATAAATACGGGATGTACGATGTGATAAATCAGAAGGAAGATCGCGGCCCGCACCGCCATTTCCAGCCAGTTCTTCCTCGTGCCGGTGAACGCGGTCTCCGTCTCCAGTCTGGACAGGCGGCTGAGCCTGTGGCAAAAGACGCCGGCCAGGCTGTCCACCACGGCGAAGACCGTGGCCGCGGCGACGAACTGGATCACAAAGCGCTTCCCCAGGGAAGGCATGATCAGGATCAGAAGCGCGTAGGAAAATCCGCAGGGTTCCTGAAGCGGCAGGCTTAAGAAACCCCGGTTCACGAACCGTCGGTCGCGGATCGAGTAATAGCTTACCTCCACCACCCATCCGAGGAACCCATACAGCAGAAAATAGAATACGATGTCGTAAAGCGAATAAGTCAGCATATTTTGTCCCTCCATGTCTGTTTGCTGATATCTTCTTCCCTAAGTATACTCAAGACAGATATACTATGCAAGATATTTCTTCGCACCTGTTTTTCGCGCCTGATCACCGGACACTTCCCTGTCTCCTATTACACACGGCGCCTCTGTTTCCTGACAGCCTCAATATGTCACGGAAAATATCCTTGAAAATAGCCGTCTTCTGACATATAATACATGAAAGCCCTGCATTTTCAAAATGATCCGTAAACGGAGGCCGACTATGAAAAGAACGCGCAGAAGAACCGCAAGGCAGCTTGTATTGCTGCTGTTCGCTATGATCCTGACGATCGGATTCGGAGGGACAGATATCCGCGCCCGGGAATCGTCGGCCAAAGCGACATCCCTGTCCAAGGGCAGCGCCGCAGTATCCTCCTTCGAAGTGCATTTCATCGATGTCGGACAGGCGGACGCGGCCCTGGTTCTCTGCGACGGCAAGGCCATGCTCATCGACGGCGGCAACGCGGAGGACTCCAGCCTGATCTATTCTTACCTAAAGTCCCATTCCCTGAAGCATCTGGACTATATTGTCTGCACCCACGCCCACGAGGACCATGTCGGCGGACTGGCCGGCGCCCTGAATTACGCCTCGGCGGATCACGCGCTCTGCCCTGTCACAAGCTATGACAGCAAAGCGTTTAAAAGCTTTGTGACCTACCTCGGGAAACAGAATGTGTCCATCACCGTTCCGTCCGCGGGAGACAAGTTTTCGCTGGGCAGCGCGTCGGTTCAGGTTCTCGGACCGGTCACCACGAATGAAGATGACCCGAACAATTCATCGCTCATCCTCCGGATCGTCTACGGCGATACGTCCTTCCTCTTTACCGGCGACGCGGAGCGCGAAGAGGAGCAGGCCGTTCTGGACTCCGGCCGCGCCCTGAAGAGCACGGTGCTGAAGGTAGGCCACCACGGCAGCGACACCTCCACGACCTATCCGTTCCTGCGGGAGGTCATGCCGGAATACGCGGTCATTTCCGTCGGCAAGGATAATTCCTACGGGCATCCCGCGGAAGACACCCTAAGCCGTCTGCGCGACGCCGATGTGAAAGTATTCCGCACCGATCTGCAGGGGGACGTGATCTGCAAAAGCGACGGCAAATCCGTCACCTTCTCCGTTGAGAAAAACGCAGACGCCGATACTCTGGCTGCGGCAGGGAGTAAGAGCACGGATACCTTGGCAACGGCAGGGAGCGGCAGCGCCGCCGCTCGTTCCGCGGCAGGGAGCGGCAGTTCCGGGTCTAAACAGTCTGCCGCCGACGAAAAGGAAACCGAAAATACCCGCGTTACCGAGTCACAGACGACACCGGCTCCCGCGGGCACTGATTATATTCTGAACAAGAATACCCATAAGTTCCATTATCCGTCCTGCTCCAGCGTAAAGCAGATGAAGGACAAGAACAAGGCCTATTACACCGGAACAAGGGATGAGGTGATCGCCATGGGCTACGATCCGTGCAAGCGGTGCAAGCCTTGAGGCGGGGCAGACCGAAGTATGGTGCCATTTTCTTCTCCAAAACGCTCTTCCTTTCAACCCCGCATTTATGTCCAGAAAAAATCATATAGTCCTTCATCTGACATTTTGCTTCAGCTTGAACTATCCGGAAATTACGGATAGTTCAATTCTTATCCAGTTCTCCTTTTGGACATTAATAATATATTAAATCCCAACTTCGCTTTTAGATATGATAAAAATCAAAGACCAGGGGGAACGAGAGCCCGCAGAGTTTCTTGATACTGTTCTGGATGATATACTTGTTCATCTGGAAAAATAACTTTGCCAAAGTTGGGTATAGGTGATAGCACTCGTTGAAGATGCGGGCAATCTGATTGAGCTTCCCACCGATCTTCCCGTACTTGGCGGTCAGCGTTCCCTCGCCAACGCTTGACATCCGCAAAAATACGAAGTATACATAAAGCAGAGGTCGGGGAGCCCTGACGGACTCCCCGATCCACGAAATTATCATAGAAGATTCGATTTACAGAAATTTTTCTATACGCTCCTTTTCAAACAATTTCTCCGTTGAATTGAGATAAGGCAGCATCTCCCCGTCATTTCAGATATATATTTTATTCTCATACACACTTATCTGAATTGAATTGCATGCACTATTATCCTTATCAAACATTTATCACAAAAGCTACCTATACATCATAATTCACTTTAATTTTTTATAACTCACATTATTAGTATTTCCTGATGCCTCGACTGCATTACAATCTATCAATATCTGCATATATCTCCAAGCTGTAGTTCTTGATTTCTTTGTCAATTCCATAACCTCTTGAATACTAATGGTTCCTTGAGCAGTTAATTTTTCAATAATCGGTTCCAGCTTTTTATAATCCTTTGGTTTCAAAACTTGTTTCATACTTATTTCAAAACTCGTTTCGTTTTTTGTTTCGCTGACTGAATTACTATTCTCTTTTCCACCCGAAAGCTGCTTCAGATATCTATCACACGCCCTGCAAAGCACCATAACTCCCGACTTGCTTATACTATATTCCGGCAGCGGACCGTCATATCTGGCACAGGCTTCTTTGATCTTATCAAATCCACGTCCCCACGCTTCGATCATGCCGCTCATGAAAAAGACATTTGCCAGCTTGGGATTATACGGTTTCGAAGAATGTTTCATAAACAGCTTGTCTGTCGAATCCAGACCTTCCGGCATCTCTCCATCGTTCCAGATATAAATCTTATCTTCATACACGCTGATCTGGATTGGATTACAAGCGCTGTAATCCTTATGAACAATGGCATTCAGCAGGATCTCCCGAAAAGCATCCGGATGAAACATAAACTGCTCCACCCGTTGGATTCCCTCATAGGTGATCAATGCTTTCATGTATTTCGTATATACGAGATCAATCGTCTTGTCCACCTGCTCAACCAAAGAGCCATGTACCTCATCCTGATATCTTAAATCGGCATCCGACTGATCAAAATAACCTATCTTCACATAAGCACCGGTCACCCATTTTTCCGGATCTTTATAAAAAGCCAGCATAGCCGCCCGGATCAGGTAGCCGTCCTCATCAAACAAGTGCAGATTGTCCAGAAGAATAGCATCTTCAACTCCCGTTTCCTCTGGAGTCAGTCTGCCCCGCCTTACCGCCTTCTCTTTAAATAATTCTATCGCTTCTTGCCTTAAATCTTCGACTTTCAATTTCGGGATCGGCATACCGTCCCATGTCCTGCCTTGGGATTTCAAGAGCGCCTTATCCAGCTCTTTTCCGGTAATTGTTCTCATAGTACTGCCGGAACGATAAAAATACTTACCATGATAACTGATAAGCGAGGGGATACTTTTCCACAACAATTTCAATATACTGTAAATCACCCTCATATAGCAGATTGACATCTGCTACAATACCCATTGTATCAGTAATCTTATTCGGAATGGCTTCTAACAGTTTCCTGCTGTCCTTATCGCTTATGCCAACAACATCGCCGCTATCATTTTTGCCGATATAAAGCGTTCCGCCGTATGCATTCGCATAGCCGCAGATCCATTCCAAATATTCATCATGCCATGATTCTTTCCATTCGATTGTTTGGTGTTCCGGCATAGGATTTACCTACTTTCTTTTTGTTTACTATTCAAATTCGGCGTGTCCTTCATTGTTATTAACTATATCTGTTTAAGTTTTATGCAAATACACGCCGTTTTTTATTTCAATT
>CANQBX010000003.1 GCA_947589095.1 uncultured Lachnospiraceae bacterium
TCGTCGATTGTAATCCGAGATTCCATACCCAGCATCCCGGATGAACAGTAAAGGTTAATGAATACCTCCGTAAGAGAGGGGTATGGATTCTCTCTTACAAAGATTCGGGACTGACTGGAAGGTTGGTCCCTTTTCTGTTATGCTTTGTCTGCTGGCGGCCGGAAAGGAGCCAACAATGGCAAAGTTTTTATCTTATGAAGACCGCCTGATCATCGCCAAACGTCTCCAGGAGCATGCCTCCTTTGGCGAGATCGGCAAGGAACTGGGCCGCGACCGCACCACGATTGCCAAGGAGGTAAAGAAGTACTCCTATGAGAAGAAGAGCGGACGCCCGGGCTTTCCCTACAACCCCTGCCGGTTCCGCACCTCCTGTAAGGCGAAGGGGCTCTGCGGGAACAGCTGTACCCACCAGTCGGCTTACAAATGCAGCCTCTGTTCCGAGTGCGGCATCCACTGCCCCGACTTTGAGGAAGAGGTCTGCTCCGTCAGGACGAAGCCTCCCTATGTCTGCAACGGATGTGCGGGGCTTCCCAAATGCACCCTCCGGAAGCGGATCTATGATCCGGCTGATGCGCATGAACTGTCCCACCGCGCCATTTCCGAATCCAGGACCGGGATCCTTTCAAACGAGGACGACATTGCAAGGATCAATGGGATCGTCAGTCCCCTTGTGCGGAACGGGCAGTCCCTGCATCAGGTCTACCTGGACCATGTGGACGACCTGATGTGCAGCGAGAAGACGCTGTACAATTATGTCGATGCCCAGCTTTTTGATATCAGGAACATCGACCTTCCCCGCAAGGTCAAGTACCGCCCGCGTTACAAACAGCCCGAGTTCAAGGTGGATCGGGGATGCCGGATCGGGAGGAACTATTCGGATTTTCAGAAGTTCCTTGCGGATAACCCGGAAAGCACCATCGTCCAGATGGACAGCGTCATCGGGCGTGTCGGGGGGAAATGCCTGCTCACCATCCATTTCGTCGAGACCGGCCTGATGCTGGCGTTCCTGCGGGATGCCAACACCTCGGGGTCTGTCATCCGTATCATCAATGCACTGGATGAGCTCCTTGGCGCGAAGGCGTTTAACCGGCTGTTCCCGGTCATCCTGACCGACAACGGGAGCGAATTCTCCAACCCGAAGGAGATCGAATACCGTCAGTCCTGGCCGTATTCGAGGACAAAGGTCTTTTACTGCGACCCGGGTTCCCCTTATCAGAAGGGAGCCTGTGAGGTCAACCATGAGCTGATCCGCCGTGTCCTTCCCAAGGGAAGCAGCTTTGATGGCCTGGCGCAGGAGGATATATCCCTGATGATGGACCATATCAACTCTTACAAAAGGAAAAAGCTGAACAATCGCAGCCCATACGATGCGTTCAGCTTTTACTACGGAGAAGATCTGCTTAAGAAACTGGGATGTTCGCCGGTAGCGGCCGGGGACATCATCTTAAAGCCGAAGCTTCTCAAAAAGTAACAGTACGATCTGCAAGGGCCGCCAGAACAGACCGCAAAACCGTGAATGCAGAGGGATGGATTCTCCGAATACAAAAATTTCGAGCGGGAATTGATCCCTGGTTCTGGTGTGCAGATTTCCTGCTGAACGCATTATACCATACCGGTCCGGAAAAGGAAAGTATGGAATCTCGTTTACAAAACGGGAAAGTCGGTTACAAAGCGGGAATCTCGCTTACAAAACAGGAATCTCATTTACAAAACGGGACTCTTGGGTTACAAACGGGACTCTCGGCTTGCAATTTACCTTTCATTTAATCTATTACTCTTAGTTGCTAAACTTATAGTTTGTTCTATTTTATGGGAGTATTAACTGCTGCTTTATACTGTAAACAAGAAAGAGTGTAGCCTGCTTTATAAACACTGCAGACTACACTCTTTCTTTATTCTATGAATCACACACTACTTTATTAGCATCAGCCATGAAGATCGAGACCACTGAGATCTCCTAGACCATCTGGATGAGCTGAACCTCCACTTACCTCTCCTCCGCCTAGAGAGTTGAGGAAATCTTCAAACTCTGCGTCTGACATTGAACCGGAAGTACCACTTGAACTTGTGTTTGTTGGCTGCTGCTGGGGAGCATCTGTGGCGGTGGCACTGTCCTCGGGAATACCGGCTACGTCTTGTGTAACAACGCCGGTACTTCTAATTGAGTCTAAACCAGATGTTATGGCACCGAAGGTGCCATCATGCTGCTGATTAAAGGTAAGATAAACGGTTTGTCCGTTGACTGTGTAGGCACCATCTGTGTATGCCATTCTGCCGTACCAGCCATCATGCTCTGTTTGGCAGAAATACCATTTGTTTGTTATAGTATCATGAATTAAACCAGCGTACATGTGACCGTCACCGGGTGCTAGAAGATACCAAGAGCCGTCTAAGTCTTGAAACCAGGAGTTGGTTACATCGGCTGTGCGTGCTTGATTGAAAAGATACCAGGTGCCGTCTGCTGAGACATGCCAACGATCAGTTTGATTCAAGTCAGCAAAGGATACCATTCCCATAAGAACTGATAAAACCATAGAGAACACAAAAAGTCTGAATGTCTTTTTCATAGCTTACCTCCGAAGTATTTGTTATCATAAGTGTACTATTCATAAACTAGAATTGCAATGCTTTTTTCATGAAATTAAAACCGTGTAGTCAAGCGGTTGATAGAAAAATGCGTCTATCAACCACAGCCCATAATTATGGGTGCGCTGGCCATTCTGCCTCCAGCCGTCAAGGGGCAAGTGGTATCTGCTTCGCAGACCCCTTGACTGCTTCTATCCTGATATGTTAGAATCTGATACATCAGGCTGCCACACGAAGGGCATGACGGGAGGGAGGATTGGGAAGTATATCTGTAATCTTGAGGACAGTTTGAGGACAGTGTACTTTTCTCCTTGATTTTATTGGGTTTTTAGACCCTAATAGTGTTCGAATCCCGTCTCGCGCTCTTTTATTATCCGTGTCAGGTTCTGACACGGTTTTATTATAATATTTAGCGGGAGTGCTGTCATGGGGCTTATAAGCGGTATCCGGATGCAATGGAAACAATTTGAAGGCGAGGCGGCTGAAACTGCGAAAGACTTTTGCCGCTGTTTTCGTGAAAGAAAGATCTTCCGTTGGTTTGCGGCGGTCTGGATCCTGGTGTGCTATGGTGTGAGGCTGCTGCAGTGGCAGGTGTTTATTGACAGCGATATTATGCTGCATGCCCCGGAGGAGTTAATGTATTCCTGGTATGGCAGCCGCAGGTTCGGACTGATTCTGAGCAAGAAGCTTTTTGCATTTATGCGCCTTACGCCGCAGTTTGCGACGCTTTTGGCGATGCTTGCGTTGTGGTGTCTGGCGGTTATACTGGATTACTGCATTTATGTATGGAGCCGGAAGAAGGCGAAAGGAGCGGCCGGATATGTCGCCGCGGCGTTTCTTTTGTCGGCGCCGGTTCTGGCAGAGCAGTTCTTTTTCCTGCTGCAGGTATTTGAGATCGCCATGGCGATGATTTACTGTGTGATCGCCGCGTTCTGTGCAGAACAGGCGGTTGCGCAGAGGAAGAGCAGCTTCTGGTATCTGCTCTCGCTGGGCTTTATGGTGTGGGCGTTCGGATCGTATCCGGCATTCCCCGCATTTTATATTACGCTGATTCTGATTTCCTACATTCTGGCGTCGGTTCTGGGAGGGGCGGACTGCGGTTTTAAGGAGGGACTGATCCATGCCGGACATTTCCTTCTGGGCTTCGGCGTTTCCTGGGCACTGGGGAAGCTGCTGTGCTGGTGGAAGGGCGCGGATTCGACTTATGTGATGGCTATGTTCGGGTGGGGCCGTAAGGAGATTGCCGAGGCGCTGTCCTGCCTGTTCAGCGATGCAAGACGTATTTATCTGGCGGAATGGAGGGTATTTTTCCATCCGTATTTCCTGTGGGCAGCGCTTGCATCTTCCCTCTGGCTCATAGGAAAGGCATGGAAGAGAAAAAAGAATTTTTGCTGGATTCTGCTGGCGGTCGTGCTGCTGTTTTTCTCGCCGATGTTTATTACGTTTATCACCGCAACGAACCAGCCGATCCGCGGACATCTCACATATACTCTGACATTTGCGTTTTATGCCGGGATTCTGTATCTGCTGGTTTACGATACGCTGACTGAAAAGGGCGGGAGAACGGCGGCTGCGAAGCTGCCGCGGCCCGCAAAAACGGTGCTGCTCGCGGCAATGACTGTCCTGACGGCCTCCGCCGCATGGGGACAGGCTGTCAATCTGAACCAGCTGTGGGAGACGGCTTATGAAAGCTATCAGAGCGATGAACTGATGGCGGAACGGGTATACAATGAGATCTGCCGTGTGGCGGACAGGCCGGATATGGATAATTGTAAGGTGGTATTCGTCGGGACGAGGGATACGAAGCTGGCCGGAAGACCGCAGATGGGGGATGTGATCGGCTATTCCTATTTCACTTTTGGTTATACGGATGTTGTGGGAGTTACGCCGAGACTTCGGAACCTGTTCCTGGTATTGGGGATGCGTATGGGTATGCCGGATGCGGATGATTATGCGAAAGCGGTGGAGGCCTGCCGGGGGAGGCAGTGCTGGCCGGCCAATGATTCCGTTTTTCTTCTGGACGGAATGGTAGTGGTGAAGCTTTCCGATGAGGAGTAGCCTGCGCGTTCGTTCTCTGGGCAGGCATGGCTGATGCAGTTGCGTAAATAAATATAAAAAAACAGACTAAATCCGAAATGTTCCGATAAAACAGCGAGAATATTTCGGATTTATTCAAATAATTGCAGTCAATTGCTTCAAAAATAAAGAAGATACAAATATTTTAAAATTTTTTCCAAAAAAGTATTGACAAATATGCGGACATCTGATATAGTAAAACCATCAAAAACAAAGACGCAAAAGAGAGACACGAAATCTAAGCAAAGGAGGTACAGTCCAAAGAACACGTAAGTTTCGTTCCATCTGTGGGATAGATGGAACACAGGATTTCCGATCTGTGACGAAGACCTCGAAGAGAATATCTAAGATGGCTGCAGGATCACCGGTTCATGATATGACGAGAAAGTATGATGGATCAGAGAGATTCCGATCGCAGGGATTAGAGTGATAAGAATAGAGAATAAGGAGAGGGCGACGGTCGGCAGAGAGGAGAAATTTATATAGATAAAATTAAAAAAGAGAGGTACGGTCCAATGGATGCAATAGTTTAATGAGGGTATCGGCGAGAGAAAAGAAGCTGATACCCTCGAATAGCGTTCAGAGGGAGATGTGTGCGCCGCCGGGGCGCTTTTTTTATGTTCTCTGAACAGCTGGCAAAAGTCTTCCGGCTGCCTTGGCCGCCGGAAGTTTTCCTGCTTGTGTAAAAACCGGATGAATCGTATAATAAGAAAAGAACTGCAGCGCGGAGATCCGGAGGGAGCGGAACCATTTTTCCGAGGTGTATACCGCGGAGCCGTACAACCGGGATTATTACTGCGGGCTGTGGGAAGACGCCGGATTTGCCGTGACGGATCGGTATGGCTCAGATTCCGGTAAGATCGAAAGGCGGCGTGTATTCTTCCTTCGCGCTGCTTTTATGCTGCATATAGCCGGCGGTCAGACCCAGATCGATGGCTGTATGCAGGACCGATTCATATTCGAAGGTAGTGATGCGGCGGTTTAGCTCCGGGAAACGGCGAACGGAACCGTCGGAGGGATCGGAGAGGCCGGAGGCCCCCGGATTGCCGGCGCCGGATGCATCGGAGCAGACCGGCGGCGCGGCCGCTTCTCCCGCAGGGGTATACTGGCTCATCAGGCTGAGGAGCCATTGCCCTTCTGGCAGGTTGTCTTTCATCCAGCGGAGAAGGCGGATGGAATCCGCCCGGGCGCCGGGAAGCACCATATGGCGGACGATAACGCCGGAACGCAGGAGGCCGTTTTCATCCATGACCGGCGCTCCGGTCTGATCGATCATCTGCCGGATGGCCCGGGAAGCGTATGTAAAATAATCGCCGGCCCGGGAATAGCGGGCGGCCAGCGACGGATCGAAGTATTTGAGATCGGGGAGCCAGATATCCACATAATCGGACAGGGCGCGGACGATCTCCGGGCGCTCATAGCCGCCGCAGTTATAGACGATCGGGATCGTTAAACGGTCACGGACCAGATCCAGCGCCTTTACGACGGAAGGCAGGTACTGGGTAGCGGTAACAAGATTGATATTGTACGCGCCCTCATCCTGCAGGCGCAGGAAAATATCGGCCAGCCTGCGGACGGTGATCTCTTTGCCGAAATGCCCGTGGCTGATGGGATAGTTCTGGCAGAAGCAGCAGCCCAGGGTGCAGCCGCTGAAGAAGACGGCGCCGCTGCCGCGAAGGCCGCCGTTTGGCTCCTGCGGCCGGCCGGCGGCGGAACCGGCGGACTGACTGTCGGAGGAAGCGTGCCGGCCGGAGCCGTCCATGCCGGCTGCAGGGGAAAGATCCGGGCTTCCGCTGATGCAGGGTTCTTCCCAACGGTGCAGGGCTGCCCGCGCTATTCGAATGCGGTCGGTGCAGCGGCAGCCGCCCAGCGGCTGAGCCGTCCGGTCCGCGCCGCACCGGCGGGGGCAGAGGGTGCAGGATCTGTATTGTTCCCCGGAAAGGATCGCGGGGATCTCCGGCTGTTGTTTCGGCTTCATAAAAGGTCTCCCTATCGCTCAGGCTATACCGGCATGCGGAAAAGGCGGACGGCCTTCCGCACCGGTAACATTACCATTGTACATGCAGCGGGATATTTTTGCAATGCCGGTCCGGAGATATTTCGCGGGATCCGGGCGCGCTTCCTGCGGTCTCAGTCTTCCAGAATGTCTCCCGAATACCGGTACATCTGCGCGTAGGCTTCCAGTTCCTCGTCGGATTCCGGAAGGGCCGGGATCAGTCCGGTGCAGTCTGTGGCGGAGCCGGCCTTCATTTCGACGGTGTCGTCGTCCATGAAGCAGCCGTAGGGATCAACGCCGGTATCGTCGCCGGGATCCTCGCAGGGATATTCCCGTATTCTGTCGTCGCCGGAAGAACCGCTTCCGCGTGAAAAGCTTTGCCGCATACTATCATTTCCTTTCTTTGTCGGATTCCCATGCCTGATCGGCTTTTCAGAGCTTTCGCGGATATCCGGCCGGATCAGTCAGGTTCGCGGATAGTATGCGGAGCCGGAGCGGGAAGTATACGGAGTATTGTTGGGAGAACGGGATGTCACAGGCTGCGGAAAATGGACATTACCGCAGGGAAAGTGGTCGTTTCTGCGCACTATTTATGCGTGAATGAATAGAATCCGACAGATAAAGGAGAGATAATATAGTTGACAAATAGGAAGGAGGGGCGGCATGAAACTGAATTATGACAGAAAGCAGATCGAGGACGCGATAGACCGGGTCGCAGAGCGGACTATGAGGATGGATCTGACCTGGGACTGGCCCTGCGGCGTCGCCTATTACGGCATCGGCGAGGCGTATGAGAAGACAAAGAATGAAAAGTATTTAAAGCTTTTAAAGGACCGGGTGGATGAGCTGATCGAGCTGGGACTTCCGAATGTGTGGACCGTGAACGCCTGTGCCATGGGGCACTGCCTGATCACGCTTTATGAGGCTTCCGGAGAGCAGAAATACTGGGATATCCTGATGAGCAAGATCGAATATCTGCGCAAAGACGCGCTGCGTTTCGGCGATCATGTGCTGCAGCATACGGTTTCCGCCAAAAATGATTTTCCGGAGCAGGCGTGGGCGGACACTCTGTTCATGGCGGCGTTTCTGATGCTGCGGGCCGGCGTGCTTCTGAAGGATGAGGAGCTGATCGACGACGCGCTGAATCAGTGGTACTGGCACATCAATTATCTGCAGGATGAGAGCACCGGTTTTTATTACCACGGATATAACAACATCACAAAGGATCACATGTCCGGCATCTACTGGGGGCGCGCCAACGCGTGGGCGGCCTACACCATGGCCCAGGTGGCGGGGACGCTGCCGGAGTGCTATCTGTATCCGAAATACATGGATGTGGCCGGTTCCCTGAACGACCAGCTGGCGGCGCTTAAGACTGTCCAGACGGAGAACGGCCTGTGGCGGACCGTCTTAAATGATCCGGAGTCCTATGAGGAGATTTCCGCCTCCGCGGGGATCGCGGCGGCTATGCTGGAGCGCGGCAACCCGCTGCATACGAAGTATATTAACCGTTCCATCAAGGGGATCCTTGACAATATAAGCGGGGATGGACGCGTCATGAATGTATCCGGCGGTACGGCGGTCATGCGGGACGCGGAAGGCTACCGCGGGATCTCCCGGCGCTGGATCCAGGGCTGGGGCCAGGGCCTGACGCTGGCATTCCTGGCGCGGGTACTGGCGTCCGACAGCATTCAGAAGGACGGGGCGCTTTAAGCGGCGGCGTATCGCCGCTAAGACGGAAGGAGAAGGATATGAGCAGGAGAAAAGGCGGTTTTACACTTCCGGGAGAATCCGGCTACGAGGAGCTGACGCTCCGAATGGCGGAGAAATGGGGAGCGGACGTGATCCGCGACAGCGACGGAACGGTGCTCTCCGAAGATATCATTCATTCCGGATACGGAATTTATTCTACGATCTGTGTGATCCGGGAGCATAACGCCTGGGCGAGGCGGAATCCGGATAAGCTGCAGCAGACATTCCTCTGCACGGAGCCGGTGGTGGCGGTGCCGGACGCCGGCCTGACCATTCGCCTGATGACGGATTTCTTTGAAGAGCAGTTTCGGATCAATGACGGACCGGCAGCCATGAAATACTGGCAGGTCTATGACCGGACCGCGAATGTGCCGGTAGAGCCGCAGGCTGCGGCGGGAGCGCCCGGAGGGACAGACGCCGGGAAAGAGGCTGCCGCGGACGGCAGCGCGGATGCGCGCAGGGAACGCTGCGGCGAGGAGCCGTTCTGGACCTACGACAGGGCCGCAGGTACCGTAACGGTACATAACGCGGTTCCCTGGCACAAGTATACGGTCAGCTTCCTGGCCTACCGGATCTGGGAAGAGATCTCCATGTACAACCATACGACCAACAACTGGGACAAGGAGCATCTGATGCAGATCGATCCCCGCTATCCGGAGACGCGGGAGTACCTGCTGGAATGGATGAAGGAATGGTGTGAGAGCCATCCGGATACAACCGTGGTCCGTTTCACGTCCCTGTTTTACAATTTTGTCTGGATCTGGGGCAGCGACGCGCGGAGGCGCAATCTGTTCACCGACTGGGGTTCCTATGATTTCACGGTCAGCGACCTGGCGCTTGATGAATTTTCCGCGAAGTACGGCTATTCCATGACGGCGGAGGATTTCGTCAATCAGAACAAACGCCATGTGACCCATATGCCCGGCGATAGGCGGAAGGCGGACTGGATGGAGTTTATCAATGATTTCGTGATCTCCTTCGGGAAGCAGCTGGTGGACATCGTTCACGGGTACGGTAAAAAGGCGTATGTGTTCTACGACGACAGCTGGGTGGGGCTGGAGCCCTACAACGGCCGTTTCACCGAATTCGGCTTCGACGGCCTGATCAAATGCGTTTTCTCGGGCTACGAGGTCCGGCTCTGCGCCGGCGTGGACGTGCCGGTCCATGAGCTGCGGCTGCATCCGTACCTGTTCCCGGTGGGACTGGGCGGCGCGCCTACATTTATGGAAGGCGGCGACCCAACAAAGGACGCGAAGCTTTACTGGAACCATGTGCGGCGCGCCCTTCTGCGCAGCCGGATCGACCGGATCGGGCTGGGCGGTTATCTGCATCTGACCCGGGATTTCCCGGACTTCTGCGACTATATTGAGAAGGTGTCCGACGAATTCCGGATGATCCATGATTTCCATGAGGAAGGGAAGCCGTATACGATCAGGACCAGAGTCGCGGTGCTGCATTACTGGGGCAGCCTTCGTTCCTGGACGCTGTCGGGACATTTCCACGAGACGTGGCAGCATGACCTGGTCCATATCATTGAAGCGCTGGCCGGCCTTCCGGTGGACGTGTCGTTTATTTCATTCGACGACGTGAAGAACGGCGCGCTGGACGGTACGGATGTAGTTATCAACGCCGGTTACGCGGGCAGCGCATGGAGCGGCGGCGACGCGTGGAAGGACGACGAGGCGGTGGAGAGGCTGACCCGCTGGGTCTATGAGGGCGGAACCTTCATCGGAGTAAACGAGCCGTCAGCCGCGGAAGGCTATGATACGTATTTCCGTATGTCCCATGTGCTGGGCGTAGACGAGGATACCGGCGCGCGGATCTGCCATGGAAGATGGAGCTTTGAGACGGACGACGCGTACGGCGTCGTTCCGGCCGGTGCGGGTCTTGCGTCTAAGGAAAACCGGTATCTGACGGATGGTGAAACCCGCGTTTTAATGGCGGACGGCGACCGGCCCGTGCTGACGGTCCATGCGTTCGGAAAAGGGAAGGGGATCTATATGGCTTCCTTCCAGGTAAACGATGAGAACACGAGACTATTGTACCAGCTGATCCGTTTTGCCGGCGGCGAAGGCGTGACCGGACTTTATATGACGGATAATCTCTATACGGAATGCGCGTACTATCCGGGAAGCCGGAAGCTGGTGGTCATCAATAACAGCGGAGAGGCTCAGACCGCCTCGGTGGAGACGGAGAAAGGACCGCAGACGGTGAAGCTGGAGCCGTATGAGACAGTATTTGTGAATCTGTGAGATTACATATACAGGAGGTAACCAGGATATGAAGCTGAGAAGCGTTTACATCTGCTTCCCCGGCGGGAAGCATAAGGTTCTGACCATGAGTTACGACGACGGGCGGGAGTATGACCGGCAGCTGGTGGATATTTTCAACCGCAGCGGCATTAAAGGGACGTTCCATTTAAATTCCGGCCTTGCCGGTACGCCCCATCCCGGCGGCGAAGGGCGTATCCCTTTAAAGGATATCGCAAAGGTGTATGAAGGGCATGAGGTGTCCTGCCATACGGTATTCCATCCGACGATCGCCCGCAGTCCCATTGAACAGGTAGCGCTGCAGGTCCTGGAAGACCGCAGGGTGCTTGAGGAGGCGGTGGGGTATCCGGTCCGGGGCCTGTCCTATCCCAACGGTTCTTATTCGAAGGAGATCGTGGAGCTTCTGCCGAAGCTGGGCATCGAGTACAGCCGCGTGGTAGGCGATACCCATGATTTCGGTATACCGGAGAACTATCTGCTTTGGAAAGCCACCTGCCATCATAACCATAACCTTCTGGAGGACGGAAAGCGCTTCCTGGATCTGCATAAGACCCAGTATCTCTATATGATGTATGTCTGGGGCCACAGCTACGAATTCCCCCAGCAGAACAACTGGGATCTGATAGAAGAATTCTGCCGGATGGCCGGCGGCCGGGAGGATATCTGGTATGCCACCAACATCCAGATCGTGGACTACATGAAGGCCGCGAAGGCGCTTCAGTTCACCATCGACGCCGACAAGGTGTACAATCCCAGCTTCCGGAGCGTGTGGATCAAGGTGGACGGAGAGATCGTGGAGGTACCGGGCGGAGCGCTTATAAGTCTCTGAAAACACATGCCCGCGCGCAGAAGGATACCGACGGCTTATTCATAAAGAAACTGTTAAATATACCGCGCGATTCTTGACAATAAAACATGAATCAGACTAAAATAATAGTACTTGCGGCAGGCGGCTGAAATAATGGGATCTGTGCGAAGAATACGCTGGCGGTGATATTTTGAGCTATATATCATTTGAGAATGTTAAGAAAATATATCAGATGGGCGAGGTGACCATCAACGCGGTAGACGGCGTGGATTTCGTCATCGAAAAGGGCGAGTTTGCCGTGATCGTGGGCCCTTCCGGCGCCGGTAAGACTACGGTTCTGAATATGCTGGGAGGCATGGACGCCTGTTCCGGCGGCACGATCGTCGTGGACGGCGCGAAGGTCAGCGGCTATAACGCCCGGCAGCTGACCGCTTACCGGCGGCATGACATCGGATTCGTGTTCCAGTTCTATAATCTTGTCCAGAACCTGACGGCCCTGGAGAATGTGGAACTGGCGGCGCAGATCTGCGACGATCCGCTGGACGCGAAGACCGTGCTGGAGCATGTGGGCCTGGGGGACCGGCTGGGTAATTTCCCGGCGCAGCTGTCCGGCGGCGAGCAGCAGAGGGTGGCCATTGCCAGGGCGCTGGCGAAGAATCCCAAGCTTTTGCTGTGCGACGAACCGACAGGAGCGCTGGATTATGTGACCGGCAAGGCGATATTAAAGCTTCTGCAGGATACCTGCCGGCAGGGAGGGATGACCGTGGTAGTCATTACCCATAACACGGCGATCACGCCCATGGCGGACCGGGTGATCCATGTGAAGAACGGCAGGGTAGCCGCTATCGAGCAGAATGACCATCCGACCCCGGTGGAGGAGATCGAATGGTAGGCGGAAGAAGGCGGAAGTTCCTGCGCAGGAACCGCCTTACGACGGATGCTTTTCGAGAGATCAGGAACACGTTCAGCCGTTATCTGTCCATTTTGGTATTATCCGCGCTGGCGGTGGCGTTTCTGGCGGGCCTTCGGACCACGGCGCCGGATATGCAGTATACCGCCGATATGTATTATGACCGTACGAACCTGATGGACGGTTATGTGATCTCGACGCTGGGACTGACGGACGAGGATCTGGAGGTGCTGGCGGCTTCGGACGGCGTCGGGAAGGTGGAAGGCATCTGGTCTGTGGACGCGATCGCCCAGGATGCCATTGTCAGCGTCCGATCCATGCCCGAAGAGCTGAATCGGCTGGAAGTCAGGGAGGGAAGGCTGCCGCAGGCGGCGGATGAGTGCGTCACGGAGCGGCTGCTGCTGATCGAACTGGGGCTTCATCTGGGCGACCGGATGAATCTGGTTCTGGATGAGGCCAATGAAGGCGATCTGGAACATTTATCTTATACGATCGTGGGCATCGTGGACAGCCCGCTCTATGTGGGGACCGACCGGGGGACATCCTCTCTGGGCGGCGGTTCCGTCGATGGGTTCTTATATGTCCCGAAAGAGAATTTCCATTATGATTATTATACCATGGCGTATTTTACCGGCGATGGCTTAAGCGCGCTGGACAGCTATGGGGATGCGTACGATGAGCGGCTGGACGCGCTTCTGGACAGTCTGGACGGACTGGCGGACGAGCGGGCCCGGCTTCGCTACGCGTCTGTCACAGGCGACGCGCAGAAGGAGATCGACGACGCGCAGGCGGAACTGGATGATGCACGCCGGGAGCTTGCGGATGCCCGCGAGGACGCGGATAAGGAGCTGTCGGACGCGGAGCAGGAGCTTGCGGACGCCCGGCAGGAGCTGGACGACGGATGGAAGGATTACCGCGAAGGCCAGGATACCTACGACACCGAGATTCGGGATGCGGAGGCGGAGCTGGCCGACGCGCATCGGGAACTTATGGACGCGGAGGCGGAGCTGGCCGACGGAAAACAGGAGTACGCAAACGGCCTGCAGGAGTATCAGAATGCCCTTGCCGAGTACGAGGATGGAGTGAAGGAGTATGAGGACGGCAAGAAGGAGTATGAGGACGGCCTGAAGAAATACGAGGACGGCCAAAGGGCATATGAGGAAGGAAATGCGGCTCTGGCCGACGGCGCGGCCGCTTATGATTCCGGGCTGCGGGAGTATGAAGCCGGGAAAAGCCGGTATGAGCAGGGTTTGGCAGCGTATAATGAAAATGTGGCGCAGCTGGAAGCCGGTCAGGCGCAGTGGGAGGCCGGGAAAGCGGATTATGAGGCTGGACTGGCACAGCTGGACGCGGCGCAGAAGCAGCTTGACAATGAACGGGAGAAGCTGAATGGATTCAGTCGGCAGATTGAAGGAGTCCAGAAGCAGCTGGACGCGGCGATGGATCAGTACAATGCCGGACTTGCTATGCTGAGTCAGATGGATAAGGACAGTGAAGCTTACCGTGCGCTGAAGGCGGAGTTGGATGCGGAGGCTGCGGAATTGGCTACTGCCTCTACAGCGCTGGGTGCGCAGCGTACTCAGCTGGAGCAGGGCAAAGCGCAGCTGGAGCAGCAGCAGGCCGCACTGGATGCGGGACTTGCTTCCGCCGCCGAGGCCAGGAAGTTTCTTGACGATACCGAAACCACGCTTAAAGCCGGTTATTCTCTTCTTCCCGCGGCTCAGGCCGAGTTGCAGACCGCTGAGAACGAGTTACGCTCCGCCCAGTCCCAGCTCAGCTCTGCCCAGTCCGAGCTCAGTTCCGCCCGCTCCCAGATGGCGGAGGCGAAGAAGGAGCTGGACGACGCAAAGAAGGAGCTGGACGACGGCAGGACGGAGCTTCAGGATGCGGAGCAGGAACTGGCCGATGGTCAAACGGAACTGGACGACGCCTGGAAGGAACTGGAGGACGCCCGCATCGAGATCGAGGACGGCGAACGGGAGCTTGCCGACGGCTGGGATGCGTATAACGACGGCGTGGCGGAGCTTGCGGACGCCCGCGCTGACGGACAGAAGGAGCTGGACGACGCGCTTAAGGAACTGAACGACGGCGAGAAGGAATACGCCGACGGTCTGGTTGAATACGAGGACGGAAAGAAGGAAGCCGACGAGAAGATCGCCGACGCCCAGAAAAAGCTGGACGACGCCCAGGCCGAACTGGACGACGCCAGGGCGGAGCTTGCCGATGTGAAGGAATGCGAATGGTATGTTCTCGGACGCAACACCAACGCCGGTTTCGAAGGATACGGGCAGGATTCGGAGCGCATCGGCAATCTGGCAAACATTTTCCCGGTGATCTTCTTCCTGGTGGCGGCCCTGGCCTGCCTGACCACGATGACCAGAATGGTGGAAGAGCAGCGGACGCAGATCGGCGCGTTAAAGGCGCTGGGATTCTCGCGGCTGTCCATTTCGAAGAAATACATCGGCTACGCCCTTTCGGCCAGCCTGATCGGAGGCGTGCTCGGCCTGGCGCTGGGCTGCACGCTGATCCCGGGCGTCATCGCCAACGCGTTTAATATCATGTACAATATTCCCGCTCTGCGGTTCAAGAATCAGATGGCGACCTATGTGCTGTCCGTTCTGGCTGCCGTGCTGTGCACTACCGGCGCCGGACTTTGGGCCTGCCTGTCCACGCTGGTGGATACTCCGGCCAACCTGATGCGCCCCCGCGCCCCCAAGCCGGGCAAGCGGGTCTTCCTGGAATACATCCGTCCCCTGTGGAGCCGGCTTTCCTTTACATGGAAGGTGACCATGCGCAATCTGTTCCGCTATAAGAGACGTTTCTGGATGACGGTGATCGGGATCGGCGGCTGTACGGCTCTGATTGTTACCGGCTTCGGCCTGCATGATTCCATTTTCGCCATTCTGAACAAGCAGTTTGACGAGATCTCCCTCTACGACGCCACCGCCGGGCTGGACGCCGACGCGGAGCCCGAGGAGCTGGCCGGAGTTTCGGCGTACCTGGAGGACAATGAGAATGTAGAAAGCTACCTGATCTCCAGCCAGTCCATGGCTGAGGCGTCGACGACCGGCCTGGCCTATGACGTGAACCTGTTCGCGATCGGGAATATGGATGAATTCACGCAGTTTATCGATCTGCGCCACCGTCTGGACGACGGGGAGGTGACGCTGCCTGACGACGGTGTTATCATCAGCGAGAAGCTGTCGGAACTTCTGGAGGTCCGGACGGGGGATACGATCACTCTGGAGAAGGATGACGAACGCGTTACGGCCGTGGTGTCGGACATTGTGGAAAATTATGTCCAGCACTATGTCTATCTGTCCTCGGATGTCTATGAAAAGCTGTTTGGGGAGCCGCCGGAAGAGAATGTGGCCCTGATCCGCTATCAGGACGCCGCCGGTCTGACCCAGTCGGAGCAGGTGTCGGTAGAGCTGATGGCGATGGAAGCCGTAACGTCCTATTCCTACATAGCCACGATCCGCGACAGCTTTACGGACAGTATGAACGCCATCGACTACGCGGTCGTCATCATCATCGTGGCGGCTGCGGCCCTGGCTTTCGTAGTTCTCTATAATCTGACCAACATCAATATAACCGAGCGCACCCGGGAGCTGGCCACGCTGAAGGTTCTGGGCTTCTATGACCGTGAGACTACGGCCTATGTGTACCGTGAGAATATTTTCCTGACGGTTTTCGGAATCCTTCTGGGCCTGGTCATGGGAAGATTTCTGCATTCCTGGCTGGTTCTTACCGTAGAGGTCAATCTGGTCATGTTCGGGCGCACAGCGCCGCCATACGCTTACGTGCTGGCGGCGGTGCTGACGGTTCTGTTCTCTGTTGTCGTGAATATCGCGGCTCATTTTAAGCTGAAGAAGGTAGATATGGTAGAAAGCCTGAAGACAGTTGAATGATCTGCAGAATGTTTGAACAGCCGCAGGCCGAATGACCGGTCTGCGGCTTACACGTTCAGTCTTTCGTCAGCCATTCCATCGCCGGCGCAAGCCAGGTGTTCCAGAAGACCATATCGTGGACGCCCGGCCCTTCGTGATACTCGAAATCGGCGCCCTGCTCCTTAAGGAAATCCCTGAACTGCCGGTTGGGCGTAAGCAGGAAATCCTCCGTGCCGCAGGCCAGGAAGAATTTCGGCATCCGGTCGCCGGACTTTAAGTGCTTCTTCACCAGTGTCTCCGGATTATTCTCCGACTCCAGCAGCTTCTTCGGATCGCCGAACATCAGCTCATAGTATTCGTAGTTGGACATACCGTTGTCGCTTCCGGGCTTCATCTGCGCCACTTCGTGGGTGATCAGGGCGCTGGAGAGAGCGAAGGACTTGCTGAAGGTATGGTTGAACTGCAGCGCCGTGTGGATGGAGCCGAAGCCGCCCATGGAAAGGCCGCCGATGGCGGTATCCTCGCGCCGGCCGGACAGCCCGAAGGTCCTGCGGGCGTAATCGACCAGTTCTTTGCCCACATGGGTGGCGTATTTCCGTCCGGTAGCCGGGTGGTCCAGATAGAAGCTGTTCTCGCCGTTGGGGCAGATCACGGCGATGTTGTAGCGGCCGGACAGTTCCTGAACCGTAGAACCGTAGATCCAGTCCATGCAGTGGCCTGTGAAGCCGTGCAGCAGGATCAGTGTCTTCGTGGGACGCGCAAAATGCGGGTTCGTCTTCACGGCCTCCGCCGGCATATCGTTGGGAAGGATCGCGAAGAAATCGGTGGTGCGGGCGAGACATTCAGAGCGGAACGTAAATCTTGCGGTTGCCATAAGCTTGTCCTCCTGGAGTGGGAAATTTGCGTTTCTTTTGCCATCTATTATACAGTCAGAACGGCTTTCGTGCAAGCGGCTTTATTTCAGCCGGTTCTCTTCGGTTCTTTAACGGCTGTCTGAGAAAAAAAGAATGACAGAATCCCCGATGCGTTGTATAATAGGGAAGACTTGATAGGGAAGACTTGAGAGGAAACAGGCACGGCGGCTTTGCCGCAGGAGGAGACTATGGGCAGAACGGAAGCGTATATCGCGGCGCTCGAGGAAGCGCATATGTTTGAGAATTCGGAGCATATGACCCGTTTTAAGGAACTGATGGACTGTTACGCGGAGTATCCGTTTTTTACGAAGGGACTCTGCAAATGCATGTATCTGTCGGCGTGGGACGAAGAGCATTTCGCCATCATGCTGCAGACGCTGAACGACATGGCCCTGGGCAAGGAGCAGAATACGGATGATATGCGGTTTCAGGGAGAGCTGCTGGCTGAGGAGCATGTGGACGGGGAATACTATATGTATCATCTGTCCTGCGCGCTTCTGGACGGACGGCCGTTCCAGCCGCAGGAGTATCGGAATGTGGACGAGCATTACCGGTATATCATAACGCGGGGGCTTGAGGCGGCAGAGGTAATAGATAAGGTGTGAGACGGTTGACGGATGTGGCAGGGAAATGGACCCGGCGGCGCGAAAGAAAGCGGCGCGCGGGAGCGCGGCGGCAGCCGGGGAAGCTGCTATGTATGGCGGTGCTTGCGTTATGCCTGCTGGCGGCAGGGTGCAGCCGCGGACCGGAACGGGCGGACGTGGCGGCCGGAGACGGTGCGGCGCGCGCGCCGGAAGAAAAGCTCCGGGTAGCCGCGACCATATTTCCGTACTATGACTTTGTAAGGCAGATCGCCGGCGACCTGGTGGATCTCAGGCTGGTAGTGCCGGCGGGAATGGACAGTCATTCGTTTGAGCCGACGCCGGCGGATATGCGGGCGATCCGGGAGTCGGATGTTCTGATCATGAACGGCGGCGCCATGGAACAATGGGTCAGCCGGGTGCTTGAGGCGGTGGATGCGCCGGAGCTGACGGTCGTGACTATGATGGATCACGCGGATGCGCTGCAGGAAGAGATCGTCGAAGGCATGGAAGACGGGGAGCAGGAACACGGACATGGTGATGTGAATTCCGGCGACGGCACTGCAGCTGACGAATTTGGCAGAGCCGCCGGATCGGAAAGTGCGGATTTCCCTGGCAATGATGGTGTGCAGATGCAGGAACCGGACAGCGATAGTTCTGACAGCTTCGATCACGATGACCGAGAGGCCGAGATCGAATATGACGAACACATCTGGACATCGCCGGTGAACGCGATGGAATTCGTGAAGGTGATCGCGGATACCCTGGCGCAGGCGGACCCGGCCAACGCGGAAGCCTACGAGGTTGGCGCAAACCGCTATCTGGAGGAGCTTCAGACCATCCACGAGGGTTTCCTGGCGGTCTCGGAGGCCCGTAAGCGCAATATGATCGTGGTGGGCGACAAGTTCCCTTTCCGCTATCTGGCGGAGGAATACGGACTCACCTACCGGGCGGCGTTTTCCGGCTGCAGTACAGACACGGAACCCAGCGCCGGAACCATCGCCTACCTGATCGACAAGGTGCGCGAGGGGCAGATCCCGGCAGTCTACTATCTGGAGCTGTCCAGCCACCGGGTGGCGGAGATCATCGGGGAGGAGACCGGTGCACAGCCGCTGCTTCTCCATTCCTGCCACAATGTGACCCGGGCGGAACTGGAAGCGGGCGTCACCTATGCGGATCTTATGCGGGGCAATATCGAGAGTTTAAGAAAAGGACTTGACGAATGAGCACACTGATCACGTGCAGGCACGTGGATTTCGGATATGAGGATCACGACGCGGTCGTCGATCTTTCCATGGAGGTGGACGAGGGCGACTATCTCTGCGTCGTGGGAGCCAACGGCTCCGGCAAAAGCACGCTGGTGAAAGGGCTTCTGGGGCTTATTAAGCCCCTGAAGGGCGAGCTTACCGTGGCGGAGGAGCTCCGCCGCACCGGCATCGGTTATCTGCCCCAGCAGACTGCGGCGCAGAGGGATTTTCCGGCTGCGGTGCGGGAGGTGGTGCTGTCGGGAACGCTGAGCCGCCGGGAGACGCGGCCGTTTTATAAGAGACCGTTCTATTCAGCGGATGCGAAGCGGCTGGCGGCGTCCTGCATGGGAAAGCTGGGCATTTCGGAGCTTAAGAACCACTGCTACCGGGAGCTGTCCGGCGGGCAGCAGCAGCGGGTGCTGATCGCGCGGGCGCTGTGCGCTACCAGCCGGATGCTGATATTGGACGAGCCCATCACCGGACTGGATCCGTCGGCGATCCAGGATTTCTACCGTCTGGTCCGGCGGCTGAACCGGGAGGAAGGCGTGACGGTGCTGATGGTTTCCCACGATGTGCCGGGGATCATCACCCAGGCCAACAAGATCCTGCATCTGCAGCAGAGGGTGTTGTTCTTCGGCAGTCCGGAGGAATACCGTCGGACCGCGGCGGGACGGCGTTATCTGGGAGGTGAGGACGGATGACGGTGATCGCGGAAATGCTTTCCTACCCGTTTCTGGTGCGGGCGTTTGCCGGCGGGATCCTGGTATCCCTGTGCGCGGCGCTTCTGGGCGTCATGCTTGTATTAAAGCGGTATTCGATGATCGGCGACGGGCTGTCCCATGTGTCCTTCGGCGCGATCTCCGTGGCGGTCGCCGCGGGCTGGGCTCCGCTGCCGGTCTCGATCCCGGTGGTGGTGCTGGCGGCGTTTTTCCTGCTGCGGATCACGGAAAACGGGCGCATGCGGAGCGACGCGGCCATCGCCATGATCTCGGCCAGCTCCCTGGCCGTCGGCATTGTGGTGACATCGCTGACGACCGGCATGACTACGGACGTCAGCAGTTACATGTTCGGCAGCATTCTGGCAATGAGCCGGGGCGATGTGTGGCTGTCGGCGGTTTTGTCGGCGGTGGTGCTGGGAATGTTCGTGTTCTGCTACCATCGGATCTTCGCGGTGACATTTGACGAGAGCTTCGCCAAGGCCACCGGTGTAAATGTATCGCTTTACAATATTCTGACCGCGGTCCTGACCGCGGTGACCATCGTGCTGGGAATGCGGATGATGGGGGCCATGCTGATCTCAAGCCTCGTTATCTTCCCGGCGCTGACCTCCATGCGGATGTTCAAAAGCTTCCGCGGGGTAGTGGTCTCGTCGGGCGTCCTGGCGGTCGTGTGCTTCTGTATCGGTATGACCGGGTCCTATGTGTTCTCCACGCCGGCGGGGGCGAGCGTGGTGCTGGTGAACCTGGGCGCGTATCTGCTGTTCTGGCTGGCGGAGATGGCGCTGCGCCGGCGTATCCGGTGGCAGCCGCTTAAACCCGGCGGAAAGCGTACGCCTGCGGAAAGCGGGCCGGCGCCTAAGACGGCGAGAAGGTGGAAGACGATCCGGCCGGAGGGAGAGCGTTCTCCGCATTCGGACGGGAAACGGCCGTGACAGGGCAGCGGCCGGTGTAAAATGTGCGCCGCGCCCCGCGGGGGAATGGAAGACGCCGTGTAAGGGCGGCTGCCGTGAGACGGACCGGCGGTCAAAAATTTGGGAAAAAGAGATGACGGGAACCTTATGACAAAAATATTTCCACATGACAGAGCGAATAAGCCAAAGAAAGCATACCGGCAGCCGATGTCGCAGACGCAGTACATCGCGGTGGGATTTTTCCTTCTGATCGCGGCGGGAACGGTCCTTCTGATGCTTCCCGTCTCCAGCCGGGACGGACAGTGCGTGGGATTCTTAAACGCGCTTTTTACGTCCACCAGCGCCTCCTGCGTGACGGGGCTGGTAGTACGGGATACATGGAGCCAGTGGACGCTGTTCGGTCAGCTGGTGATCCTGTGCCTGATCCAGATCGGCGGTCTGGGATTCGTGACCGTGGGCGTGCTTCTGTCCATCGTCCTGCGGCGGAAGATCGGTCTGAGGCAGAGAGGGCTGATGCAGGAAAGCAGCAGCGCGCTGAAGATCGGCGGCATCGTCCGTCTGGCCCGGAAGATCATCATCGGTACGGTGATCTTCGAGGGCGCCGGGGCGTTTCTGCTGGCGATCCGGTTCGTTCCGGAGTACGGATTCTTTCGCGGCGTATATTACGGCATTTTTCATTCGATCTCGGCCTTCTGCAACGCCGGCTTCGATCTGATGGGACACCAGGCGCCGTATAACTCGCTGGTCGCCTACTATGACGACTGGCTGGTGAACCTGGTGATCATGTCGCTGATCGTGATCGGCGGTATCGGCTTCATCGTGTGGGACGATCTGAGCCGCAACCGGCTGCATTTCCGGAAATACCTGCTTCAGACCAAGATCGTGCTGGTGATGACGGCGGTGCTGATCTTCGGCGGCGCGGCCCTGATCCTTCTTTTTGAAAAGAATAATCTGTTTGCGGATATGGGCTGGGGAGCCAGGATCTGGTCGTCTCTGTTCAGCTCGGTGACGGCCAGGACCGCCGGTTTTAATACCATCGATTCGGCGGCCATGACCGACGGCAGCAAGCTGGTTATGCTGATCCTCATGTTCATCGGCGGCAGTCCGGGATCTACGGCCGGCGGCGTGAAGACTACCACGATGGTGGTGATGCTTCTCTACGTGCGCGCCAGCATCGGGCGGACGTACAGTACCAATGTATTCGGACGCAGGATCGAGGAGTCGGCCATCGGCCGGGCTTCAGCGATCATTACGATCAACGCGGCGCTGGCCCTGGGGGCGGCGATCCTTATCATGCTGATCCAGCCGTTCGCTATGGGAGATATCCTTTTTGAGACGTTTTCGGCGATCAGCACCGTGGGGATCTCCACGGGGATCACCAGGGATCTTCTTCCGGTGTCCCGGGTGATCATCATTTTCCTGATGTACTGCGGCAGGCTGGGAAGCATGTCCTTCGCGCTGGCGTTTACGCAGCAGAGAAAGATGGTGAAGGTACAGAATCCGGCGGAGCAGATCAGCGTGGGATAAAGCGTCGGCAAAAGACGGGAAGGGAGAACATATGAAATCAATCTTAATCATCGGAAGCGGTAAATTCGGCAGGCATCTCTGCCGCAACCTGGCGGAGCTCGGCAACCAGATCATGCTGGTGGACCAGGCGGAGGAGAATCTGGAAGAAATGCTGTCCTATGTGGTCAGCGCCAAGATCGGCGACTGCACGAACCCGACGGTGCTGGAGAGCCTGGGCGTGGATAATTTTGATATCTGCTTCGTCTGCATCAGCTCCAATTTCCAGAGCAGCCTGGAGATCACCAGCCAGCTTAAAGAAATGGGAGCCCGTCATGTGGTCAGCCAGGCCAGCCGGGATATCCAGGCCAAGTTCCTGCTGCGCAACGGCGCGGACGACGTGATCTATCCGGATCGGGATATCGCGGAACGGGAGGCGGTGCGCTACAGCGCCAACCATGTTTACGATTATATCGAGGTGTCGGAGGATTACTCGATCTATGAGATCCCGCCGCTGCCGGAATGGGTGGGCAAGAGCCTGCGGGAGGCGGACATACGCAACCGCTACCAGGTGGTGGTCATGGGAACGAAGGAGAACGGCGGAAAGGCCAGTATCCTGCCGCCGGCGGATTACATTATCCGGTCGGATCAGCATCTGATGGTGATCGCGCGGAAGGATGAGATCGATAATCTGCTGAAGAAGATACAGTAAGCGGATCCGGGGCGTCTGAGACGTCCCGTTTTCTTTTCTGTATCGCGGCGCCGCGGCATGAAATGTCCGCCGGCCGGAGCGTGTTCCCGGGATAATCAGTGTGAGACCGGACACCTCCGACACGGCCGGAGCCGTGCTCCTCCCAGAACCGGCGGACAAGATCATTATAGGGCGCGGACGCCGGAATTGCAAGAGTTTTCGTCAACTCTTCAGCCCGAATGCTTCTGCATGTCCCGGATCGCCAGCGCTACCTGGAAGGGAAGCAGATCCTCCACGCTTTTAAGCGGCGAGTTCAAAAGCTCTTTCATCTTCTGGATCTGGTAGTTCACCGTATTTCGGTGCATGTACAGAGCTTCCGCCGTACCGGCCAGGCTGCGGTCCTCGCGGATGTAGGTCTTCAGAAGCTCGATATAGGCGTGGTTTTTCTGATCGTATCGGTCTAACGGCGCCAGGATCTCGTCGGCGTAGGAATAGAGGATCTCGTCGTCCTTCACGGAGAAAAGGATCTTGTAAATGCCCATGTCTTCGAAACGGACCGCCGGCGTACCCTGGTACATGGCCATGCGCATGGCCGTGGCGGCCCGGTTGTAGCTTTTGTCGATGTGTTCCAGGCCGTTCACGCTGATACCGACGCCGACGAAGATCTGGCGGGCCTTCGCCGCGTCCGCGTAGGTTTCCAGGATCAGATCCTTGATCTGGCGGATCATCGGTTCCGGCGCGTTGTTGAGAACCAGCAGCAGGTAGCTTTCATGGTTCAGGATGCCGATATGTACGCTGGACAGCTGCCGCGCCTGCTTTAAGCGGCGGATGCGTGTCTCCAGAAGGTATTCGCGGTTCGTGTTCTCCTCGATGGCGGCCTGGGTCTGCTGCTTCAGATAGATGCAGAAGACGGTGAACGGACCGTTCAGATCGTAATAGCGGCCGAGGGTATCGGTATACTCGGTTACGTTCTCCCGCTTCTGGATCGCATCCCGCATAGCCCTGTCGTGGATTACGCCTTCCTGCTGGTCGTTCATGATCTGCACGCAGAAGCTCTGGAGCATATCCGTGATCCGGATCTCCCAGGGCATCGCAAAGATCGGGAAATCATTGGCGTCACAGTAATCGATGACGTCCCGCGGAATCTCCGGAATGAATTTGCCGGTGTTGACGACGAGGCCGGCCACATTGCTTTCCCGCAGGCGACGGACCAGACCGAGGAGCCAGCTGCCGTCGACTGCGCATTTCATACCGGCAGTCACGGCCAGTTCGGCCCCGTGAAAATAGGGGATAATGAATTCGTCCTCCAGCATATAGACCCAGCTGACTACGTTATGGATCGCATTCTGTCCGGCTATCAGCGACAGACGGAAGGCGGCGGAGTTGTCTTTATAAAGCTTCTTTAGTGTAACTGCCATGGAAAATTCTCCTTTTTCACCGAAAAATATGTACTGATAATACATATTATAGCAGATGGATTTAAACTTTGCTACTATTTACTTTGGAAATATTTGTATTATAATAAAATCATCAGAAACAACAAAAGCGCAAGCGCTGCAGATACAAATGTCTTTGTGACGAAGACATAACACTTGAAGGAGGTAATGGTCATGTCAGTGTTTTTCACAGGCGGGGTTTATTACAATGATTGGCACACGTGGCAGTCGGACGACGACAGGCAGGGAATATCCCTCTTTGCCAGCGCAGAAAGACTGTATTCCTATTATGAGCAGAAGGTTCTGCCGAAGAAGGAAAAGCAGGCTTACAGAGGATAAAACCGATTCGCCAGGTGTTGATCAAGCTGCTTTGCGGGCAAGCCGTCTTCCGCAAAGCAGCTTTTTTCGTGAGGCAAATTGTTACAGCGCCGGCACCGTAAGAAGGGACATCCGGCAGCTCTGCTTGCAGAAGCTGCCGGATGTCCCTTCTTACGGTAAAGCGGGCATTGGAAGAATGCCCGCGACCGAGAAAACGCGAAGCGTTTTCGAGGTGCCGGCGCGCAGCCAGAGACGAAATGGAGTTTAGCAGCTCTGCCTGCAGAAGCTGCCGGATGTCCCTTCTTACGGTGAAGCGGGCATTGGAAGAATGCCTGCGACCGAGAAAACGCGAAGCGTTTTCGAGGTGCCGGCGCGCAGCCAGAGACGAAATGGAGTTTAGCAGCTCTGCGCGCGGAGTTTTCCATCTATATGTATAATATTCAAAACAATTCGATAAAAGTTTGACAATCTCCGCTCTCTCCCGCTATAATAGAAATAACCTGGACAGGAGGAAGAACATCATGGAACGCAAGGAAATCTCGCAGGCAGTCATCGTGCGGCTTCCGAGGTACTACCGCTATCTGGGCGAGCTTTTGGGGGAAGGCGTGGAGCGGATCTCGTCGGGGGAGCTGAGCCGCCGGATGAAGGTTACCGCATCCCAGATCCGTCAGGATCTGAACAATTTCGGGGGGTTCGGCCAGCAGGGCTACGGTTATAACGTACAGTATCTCTATGATGAGATCGGCCGTATCCTGGGTGTTGACCGCAGGCATAATATGATCATTGTCGGTTCCGGCAATCTGGGACAGGCGATCGCGAATTACGCGAATTTTGAGCGGAGAGGTTTTATTGTCAACGGCATGTTCGATATCAATCCGGCGCTGATCGGAAAGTCGGTCCGGGGCGTACGGATCCGCGCTATGGATGAGCTGGAGGATTTTATCCGGAATAATGACGTGCAGATCGCTGCCGTCACGATGCCCAAGACCCATGCGCCGGAAGTGGCGGAGCGCCTTGTGCGGGCGGGGATCAGGGGAATCTGGAATTTCGCCCATACGGATCTGGCGGTTCCGGAGGGCGTGGTCGTGGAGAATGTGCATTTGTCGGAGAGCCTGATGAGGCTTTCCTACCGTGTCTGCAGCATGGAGGACGAAGCCGGCGGCCGCTTTCCTGACGGCTGCGCCGGAGATTGATTGAAGCCGCGCGCCGGCAGCCGGACTCTGGCGCGGCCGCGGGAGGCATGGACGGACGGGAGCAGATATGATCGTTGGAATCGGTACGGACATGGTCGAGATGGAACGGGTGCGGAAGGCCTGCGGGAAACGGGCCTTTACGGAGCGTGTCTATACGGAGGAAGAACGCCGGCAGGCGGGGGAGAATGTGTCCCGCCTGGCCGGCGATTTTGCTGTAAAGGAAGCCGTGTCCAAAGCGCTGGGGACCGGGTTTCGGGGATTCATGCCGTGGGATATCGAGGTGCTGCGGGATGAGCTTGGAAAGCCCTATGTGAAACTGTACGGCGGCGCGAAGGAACGGGCGGAAGAGCTGGGGATCGGCCGCATCCATGTGTCGATCACGAATACAAAGGAGTACGCGGCGGCGTTCGCGGTGGCGGAACGGTAAGAACTGCGGGCGGTTCCTGTTTGCGGACAGGGAGAAAGCGTCGCGGTCTGCGGCGGGAGAAAGGGGGAGCAATATGCAGTATCTGGTAACGGGGAGTCAGATGAAAAAGATCGACCGGTATACGATCCAAACGGTGGGGATCCCCTCGGAGGTGCTGATGGAGCGGGCCGCCCTGGCGGTGGCGGACGAGGCGGAACGGCTGGCCTGTAACCTGTCCGCCCACATCTGGGCAGTCTGCGGGAGCGGTAATAACGGCGCGGACGGTATTGCTGCCGGGCGAATACTATATAACAAAGGTTATAAGGTTACGATTATCCTTGCCGGCGATCCGCAGCGCGGTACGGAGGAGTTCCATCTGCAGCGCCGCATTGCCGCGAATCTGGGAATGCAGATCGTGGAGTGGAAGGATTTCCTTCCGGGACGGTGCGATATCCTGATCGACGCGGTCTTCGGCGTGGGCTTAAGCCGTCCGGTGGAGGGTGAATATCTTGACGTGCTTCGCGTGATGGAGAATGCCGGGGCTACGAAGGTGGTAGCGGTAGATATGCCGTCCGGCATCCACAGCGGCACTGGTCGGATCCTGGGGGCGGCCGTCCACGCGGATGTGACGGTGACGTTCGGTTTTCGGAAGCTGGGAAGCGTCCTCTATCCGGGGCGCGGCTACTGCGGGCAGGTGAAGGTATGCGATATCGGCTTCGCGGCCGGCAGCATCCGGATACTGGACGGCGAGGAGACGGTGGCGGTTACGTTTGGGCCGGAGGATCTGAACCTTGTTCCGGCGCGGCCGGAATACAGCAATAAAGGTACCTTCGGAAAGGTGCTGGTTGTGGCTGGCTCCGAGAATATGGGCGGAGCGGCTTATTTCAGCGCCCTGGCGGCCTATCGGATGGGCGCCGGCCTGGTGAAGATCCTGACCGACGAGAAAAACCGGCAGATCATGCAGCAGCTTCTGCCGGAGGCGATTCTTGCAACTTACCGGACGGATGAGATGGAGGAAGAACCAGAGAATTTTTATCAGAAAGTAGAAAATGAATGCGCCTGGGCGGATGTGATCGTGCTGGGGCCGGGAATCGGCCAGGGAACGGGGGTCTACGAGCTGATGCGGGCGTTTCTTATGAACGCCTACGTACCCATGATCCTGGATGCGGACGGGCTGAACGCGGTAGCCCGGTATCCGGAACTGGCCAAGTATTTTACGGAAAATATTATCGTTACGCCTCATATGGGCGAGATGGCGCGGCTGACCGGTCTGACGGTCGAGCAGCTGCGGGACGATATCGTGGCGGCAGCGTCGGAGTATTCTTTGGAGCACGGCATCATCTGCGTGCTGAAGGACGCCGCTACGGTGGTCTGCGGCCGCGACGGGCAAATCTATGTGAATGCAAGCGGCAACAGCTGTATGGCGAAGGCCGGCTCCGGCGACGTGCTGACCGGCGTGATCGCCGGGCTTCTGGCCCAGGGCTGCGAGCCGTGGGACGCGGCGGCGCTGGGCGTGTACCTGCACGGCGCGGCGGGGGACCGGATCCGGGAAAGGGACGGAGCCCACGGGATGCTGGCGCGGGAGCTGGCAGATGAGGTTGGGAAGATCGCGGCGTGCCGGGCAGTTTAGGCGGCAGGACAGCGGTTTGCGTGCAGCGGATATGCAGGACAGCGTTTGGTGTGCGGCGGAACTATTTGTATGGCAGGAGGCAATCGGAAATGAAAGAGTATACAAGGGTCTTCGCCCGGATCGATCTGGATGCGGTGATCCATAATATGCAGGCCATGCAGGCCAATCTGACCGGCGGCGCACGGATGATCGGCGTGGTGAAGACCGACGGCTATGGCCACGGAGCTGTGCCGGTGGCGCAGGCGATCGACCCCTATGTGGCCGGTTACGCAGTGGCGACCATCGAGGAAGCCAGGAATCTGCAGCTGCATGGGATTGAAAAGCCGATTCTGATTCTTGGAGCGACGCATCCCGGCCGGAGCCGGGAGCTGGTGGAATACGGCATCCGTCCTGCCGTTTTTACGATGGAGCAGGCAAAGGCGCTGTCGGATGCGGTCACGGAGCTGAACCGGGAGCGTACGGCTGAGGCGACAGCCGCCTATCCGGAGCAGAAGCACATGGCTGAGGAGACGGCAGTTCGGCCGGAACCGGGGCGGGGGAAAGAAAGAATGCCGCTTTGCGCGTACATTCACTTAGCGGTAGACACCGGCATGAGCCGGATCGGACTGCCCTGCGATGAGGAAGGGGCCGAACTGGCGGCCGCCATCGGAAAGCTGCCCGGAATCTGTGTCGAGGGCATTTTCACACATTTTGCCAGGGCTGACGAGACAGACAAGACGCCGGCGATGGGACAGTGGGAGAAATACCGGCGCTTTATCGAAATGACCGAGGCGAAGGGCCTTACGGTTCCGATCCATCATGCCGCCAACAGCGCTGCCATCATTGAGATGGGCGGCACCCATTGGGACATGGTGCGGGCCGGGATCTCCATTTACGGCATGTATCCGTCGGATGAGGTGTCGCGGACGGAGGTAAAGCTTGAACCGGTCATGTCGCTTCACAGTTTTGTAACCTATGTAAAGGATATTCCGGCTGGCACGGAGGTCAGCTACGGCGGCATTTTCAAGGCGAACCGCAGGACAAAGGTTGCGACGGTTCCGGTAGGTTATGGAGATGGATATCCGCGGAATCTGTCCGGCAGAGGGAGCGTCCTGATCCGCGGACGGAGGGCTCCGATCCTGGGACGGGTCTGCATGGATCAGTTCATGGCGGATGTGACGGATATCCCCGGAGTCTGCGCGGACGATCCGGTGACGCTGATCGGCTGTGACGGCGGGGAGCGGATCACGGTGGAGGAGCTTGCGCGCACCGGCGGCGGGTTCCACTATGAGATCGTTTGCGATATCGGCAGGCGGGTTCCGCGGGTCTATGTGCGGGACGGCCGTGTGGTTGGAACGAAGGATTATTTTACGGATATGTATGAGGATTTTATTTCCTGAGCCGAAGAAAGGGATAAGCGCCGGGATTAAAGGGTAAGCGTCGTTCGCGGAGAATCAGCGCCGGATCGAAATAAGAACAGAAACGGAACTTACGTCCATCTCATATCATAATTACAGAACGGCGTGTTACCGCGCCGCCGGACGCGCCGGACGCGTCCGCAAAGAAAGCAGTTTTTTGTATAGGCGTCGAAAAACTGTAAATACTGGTTATAAAGACCATCCCCCGATGCGGGAGGTATGGCCGGTATGAATGAGAGCGACGGAGAGTGAAAGAATATGATCATCAGGCGCGGCGATATCTATTATGCGGATCTGAGGCCGGTAGTCGGTTCCGAGCAGGGCGGCGTACGGCCGGTCCTGATCATACAGAATGACGTAGGCAATAAGCACAGTCCCACGGTGATCTGCGCGGCGATCACTTCGAAGATGAACAAGGCGAAGCTGCCGACCCATGTGGAGCTCGATACCCGCAAATGCGATATGGTGAAGGATTCGGTGATCCTTCTGGAACAGCTGCGCACCATTGACAAGCAGCGGCTGAAGGAGAAGATCTGCCATATTGACGACGATCTGCAGAAGCGGGTGGACTGCGCGCTGCGGGTGAGCCTGGAGCTGCTTACATAGCCGGATCCTGTCTGCCCCGCTGTATTTTTGCCCCTGTATGGGGCTTTTTTCATATGTTTTGACGCAAACAGCGTCATTTTTACTTGCCAGACAGCTGAATCAGTGTTAAGATAAATCCGATACGCAGAGAGTAAGAGCAGAGAGAAAAGGAGTGTTATTCCATGTCAGGACATTCAAAATTTTCCAATATTAAGCGCAAGAAGGAGAAGAACGACGCCGCCAAGGGCAAGATCTTCACGATCATCGGACGAGAGATCGCAGTCGCCGTCAAGGAAGGCGGAGCTGACCCGGCCAGCAACTCCAAGCTGCGCGACGCCATTGCCAAGGCGAAAGCCAACAATATGCCCAACGACACCATCGACCGCGGCATCAAGAAGGCGGCCGGCGACGCCAATTCCGTCAATTACGAGAGTCTCACCTACGAGGGCTACGGCCCGGGCGGCGTAGCCATTATCGTGGATACCCTGACTGATAATAAGAACCGTACGGCGGCCAATGTCCGCGCCGCGTTCACCAAGGGCGGCGGCAACGTAGGCGCCCAGGGAAGTGTGTCCTACTTATTTGATAAGAAGGGACAGATCGTCGTGGATAAGGAAGAGTGCGAGATGGACGCCGACGAACTGATGATGGCGGCCCTTGACGCCGGGGCGGAGGATTTTGCCGAGGAGGACGAAAGCTACGAGATCTATACGGCCCCCGACGATTTCAGCGCGGTCCGCGAGGCTTTAGAGGCGGCCGGAATCCCGATGCTGGAGGCGGAGGTGACCATGATCCCCCAGACCTGGGTGGAGGTTACCGATGAGGAGAACCTTAAGAAGCTGAACCGTATTCTGGATATGCTGGACGACGATGACGATGTGCAGGCGGTTTACCACAACTGGGACGAGTGATGCGGAGAATGCCGCTGCTGCGGCGGGTTCCTGCGTGAACGGATGTAAATGCAATCAGAAACTGCTTCTTCGGCTTAAGGTTCGGGGAAGCAGTTTTTGTAAATGAAGACCGGAGCTGCGGAGGAGGGAGAAGCTGTGAGGATTCTGGTGGCGGAAGACGCGAAGGATTTGAACCGTCTGATCGTAAAGACTTTGACCAAAGCGGGCTACAGTGTGGACGGCTGCTTTAACGGAGAGGAAGCGCTGGATTATGCGGACGGCGCGGAGTACGACGCGCTGATCCTGGACATCATGATGCCGAAAATGGACGGCTACCAGGTGCTCGGCCGCCTGCGGCAGCAGGGGAGCGATGTGCCGGTGCTGTTTCTGACGGCCCGCGACGCGGTGGTCGACCGGGTGAAGGGGCTGGACATGGGGGCGGACGACTATCTGGTGAAGCCCTTTGATTTCGACGAGCTGCTGGCACGGATCCGGGCGATGACCAGGAAGCGGGCGGGCAGCCGCAGCAATGTCTTAAGCTATGCGGGACTGGCGGTGGATACGGGGCGCCGGACCGTGACGCGGGACGGGGCGGAGATCGCGCTGCTGCCGAAGGAGTATACGATCCTGGAGTACATGATCCGCAACCAGGGCATCGTGCTGTCCCGGGAGCAGATGGAGGACAGGATCTGGAATTACGAGTATTCGGGAAGCTCGAACAACATCGACGTCTACATCAGCCGGCTGCGCAAAAAGATCGACGAAGGCTTCGAAAAGAAGCTGATCCATACGATCCGCGGCGTGGGCTGGGTATTGAGGGAGTAAGCATAGGAGGGATCGCTGAGGAACCTGCGCGGGCGCGGATGGCGGCGTCCGGCAGACGGCGGCGCGGAAGACGGTGAGGATTGGAAAATGAAGATTCTGAGGAACCGCTCGGTCAAATGGAAGATCACATTGTGGCTGACGCTCCTGATGGCGCTGCTGTCAGGACTTCTTCTGGTGTTCATGCTGACGATCAGCCGTTCCGTGACCATGCGGACGTCGATGAACCAGCTGAGCCAGACCGTGCGGGACAATGCTGCCAGGATCTCCTATACGGACGGCAGACTGCAGATCGAGGATGGTTTCCAGTTTTCCCTGGGCGGCGTTTCCACGCTGGTCTACAGCCGCGGAGGCGCGCTGATGGCCGGGCAGCTGCCGGTATCGTTTTCCACGGACGAGTCCTTTGCAAACGGAAGCCTGCGGACTATTTCGGCAGGGGGCGTCCGGTATCTGCTGCTGGATCTGTGGATCCCGTCCGGCTGGGAAGACGGCGTGTGGCTTCGGGGGGTTCTGGAGATGCCGGAGGACCGGTACGGAACGAATAATATCCTGCGTGTGGCGGCGGTCGCTCTGCCGCTGTTCATCCTGCTGGCTGCGGCGGGCGGCTACCTGATCGTAAGGAAGTCATTTAAGCCTCTGGATCAGATCAGCGCGACCGCGTCGGCTATCAGCGAGGCGAAGGATCTGTCGAGGCGGATCGGACTGCCGCCGGGAAAGGACGAGTTCTCGAGGCTGGCGGAGACATTTGACAGCCTGCTTGCGCGGCTGGAGCGGTCCTTCGAGGCGGAGAGCCAGTTTACCGCCGACGCCTCCCACGAGCTTCGAACGCCGGTATCCATCATCAGGGGCGCCTGCGAGTACGGCATGAAATACGACGAGACGGCGGAGGAACGTAAGGAGACTCTGGAAATGATCCGCCGGCAGACCGTGAAAATGTCGGAACTGATCACGCAGCTTCTCAGCATGACACGGCTGGAGCAGGGAACAGAGCTGCCGGAAATGGCAGAGGTGGATCTGGCGGCTCTTGCGGAGAGCGTGGTGGAAGAGATGGCGGCGGAGTATGGGGAGGAGCGGCTGCAGTACGTTGCGAAAGAGGCTGCGGAAGCTTCGAAATATGTGGAGGAACCGGAAACGCGCACCGGCTTTCCTGCGGTACGCGGCGACGCAGCCCTGCTGACCCGCCTTCTTCGGAATCTGATCGACAACGGGTTCAAGTACGGCAGGCCGGACGGCCATGTGTGGGTCTCTGTGTCTGAGGAGAATGGGGAAATTCTTCTTAAGGTGCGCGACGACGGCATCGGTATCCCCGCGGAGCACCAGGAGAAGATCTGGCAGCGGTTCTATCAGGTGGATCCGTCCCGCAGCGAGTCTTCCGGAGCGGGGCTGGGCCTTGCCATGGTCAGCCAGATCGCCCGGCTGCACAGCGGATCCATGTCGCTTGAGAGCGTCCCGGAGGTGGGGAGCGTCTTTACGCTGCATCTGCCGGAAGTTTCTGCCGAATTCTGAGAAGGTAAGCGCGCTGCTGTTATTTTTTCGGTTAATTTCATGTAGATTTCATAATCCCCGTTTACAATGAGATCAGAAAACAGAAAAGGGGGATTTTAATTATGAAGAATAACAGCAGGAGAAACGGAATGCTTTGCGCGCTGGCTGCGGCTGCGCTGCTGCTTGGCGGCTGCGCCCAGGGGCAGGGGAAGATGGCTTATATCGGAGCGGACGCCGCGAAAAAACAGATCCTTGCGGAGATCGGCCTTGACGAGAGCCAGGTGAAGATCAACAGCGTGGACATGGCGACGAAGAACGGTATGGACTACTACCGGGTGGAACTTACCGATGAAAATGGGAATACCTACCGCTATGATATCGAAGCGCTGACCGGCAAGGTGATCGAGAGCGCCGGCGCGGATGCCGCGGAAACAACCGCGGCTGCGGCGGAAACCGGCGAAGAGACAACTGCGGCCGTGGCGAGAACCGGCGAAGAAACAACTGCGGCCGTGGCGAGAACCGGCGAAGAGACAACTGCGGCTGCGGCGAGAACCGGCGAAGAAACGACGGCGGCCGCGGCGGAGAGCGGTACGGGAACGACTGCGGCCGCGGCAAAAACCGGTGCGGCCACGACGGCAGCTACAGCGGAAACCCTTGCGAATCGGATCGCCGCAGCTTCCGGGACGGCGGCTGCGGCCGGAGAGAATGCCGAGAAGCTGACCGCGGAGAAAGCGAAAGCGAAAGCTCTGGCCCACGCGGGCCTGTCCGCTTCCCGGGTCACCTTTACGAAGGCGCAGCTGGACTGGGACGACGGAAAGCAGGTCTACGATGTGGAGTTCTTCGGAGATGACGGGATCGAGTATGATTATGAGATCGACGCGAAGAGCGGCGCCGTACTCAGCGCCGATAAGGAGCTTGAAGACCGGCGGAATCAGACCGGATCGGCTCCCGCAGGAAACGGTACTTCCGGCGGCGGGACGGCGGGCAGCGGGACATCGGGCGTTCCGGCCGTACAGCAGACTTTACCGGCGGCAGATGCCGGCGGTGTGAAGCTCACCGTGGAGGAGGCGAAGACGAAGGCCCTGGCTCACGCGGGTCTGTCCGCTTCCCAGGTTCGATTCACGAAGGCAGAGCCGGATCGTGACGACGGCCGCGCGACGTTTGATATCGAGTTTTACGGGAACGACGGGACCGAGTATGAATATGAGATCGACGCGAATACCGGAGAAGTGATCCAGCACAGTACGGAAGCTCCGGAAACGCAGAGCACCGTTTTGCAGTCCGCGGGCGGTTCCGGCAGCGGCTATACGATCCTGGCTGAGGAGTCGGCGAAGCAGCTGGCGCTGGCCCAGGTACCGGGCGCTGCGATGAGCGATATCACGGAGTTTGAGACGGATCGCGACGACGGGCGGATCGTATATGAAGGAACGATACGCCACGACGGCATGGAATATGAATTCGAGATCGACGGCTACAGCGGCGCCTTTCGCAAGTGGGAGTGCGAGCAGGATGACGACCATCACGACAGCCATCATTGAATCGTTTGCATTTTCTTCCATAAATAGAACAGATGATTCGTATAGTAAGTGTAAGGCTGAAGCGAAAGAGGATCCCGTCATGACAGAAGAGCTGTTTAATGAAAATATCAGCCATATCTGCAGAAATGAAAAAGAGGGACTGAGGAGGATCTATGAGGATTATAATCCCATGATCTATTCCGCGGTCTGGGAGATCCTACGCAGTCATGAGGACGCGGAGGATGTGACCAGCGAATTTTTCATCCGTCTGTGGGATGTGGCCGGTACCTACAGGCCGGGACGGGGACACAGGGCGTGGATGCTTACGATTGCCCGCAATATGGCTGTCGATTATCTGCGGAGACGGCGGAGAGAAGAGCCGGCGGAGATCCTGCCGGAGGATGCTTCCGTGCAGGAGGCTGTAGATGAGAAGGTGGTCGATGCGCTCAGCCTTGAGCAGGCACTGTCAAAACTGCAGGATGAGGAACGGCAGATCGTTGATCTGAAGATCATGGGCGGGCTGACATTCCGCGAGATCGCGGCGCTTCTGGGAAAGCCTCAGGGAACGGAAGACAGAGGAGGAATGATCGGGGCGATCGGCTGATCAACGAAAAAAACCTTGGCAAGCCCGCGCATTTATGATAAGATAGCTTTACGGCGCCGTATATGGGGAAAGGATGCGTATGGCGAATCGAAAGGTCTATCTGGTTGACACAGAGAATATAGGGAGCGCGTGGAAGGAACTGCTGCCGAAGAAGGGCAGCAAGGATATGCTGGTTCTGTTTTACACCGAATATTCTCCGGGAATCTCCTATGCGGACCTGGACTTCATCCGCCAGTATCCGTCCTCGTTTGAGACGGTCGAATGTTTTCCGGGCAAGAACGGGCTGGATTTCCAGCTGGTATCCTATCTGGGATATCTGATCAAATCCGCCCCGAAGACGGACTACATCATTGTCACCAACGATACCGGATATGACGCGGTGGTCAAGTTCTGGACAGGCCGGGATATGTCGGTGAAGAGACAGACCAAGTCAGAGCTGACGCTTCCGGAGAAGACGGAGGAGACGGACGTTTTCGCGGAAGCGAAGGAGATGCTGAAGGGTCTCCTGTCGGATGAATATTCCGACGAAGCATATGTGGACGGGATCTTTAAGATCATCTGCGATTATGACGCCAAACGGCTTCAGGAGCTGTATCAGGCCCTGCAGAAGGAATACACTCCTGACGGCGGAAGCGCGATCTACCGCATGATCAAGCCCCAGCTGCGTATGATTTACAAGAAGATACCGAAATGAGTTTTGGCCATATAGGGCGCCGAAGAAGGAAACGCCTTCCGGAAAGCAGGATACTTTCCGGAAGGCGTTTTGCCGTGTCGGTATGTAAAGCTTTGGCGCCGCGCCGGCGTCCGTCTCACCCGCGCAGTTCGTCGTATTCCACCGCCGCCAGCGTATGCAGAACCCTTCGAAGCCGCAGATGCGCGGCGTTGGCGCGGGTCGGATGCACCCGGTTATTTAAGAGCACCACATAGAGTCCGCTGTCCGGCGACACGAAGATATGGGGGCCGGTAAAGCCGTTGTGGCCGAAGCCGCTCTGGTCGAAGAACTGCCCCGAATAGCTGTAATAGCCGTTGGCCAGATGAAAGCCCAGTCCCCGGTTCTCATCCATGCCGGGCGTATAGTTGCGGATCGCCGTATCGAAGATCCGCCGCGGCAGATAGGTCTCGCCCTCCAGCGCTCCGTGGCCGGTCAGCATCCGGGCGAAGCGGATGCAGTCCTCCAGGTCGGAGAAGACGCCCGCGTTGCCGGATACGCCGTTTAAGAACCGGGCGTTTTCATCGTGGACCCGGCCGCACAGCCAGGCGCCGGTCTTATGGTCGCGCTCGGTGAAGGCCGTGTTCGACGGATCGACGGGCCGGTCGACCGGGTGGTAGCCGGTATGGGTCATGCCCAGGGGGCCGAAGACCTCCTCCTGCGCCAGAACGTCCAGCGTCTTTCCGCTTATGCGCTCCAGCAGCTTTCCCAGAAGGATAAAGCCCATGCAGCTGTATATTTCCTTCGTCCCCGGCTGGTATTCCAGCGGCTGGTGCAGCAGGAACTCTGCCGCGTCGTCGCCGGGCTTCATATAGTCTTCCAGCATGATGTGGGCCGGGAACCCGGATGTGTGTGTCAGCAGATGGAAAATGGAAATGCCCTGCTTATCTTCCGGTACCATGTCCCCGAAGTGCAGGGGCAGCATATCCGCCAGATCCAGCTTTCCCGCGGCGATATACCGCAGGGTGATCATGGTGGTGGACAGGATCTTGGTGACGGACGCCATGTCATATAAGGTATGTTCGTCGACGGGCGCGGCGTCTTCTGTGTAAGAGGTGGTTCCGAAAACTTCTTTTACATAGAGCCGGTTCCGGTCTCCGATAGCCAGCGCGGCGGAAGGGATCTGCTTCTCTTCCACGGCCCGGCGGATCCATTGGATCGATCTTGCAAATGGTTCCATATATTCGCCTTTCTCGCGCACCGCGGCGCGGATGTCTGGTTGCCCCGCCGGTCCGGCGCTCTGTTTTGCTTTGTCCGGACGCCGGTTCGGCGTAGTAGGATATCTGCCGAGATTATACTATATGAAATAAAAGTTGTCAATTGCGCGGGAATCGCGAAATAAACGTTCATACATGATTTCATTGACAAACAGGGGCAATTCTGTTATAAATACAAGGAGCAGACTGGCGCTTCATCAATGCAGAACTGTAAAGTAAATAAGCGCTGTAAGAGGAAGGCAAACAGACTGAGCACGAAGACGTGTCACAGAGTTTGCTTCTTATTATACTTAGGGCTTATTGTTGTCAGGCGCTTAGCGGACGGCCATCCTGCTGATCGGGGGAGTTTGGGCCGGCGGACGAAGCGGCAGGGCGCGGTCTGTGGATCCTGTAATGGGTTAAAAAGAGAAAGAGAGGATGAAAACTATGTGCAAGAACAAGAGACTGCTCGCGCTTCTTCTGGCGGGAGCGATGGCTCTCAGCCTGGCGGGCTGCGGCGGTTCCGGAGACAGCGCCGGTACGACGGCGGCCGGCGGTGACACCGGGGCGACGACGGCAGCGGCCGGCGGGAGTTCGGATGAAACGACGGCAGCGGCGGAGAATGCGGAGCCGTCCGTGTACCGCACCCTGTACTCCAGCGAAGTGACCACGCTGAACTACCTGACCAGCGGCAGCACCAACGACTGGTCCATCGGCGCCAATGTGGTCGACAGCCTGATCGAGTACGACAAGTACGGCAATGTGATCCCGTCTCTGGCAGAGTCCTGGGAGAGCAACGACGACATGACCGAGTGGACGTTCCATATTCGCAAGGGTGTCAAGTGGGTCGATAAGAACGGCAATGAGGTCGCCGACGTGACCGCCAACGACTGGGTGACGACCGCTCAGTATGTGAACGACGCCCGCAACGATTCCGACAACCAGTATATGTACTCCACCGGCTCCGTTGTGACCAACGCCCAGGCGTACTACGATTACACCGCTTATCTGCTGGACTGCGAGACCTACGGCTTCGAGGAAGGCGATGAGAATGCGGTCGATGACGAAGGCAATGCCATCGAGGTTGTGGAGCCTGTCGATCCGGCGTCCATCGGCGTGAAGGCGACGGATGATTACACGCTGGTGATCAGCCTGGATCAGCCCTGCCCGTTCTTCTTAAGCGTACTGAGCTACACCACCTTCATGCCGGTCTATGGACCGTTCCTTGAGGAAGTGGGCAGCCAGTTCGGTCTGGACGCGGACAGCCTGCTGTACTGCGGCGCTTACATACTTTCCAGCTTTGAGCCGCAGCAGGAGCATGTGCTGACCAAGAACCCGACCTATTGGGATAAGGACAATGTATTTATCGACGAGATCCGCGAGACCTACAACGCGGAGGCTTCCAGCATCAGCCTTCAGATGTATCTGGACGGCGAGGTGGACGGCGCCAGCATCGATACCAACCTGCTTGACAGCATGCTGCAGGATGAGACGACCAAGAATCTGATCCACACGACCCGCCGCGACATCGCTTACAGCTACTGGTATATGTTCAACTTCAACCCGCAGTTCGACGACGTCTATGAGCCGGAGAACTGGAAGATCGCGGTAAACAACGTAAACTTCCGTAAGGCTCTGATGGCTGGTCTGGACCGTGTGCGTTCCATGACCGTATATGATCCGTACAACCCGGAGAACATGATCAGCAATACCGTAACCCCGGCGACCTTCGCTGTGGGCGCAGGCAAGGATTTCACCCAGTATGACGCTCTGAAGCCCTATTCAGACGGAGACAGCTTTGACGAGGCGGCTGCGATCGAGTATCGCGACAAGGCCCGCGCCGAACTGGAAGCGGCCGGCTGCACATTCCCGATCAAGGTGCTGGTTTCCTACAATCCGACGACCTCCAACTGGGATCATGAGTGCCAGCTTGAGGAGCAGCAGCTGGAAGGCCTTCTGGGAACCGACTTCATCGATATTATCGTCGAGGCTGGTCCGGAGACCGGATTCCTGGCGGCTGTCCGCCGTTCCGGCAAATACGCGTTCATGCTCTGCAACTGGGGCGCTGACTATGCGGATCCGCAGACCTGGACCGAGCCCTTCGGCATTGATAACAGCTACAACGGCTGGGACAAGAGCGAAGATCCGACCACCAAGGCCCTGTTTGCCCAGTGGTATGAACTGGTTTACGGCACCGACGCGGCAGTCGCGGAAGGCCTGGATGTAGATCCCAACGGCGGCGTAGTCGGCGCGGCGCAGATCTATGACGACGAGGAGGCCCGCTATGAGGCGTTTGCCAACGCGGAAGCCCTGCTTCTGGAGAATGCGGTCGTGATCCCGTACAAGATCTCCGGTTACAGCTACACGATCTCCAACGTCAATCCGCTGGAAGGCGAGTATGCTCCTTACGGTGTGGCGCTGCAGCGCTTTAAGTACCAGAAGCTCTATGACACTTCCATGAATATGGATGAGTTCAACGCTGCTTATGCGCAGTGGGAGACCGAGCGTGCCGCTGCTATTGCAGAGTAAGGAACAGATCGGCGCGTTAAGCAGGCTGGTTCCGCGGCCGTCCGGTCATACGGCGCGCCGTTCTGACAGCAGGCTTACGCGGAGGTAAGAACAGAATGATACCGCGCCGGGCTTTGGCCTGGCGCGGTCATGCGGTTTTACCGGATCGTCTGTGACGTCGGGAAGGCGCCAGGGATTATCCGGTAAAACCGTATAATGCGGGGTGTTCCGGACTGTGTCCGGGGACGCGGCGGACCGGGAGTCCGCGCGGTGCGACATAGGTGAAAAGCAGAAAAGGAGGAAGCGACATTGGCGAAATATATTTTCAAGCGAATCCTGCACGCCATTTTTACGCTGCTGATCGTTATCACGATCGTGTTCGCGCTCCTCAGGCAGATGCCGATCGAGGGGTATTTCAACAACATCGACAAGCTGACGGACGCGCAGGTGCATGCAGGCCTTACAAGGCTTGGCCTTACGAGGCCGCTGCCGATCCAGATCTGGAATTATCTGGTTCAGGTGTTCCACGGCGATCTGGGCGTATCCAACAAATTCCGTGACGGATATTCCATTGCCAAGATCATTGCGGGCAAGGCGCCGATCTCCATCAAGCTGGGACTGATCAGCCTCGTGGTGTCGCTGATCGTGGGAATGTCCATGGGCATCATGATGGCGCGGTCCACCCGGACAAAGTGGAAGCTGTGGGACAAATTCGGAACCGTGTTCATCGTCATTATCCAGGCGGTGCCGTCGGCAGTGTACCACCTGCTGATCCAGCTGTACGGCAGCAGCCTTCTGGGAGTGTCCATGCTTTTCAAAGAGGAACAGCTGATGACCTGGATCCTGCCGATCTTCTCCCTGTCCATCGGCAATATCGCCTACTACGCTATGTGGCTGCGGCGTTATATGGTGGACGAGGCCAATAAGGACTATATCCGCCTGGCCCGGGCGAAGGGCGTGCCCTCCGGCCGCATCAGCCGCCAGCACGTCTTCCGCAACGCGGTGGTACCGCTGGTGCAGTATCTGCCCAACTCGATCCTCCTGACGATCGTGGGTTCCCTCTATGTGGAGAGCCTTTATTCGATCCCCGGTATGGGAGGCCTGCTTGTCCAGGTGATCAAGCTGCAGGACAATACCATGGTTCTCGCGCTGGTACTGATCTACTCGGCGATCTCGGTCCTGGGACTGCTGCTCGGCGACCTCGCCATGGGTCTTGCTGATCCGCGGATCAGCTTCGTGAAGAAAGAAGGTGCTCGCTGATGACATTGCGCGGAATGAAAGAATCCCAGCTGGAACAGTCCCTGGAGACCCAGCTTAAGAAGGATCTGAACCCGGCGGAGGCTTACGCGGATCTGCCGGAGGACGAACTGTTCACCGTGGCCGATTTCGACCACGCGGCGGCGGAGCGGGGCGGCTATTCCAACTACTCCTACTGGGGCGCGACCCTGCGGGCGTTCTTCAAGAATAAAGTGGCTGTGTTCTTCCTGTGCGTGATCGCGGCGCTTCTGCTGTTCACGTTTGTCCAGCCGCTTCTGCCCGGACAGCTGGATCCCAAGACCATTTATGACGATCCGGCTACCGGAAGGCAGTACATCAACCATCCGCCGGATGAGCAGTTCTGGTTCGGCACCAACGCCATCGGCCAGGATCTGTGGGCCAGGACATGGGCCGGAACCCGGACCTCCCTGGGTATCGGTTTCGTGGTGGCCTGCTTCGAGGCTCTGTTCGGCACCCTGATGGGAACCCTGTGGGGCTATGTGCGGAAGCTGGACGCGCTTTTTACGGAGATCTATAATGTATTTGACAATATTCCCCAGACGCTGATCCTGATCCTGGTATCCTATATCATGCGTCCGGGCGTCACGACGATCATATTCGCCCTGTGTCTGACCGGGTGGCTGGGTATGGCCCGGTTCATCCGCAACCAGATCGTGATCATCCGCGACCGGGATTACAACCTTGCGTCCCGTACGTTAGGTATCGGAACCGGCAGGATCATTACCAAGAACCTGCTTCCGTATCTGGTGTCGGTCATCGCCCTGCGCGTGTCCCTGGCGATCCCGTCGGCCATCGGCAACGAGGTGTTTGTCACTTACATCGGCATCGGTCTTCCGACGGACATTCCGTCCCTGGGCAACCTGGTGCAGGCGGGCCGTGTGCTGATGAGCCAGGCGCCGCTTCGGTATCAGCTGCTGTTCCCGACGACGGTGCTGGCGATCATTACCATTTCCATGTACATCGTCGGCAACTCCTTCGCGGACGCGGCCGACCCGAAGAACCATGTTTAGGAGGAAGGCAAATGCGAAGCATTTCTCGGAATGCCTTCCGACGACTTGGCAGGTCCGCGAAGCGGGCGTGCCGTTACCATGAAAGAGGGAGGCAAATGCGATGACAAAACATACAGAGCCCTTACTTTCGGTTCGTGACCTGAACTTTAAGTTTAACCTGCGGGGCCAGGTACTTCACGCGCTCCGCGATATTTCCCTGGATGTGTATCCCGGCGAGAGCCTGGCAATCGTCGGCGAGTCCGGTTCCGGCAAGAGCGTCTTTGTCAAATGCCTGATGGGCTTAAATGATATGAACGGCTTCGTGGAAAGCGGAAGCATCGAGTACGACGGAAAGGACCTGACCCTGCTTAAGACAGACGCGGACTGGAAAAGCATCCGCGGCAGCAAGATCGCCATGGTTCTGCAGGACCCGATGACCAGCTTAAATCCCTTAAAGACCATCGGATGGCAGATCGAGGAGGCGGTGACGCTCCATCAGGGACTGAAAGGCGCTGAGGCGAAGAAGGCGGTCTGCAATATTCTGGAAGAGGTCGGCATCTCCGATCCGGAGCGCCGCGCGAAGCAGTATCCCCATGAATTCTCCGGCGGCATGCGCCAGCGCGTGGTCATCGCCATCGCCATGGCCTGCCGGCCCGAGATCCTGATCTGCGACGAGCCCACGACGGCCCTGGATGTGACGATCCAGGCCCAGATCCTGGGACTGATCAAGGATATGCAGAAGAAATATAATTTAACGACGATCTATATCACCCATGATCTGGGCGTCGTCGCCAATGTGGCGGACCGCATAGCGGTCATGTACGCCGGCGAGATCGTGGAGGTGGGGACCAGCGACGAGGTCTTCTACGACCCGCGCCATCCCTACACCTGGGCGCTTCTGTCGAGCCTTCCCCAGCTGGGCGTGAAAGGCGAGCCGCTGTATTCCATCGAGGGAACGCCTCCCAACCTGTTCTATGAGGTGAAGGGCGACGCCTTTGCGCCGAGGAATCCGAAGGCACTCAAGATCGATTATGTGAAGCGTCCGCCTATGTTCGCGGTTACCGCGACTCACAGCGCCCGGACCTGGCTCATCGATCCGCGGGCTCCGAAGGTGGATCCGCCGGAGCATATTCTGGTGCTGCGGGAGAGAGGCAAGGATCTGGTAGCCAAGGCTGCCGCGGAGGGAATGATATCTACCGGCGCGGCGATGCATGTATCGGAAGCTGAGATGACCGGCGATGCGGCGGGAATGTCTGTGTCGGAAACGCTGCAGCCTGTCGGGACGGAAGCGTCTGCGCCGGGAATGCAGCAGCCCGGTGAGGCGGGAGCGTCTGTATCGGGAACGCAGCAGTCCGGCGAGAGCAAGATGTCCGCGCCGCACACAGATGGAGATAAGGAGGTGACCGCCCGTGGCTGAGAAAACGCTCGATACGCGCAGGAAGATGCTGGAGGTGGATCACATCAGCGTCCATTTCGGCAAGAAGCGTCACCCGTTCGTGGCGGTTGACGACGTCTCCTTTGACATTTACCAGGGCGAGACCTTCGGTCTGGTCGGCGAGTCCGGTTCCGGCAAGACCACGATCGGCCGCGCCATTATCCGTGCCAACCCGCTGGCCTCCGGCGAGATCCGTCTGGACGGCAAGCGCATTTCCGGACGTCTCTCTACGGCGGACGACCGGCAGGTGACCCGCGACGTGCAGATGATCTTCCAGGATCCTATGGATTCCTTAAATGAGCGCGCCAAGGTCGGTTATATCGTGGCCGAGGGCCTCTACGCCCCGGGCCGCCATGTGAGCGAGGAAGAGCGGCGGAAGCTGGTGGATAAGGCGCTTCTGGACGTAGGCCTTCTGCCTGAGTTCTCCAGCCGGTTCCCCCACGAGTTCTCCGGCGGCCAGCGCCAGCGTATCGGAATCGCCCGCGCGCTGGTTCTGAGCCCGAAATTTATCGTGGCCGACGAGCCCATCTCGGCGCTGGACGTGTCGATCCGGGCCCAGGTGTTAAACCTCCTGTCGGCGCTTCAGAAGGAGAGAGGGCTGACCTACCTGTTCATCGCCCACGATCTGTCGGTGGTGCGCTTCATCTGCGACCGCATCGCCGTCATCCACAAGGGTCATATCGTGGAGCTGGCCGAGAGTGAGCAGCTGTTCGCCCATCCGCTCCATCCGTATACGAGGTCGCTCTTGTCGGCGATCCCGCAGCCGGATCCGATCGTGGAGCGGAACAAGACGCTCCTGGTCTATGATCCGTCCTGCCACGACTATTCGGTGGATAAGCCGGTCTGGGAGGAGATCGAAGAAGGACATTTTATTCTGGGCAATCAGAAGGAGCTGGCGGAGTACCGGAAGGTGCTGGAGTCTGAATAGAGAAAATCAAATAAAAGGGCTGCTGCCGGAATGAAACGCTCTGTGCCGGAGACTGCAGATATAGGCTGCATAGCTGAATAAACGGAGAGAGAAGATATGAAAAAGATCATTTGGGTGGGCGATTCCACCGTGGCATTCAACCAGATCGCATCCTATCCTCAGACCGGGATTGGTCAGGAGTTCGGAAGGTACATAAAGAGGGACTGGGTGGTTCTGGACTACGCGAAGAACGGGGAAAGCAGCAAGAGCTTCTATGACGGAGGGTTGTTTGAACCCGCGAAGGAGGTCATGGAGGAGGGCGACCTTCTGCTGATTGAATTCGGACACAACGATGAGAAGCCGGACGAGAGGCGCCGCACAGAACCGCGTTCCTCCTATCAGGAATACCTGATGGAATACATCCGGGCGGCCCGTGAAAAGAAGGCGCAGCCGGTGCTGATCACGCCGCTGTCCAGAAGACTTTTTGGGGAAGACGGGAAGATCGAGAACAGCCACGGGGATTATCCGGCGGCGGTCATTGAGCTCGGAGAGCGGGAAGGCGTGCCGGTGGTGGATCTGACCGAGAGGAGCCGCGTTCTCTATGAGACGGCCGGCGACGAAGCGAGCCGGAAATGGTTTGTCTATGATCACAAGAAGAACCGGCAGGACAACACCCATCTTCATTACGAAGGCGCGGTGCGGATGGCGGGCCTGGTGGCGGACGGCTTCCGGGATCTGGGAGGCATTTATAAGGATATTCTGGCGTAGTACGGCCGCGCCGGAATCGTGATTTATAATTTACCAAGGAGGCGGTACAGTGGAACCGAGAACAGCCAGAAAAATGTGGATCGCGGATCAGGGGGACGGTACCTACATAAATCCGATCCTCTATACGGACTATTCCGATCCGGACGCGATCCGGGTGAGGGACGATTTTTTCATGATTGCATCCAGCTTCTCCAACACGCCGTCGGTGCCGGTCCTGCACTCGAAGGATCTGGTGAACTGGAAGGTGATCAACTATGTGATGGACAGGCTGCCCTTTGCGAGGTACGATATGCCGCAGCACGGCTGCGGGGCCTGGGCGCCGGCCATCCGGTACCACGATGGACTTTACTATGTATTCATTCCGTTTCCGGACGAGGGGATCATGATGTGTACGGCGAAGGATCCCTGGGGCAAATGGAGCGAGCCGCAGATGATCAAGGAGATCCGGGGCTGGATCGATCCCTGCCCGTTCTGGGACGACGACGGGACCATGTATATGGTCAACGGCTTCGCCAAGAGCCGGATCGGCTTCAAGAGCGCCCTATATCTGTGTCCTCTTCGGGACGAGGGAAAGGGGCTGGAGGCCATGGTGGATGAGGGAGCCTTTGTCTACGACGGCCACGCCACCCAGCCTACGATCGAGGGACCGAAGCTGTATAAGCGCAACGGTTATTACTATATCTTCGCGCCGGCCGGCGGCGTAAAGACCGGCTGGCAGACGGTGCTGCGTTCGAAGAAGATCCTGGGGCCCTATGAGGAACGGATCGTGATGCGGCAGGGAAATACCCCGGTGAACGGCCCGCACCAGGGCGCCTGGGTGGATACGCAGACCGGCGAGGACTGGTTTTTGCATTTCCAGGATGTAGGCAGCGCCGGGCGGATCATCCACCTGCAGCCCATGCGCTGGGTGGACGACTGGCCGGTGATCGGCGCGGATTCGCAGGGAAGCGGCTGCGGGGAACCGGTACTGCGTTACCGCAAGCCGGATGTGGGCGCGGTCTGGCCGATTGACGCTCCGGAGGACAGCGATTTCTTCCGGGGGCCGGAACTGGGCCTTCAGTGGCAGTGGAACGCCAACGCGCAGGAAGGCTGGTATCAGTTGGAAGACGGCGGCCTGAGGCTTAACGCTGTTCTGCAGCCGGAGAACGTCCATCTGTATGATATGAGCAATCTCCTTCTGCAGAAATGGCCGGCGCCGGAGTTTGTCATTACCGCCCGCCTGGATCTGCAGAATATGCGGGATGGGGACGTCTGCGGCATGGTTTCCCTGGGCGGCAGCTGCGACAGCCTGCTGGCGGAAAAGAAGGATGGAAATCTGCGGCTTCTGCAGAGAACCGGCGAGACCGGGAAGGGAACGGAAGAATGCCGGGATCTGGGCGTCACGCTTACGGCGGACGCGGTATATCTGCGGATGGCAGTGACTGGGGCGGCTTCAGTGAGCTGGGAATACAGCGTGGACGGAGAGAATTTCTCTGCCGTCGGACAGGAGACCGCGGCCAGCGCCGGCGTCTGGGTCGGCGTGAAAGCGGGGCTGTGCGCGTTCCATCAGGGGAGCGGCGAGGCAGGCTCCGTGACGGCGGAATATTTTGTGTTTAGTGAGAAGAAATGATTGCTATTGTTAGCCGGCTGCATGTCTTGCGGCTATGATACAGCTGAAACGTATTTTGTGTTCAGCGGGAAGAAGATTGTTAGCCGGCTGCGTGGTTTGCAGCCATGATATGGTTGAGATATACTGTGTATTTTCATGCGAGCAGGGCGCCATTGGTGCTCTGTTCGTTATTAACGGAAAGAATAATCTTATCTGCCAGCGGCCGTCAGCGTGAGAATCCGGTTATATTCCGAGAGGAGCGTTTCTTCCTTCTTGCGCATGGAGACGCACAGAAGATCGCCCCGGAAGGCCAGCTCGAAGCTGACGCTGCCGATGGAGGTATCGATGATCTGGCAGACCGCGATGAAAGTATCGGGGGCCAGCCAGGCCGCGCTGGTATAGCACTGGAACGAATAACCCGGGAAAATGCCCGGGCGGCATTCGCCGAGCCCGAAGGGCAGGCGGCATTCCTGACCGCGATAATGGTAGAGCAGATCTCCGCCCTTTCCGTCTTCGGAGAAGGAAAGCGTGAAATCCGTAAAATCGCTGTCCGGCTCCGCGCAGACATAGGAGACGTCTCGGACATCCGCTTGGACAGTGGTTTCCGGCGCAAACGATATAGGAGATTTGACCGCGCGCAGCGCGAGATGCTGCATACGGTAGGCAAGGGCGTTCGGGTCCGGGCCGGCCGTTTCCGCATTTCTATGCGAGTAGGGTGCCGGCGACTCACTGCTTGTGTTTTCATGCGGGCAGGGTGCCAGTGACGTTCTGATTGTATTTTCATGCGGGCAGAATGCCAATGACGCACTGCTCGTATCGTGAGTTTCTTGACTATGCGTAGTCTGATTATGCAGGGTTATGCCCGTACTGTCTGCTTCTGTACGGTTGTCAGTGCCAGATTTTTCGCGACAGGAATTATGACTATATTGAACGTCACCTGAAGGCATACCTGCAGCCGCCGCGCCGCCCATATTGCTGCCGTTTATCGAAGCCAGCACCGTCTCCCACAAAGCGTCGAACAGATACTGGTTGCCGCCGGCCGATGTCTGGCTGTCCGAGCAGAAGACGCAGACGAGATCAGCGCCGGGGCAGCAGATCACCAGCTGGCCGCCCATGCCGTAGAGAAAGAAGCTGTCGCTGCGGCCGCGCCAGATCTGGTAGCCGTATCCGCAGCTTTCCTCCGGGATCGGCCCCGTGGCCAGCGTCGGGGTGAGGCAGGAGACCGCCTTTTCCAGGAAATCCGCGGGCAAAAGCTGCTTCCCGTTCCAGCGTCCCTTCTGCAGCAGAAGCTGTCCCAGAAGCAGCAGGTCCATCGGAGTACACATCAGGCCGCTGCCGCCCTGGGGTTCGCCGTACTGGTTGGGCAGGACGTAGGATTCCTCGGACCAGCCGATCTCGCGGAGCGCCCGGTCTTTCAGAAAATCAAGCATCGGCCGGCCGGACAGGCGTTCCGCCAGCTGGCAGAGCACATGGGCGGCTGACGTGTCGTAGCGAAAGACCGTCCCGGCCCTGTGGGTTGGCGCAACCTTGAAAAAGCTTTCCGTCCAGTCCATATCTTTGGCGATCTTATAGGTAGTGGAGGCGTGGCAGGTGCGCATCATCAGCATATCCCGGACGCGCATCGACCGGATATAGGGGTGGACCGTCTCCGGCAGTTTGTCGGGGAAGAAATCCGTGATCTTATCGTCCAGGGAGAAGCGCCCGTCCGCCTCCAGAATGCCGAGAGCCAGCGCATTCAGCGATTTGCAGATGGAGAACATCCGGTGGAGCATGCCCTTTTCGAAAGGATGGTAATAACCTTCGCAGATCAGTTTCCCATGCCGCATGAGAAGAACCGCGTGGACAGGGAAGGGACAGTTATCCAGCCGATTGAGAAGGGCGAGTACGACCGCCGGGTCGACCTGCGCATCCCAGGCGGGAAAGAGTTTCACATTTTGAGGCGAACGGGTTTCCTTTCTGTATTCCGACATTGGTTTTTCCTCCTTTTGGCACAGATCATCGTTAATATGTACATTTTATCACAATTATTATGTACATGGAATCCCTCTTTTGCGGACGGAATATGGGGCGGATGGAAATGGCTGGTATGTTTTTTGGAAAAACAACTAAATTTTATGATGTTTTTTATTGATTTGATGGAAATATTGATGTATAATGTCTCCTAGACGTGGGGGCGGATCTTATAATCGTGGTATTCTTATGTTCACGCTCCGGTCTGAAACGGCAGCCTATCAGACGTGCATCCGGTTCTTTACGGTTGCCGAGGCTGAATTATATATTTTCAGGAGGGAAATATGAAAAGAAGAATCTTATCTGTAACAACCGCCGTTGCCCTGACAGCGGCGCTGCTGATGACCGCCTGCGGCGGTGGAAGTACTGGCAGCAGCGGCTCCGGCGACAGTGGCGCCGGCACTACTACGGCAGCTGGGGGGGCATCCTCCGGCGGCAGCGAGTCTTCCGGCGGATCGGGAGAGTATCAGCTGACTAACATCAAGGTCATCGTTGACGGTACCGTAAACTCCGTCAAGCAGGAGACCGAGTTCCAGAGAACCACACGCGACGCGTTCATTCCTCAGCTGGAGGCAGCGATCTCTGAGAGGATCGGTCATGACATCACGATCGATTTTGAAGTAGGCGACCATTCCAAGTACAGCGAGTATGTTGGCCGTATGTTCGTCAGCGAGCAGTATCCGGACGTTATGATCATGAGCGCGGCCATGATGCGTCAGTATCAGGACACCGGCCTTCTGTGGGACATGAGCGAGGCTTATGCCAACGCGGAGTTCCAGAACAGGATCCAGCTGACCGGTATTGCCGAGAGCATGAAGGATTCCCAGGGCCGTCTGTACGGCTTCGCACCGACCTACGGCAACGGCTGTATCACCTATATTAAGCAGGCGTGGCTTGACAACTGTGGCATCAACGGCGACGACATCAAGACCTACGACGACTTCTACAACATGCTGAAGACTTTCACCCAGGGCGATCCCGACGGCAACGGCGTGGACGGCGATACATACGGATTCATTTCCGCCGGCCTGATCGGTACCGAGGCTCCGTGGACCAACTACATGGCTGAGTTCTGGCAGGATGCTTATCCGAACATCGTTCAGGGCGAGGACGGCGTATGGTACGACGGTTTCCAGACCGACGCGACGAAGGCGGCTCTGGAGAGATTAAAACAGGCTTACTATGTTGACAAGGTCATCGACCCCGACAGCTACACCGCAGGCACCAAGCAGGCCCGTGAGAAGTGGTGGGGCGCTGAGCAGGTCGGTTCTGCCGGCGTGTTCTCCTACTGGGCAGGCAACTGGTATAATAACCTGATCACCAACCTTGGAAAGAACGACCTGGACGACAGAGTATATGAGCTGGCTCCGATCGAGGAGATCAAGAATTCCTGGGGCGGTTATCTGAACAGAGAGGCTCCCGTGTGGGTCATCATTGACGACGGCGACGGCGACGATTCCCGCGAGCAGGCGATCTTCGACGCATTCCTGGATACGATGCTGGACGGCGACAAGATCCAGACCCTCTGGACCTACGGACCGGAAGGCGTGACATGGTCCACCGAGGCCGAAGAGTTCGTAACGAACCCCGACGATCCGGATAAGCGGAAAGAGTACTCCTATGCAGAAGGCGAATTCCATATGCGTCCCGACCTGGCTGATCCGAACACGATCGCAGGCAAGAACCATCTGGATCCCGCTCTGGTCGTATCCCCGCTGACCAATGGTTATGTCAGCAGCAACGACAATCAGGATATCAGCAACAAGTTCTTCACCGATAACTGCGTGGACGCTCCGGCATCTCCGACATCTCCGACTTACAGCGAGAGATCCGCAGAGATCATGGACGCGAGAGACGTAGCCATCTCCTCTGTAGTTGTACAGGGCGGCGATGTGGACGCGGCGATGGATACCTATAAGGCGACTGTAGGTACTCTGGTCGATCAGATCCTGGAAGAGCTGAACTCCGCTGAATAATTGTTTTATCCATAAGCCGTCCCGTCCGGGGGGCGGGGCGGCTTATTTTCAAAATGTGAGTATATGGCTTTGTATCGCGTTACTGCACCAGCATCCGGAAAATACGCCGATGACGCATTCTGTGCGGCTGTAACCGTATCCGGTGAATGGCAGCCGCATAATCTTTGTATCGCGTCATCCTCCGAGAATGCGCCGGCGGCGCATTTTCCGGGTGAAAATATCAGGAAAAGGAGAGAGGTATCAAGGTATGAGCAAGAAGAAAAAGGTAACTCCCGAAGGCATTGAGGTTCGGGAAAAACCGTTAGGACTTCGCATCTGGAATAACCGGGGACATTATCTGATGTTTTTACCCGTATTCCTGTTCGTGTTGATCATCTGCTACTGGCCCATGCTGGGCATCCGGTACTCCTTCATGGAGTACAAGGCGGGACCTGCCGCTCCGACATGGACGGGCCTGACGCATTTCCAGAGAATGTTCAGCAATACCGCGTTCTGGGACGCGTTTCGGAATACGCTGATCCTTAGTATCGTAAAACTGTTTTTGTCTACGTTTGCATCGGTGGTCGTCTCCATTTTCTTAAATGAGATGGGCAGCCTCTTCATGAAGAAGAGCCTGCAGACCATTATCTATCTGCCCCACTTTATGTCCTGGGCGGTGGTTGCGTCTATCTTTACGTTGATCCTGTCCCCGTCCAGCACCGGTATGTTAAACGGTATGCTGCGGGATTGGGGGATACTGGGGGCCAATGACAGCAACATCCACTTCCTGGCCGACGAGGGCCTGTGGCGGCCGATCTTCTATCTGATTAATATCTGGAAGGAAACCGGATGGGGAACGATCATCTTCCTGGCGACGCTGTCCGGTATCAGTCCGGAGCTTTATGAAGCGGCCGACATCGACGGCGCGACCCGTATGCAGAAGATGATGTACGTGACGCTGCCTGCCCTTTCCAATACGATCATCACCGTACTGATCCTGAATCTGGCGAAGGTTATGAACCTGTTCGAGTCGGTATTCGTATTGTACAATCCGGCTGTATACAGCGTATCGGATGTTATCGGTACCTATATCTACCGTCAGACATTTACGGTTGCGAGACCGGACTACGGATATTCCACAGCGGTTGGTCTGTTCCGTTCCCTGGTCGGGTGTATCCTGGTATTGATCTGTAACCACGCCAGCAAGAAAGTACGCGGCCGTGGTATCGTATAGGAGGTGCGGAGATGGCTAAGACGAAAGAAGTTGCAAGCAGAAAGAAGAAATTTACGCTGTTTGATGCGATCAACTATCTCGTATTTATCATTGTTGCGCTGATCATTCTGGTTCCCATCTGGAAGGTGGTCGTGGACTCTCTGAACGCGGTTGGCGTCTACCAGTTCCGCCTGTGGCCTTCTGACTTCACGCTGGATGGCTACAAGGTCATCCTTGGAGAGCAGGGCCTGTTCCGGCCGCTGATCAACTCCTTCGTGACGACGATCTTCGGAACCCTGCTGGGCCTGGTGCTCTCTACACTGGGAGGATATGTACTGATCCAGTTTGATATGCCGGGGCGCAACCTGCTGGCGTATTTCCTGCTGTTCACGATGATCTTTTCCGGTGGCATGATCCCTGAGTACCTGGTCATGAGACGGTTGGGACTTCTGAACAACATGTGGATCCTGGTGATCAAGCATGGAATCAATGTCGGCAATATCGTTCTGATGAGGAACTTCTTCGAAGGAATTCCGTCCAGCCTTTTTGAGGCGGCGAAGATCGACGGATGCTCCCCGATGGGAATATTCATAAAAGTCGTGCTTCCGCTTTCCAAGGCGGCGCTTGCTTCCATCGGACTGATGTTTGCCGTAGGCGTGTGGAACGATTACACCACCGTGCAGATCTACATTACGAATCCGAATTTCGTAAACTTCCAGTATAAGCTGCGTGTCATGATCATGAACGGCGACACGCCGCCTACCCAGTATCCGGTGTCGCAGACTACGCTGTATAACGCAGGAATCATCGCGGCGATCCTGCCGTTCATGATCCTGTATCCGTTCCTGCAGGATTACTTTGTAAAGGGTGTGAATATCGGAGCGGTTAAGGAATGATGGGCGGCTGAATGGCGGCGAATCGTTAATATGGATATGAATGGACGACCGGAGCGGAGGGATTGCTGCTCCGGTCGCTTTTTTCAGGCAGGCAAGCGCCGGTGACGCTTGCACGGAGGAATAGCAATGGATCTTGAGTATAGAAAAATTACGGAATTTCCTCGTGGGACACTGGCTGCCCTTTTGAAAGACGCTTATTCTTTTGAACCGGGATTTGAACCGTATTGGCAAAAACAATGGAAGGAATTTGATGATTTTTTCTATGATAATCCCCGTATCGCCGAATTCAGCGGCTTTATGACGGTTCTGGACGGCGAGCCGGTCGGCTTTGTTTCATGGAATCCGACACATCTGCCTGAATTTACGGAGGTCGGACATAATTGTATTGCAGCGAAATACAAAGGAAACGGCTATGGAAAAGCGCAGATGAGAGAGGCGGTAAAACGTATAAAGGAACAGGGCGCGAAAAAGATAATCGTCTGGACAAATGAGCGTTTACTGCCCGCTCAATATACTTATGAAAGCGCGGGCTTTCATTTTGTAAAGAAAAGCGAGGAAACGATCTGTCCTGAAATTGCGGGTCAGAGAGTCTATTATGAAATTATTGTATAAGGATTTGGAAGAATAACAATGAAATTGGTGATTTTTTAAATTTAATGACGCAGAAACGGTCGTAAAATCAATCGTAAAAAAATACGATTGATTTTACGACCGTTTCTGTGTATAATATAAGCAGTAAAATTGGAAAGGAAGTACCATGTATGCATGAAACAAGAACAACAGAGTTCAAAGAAAAGATTACAAATACATTTTTAAAAACAGTAAGTGCCTTTTCAAATTACGATGGAGGAGAGATTTATTTTGGCATTGACGACAATGGTAATATCAAAGGACTGTCGGATGTAAGGCAAGCGTGTCTGGATATTGAAAACAAAGTGAATGACAGCATTACTCCGCAGCCGGATTATACACTGGAACTGCAGAATAATGACAGGACGATAAAGCTGACTGTAAAAAGCGGCCCTCAAAAGCCTTATTTATATAAATCGAAAGCGTACAGACGAAATGATACTGCAACGATAGAGGTTGACACACTGGAATTGTCAAGACTGATTCTGGAAGGGAAAAATATCAGATTTGAGGAATTGCCATGTAAAGAACAGAAACTGACGTTTGATATCTTATGCCGAAAATTAAAAGAATGCATTCAGATAGAAACTTTTAATCAGGATACCCTGAAAACGCTGAATTTATATAACGATGTCATTGGGTATAATAATGCGGCCGGTATTTTAGCGGATAAAAATCATTTTCCGGGAATTGATATTGTAAAGTTCGGTGAAAACATCAGTGTGATCCATAAAAGGGCGACGCTTGATCATATATCCATTTTGGCAGTATATGAAAAAGCATTGGAAGTATTCAGGGATTATTATCAATATGAAGAAATCCGGGGCGCCGATCGGAAAAAGATAGAGAAAATACCGGAGGCTGCATTCAGAGAAGCGATTGCGAACGCATTGATTCATAGGGTGTGGGATGTGGAGGCACAAATAAAGGTCTCGATGTTTGATGACAGAATAGAGATTATTTCTCCGGGAGGGCTGCCGTCCGGAATCACAGAAGATGAGTATTTGGCGGGAAAACTCTCGGTTTTAAGAAATAGAGATCTTGCAAATGTATTTTACAGGCTGGGGTTTGTGGAAATATTTGGTACGGGAATCACGCGGATAAAACAGCTCTATGAAGAAGGATTAAAACAACCGGGCTTTGAATTGTCGGAAAATACAATTAAGATTGTACTCCCGGTTTTTGAGGAAAACCTGAACTTATCGGAAGACGAAAGAAAAATATATAAGATTTTAAGCAGGACAATGTTAAAATCCATCAGCGAAATCGCGCCGTTTCTTGAGTTTGGCAAGTCAAAGACAACGCAGTTACTGAAAGAGATGAGTAAAAAGGGTATTGTGAAAATTGAAGGTGCGGGACGAGGTACTAAGTACATGATAAAATAATTCTTATTGAAAGGACTGTTTAATATGGCAACCTTTGATGAATTTATGAAACTGGACATTCGCGTAGGGACGATCACAGCCGCAAGAGTGTTTGAAAAAGCCAGAAAACCCGCATATCAGTTAACGGTGGATTTTGGTGAGGAGATCGGAGTGAAAAAATCATCTGCCCAGATCATGGACCATTATACTCCGGAGGATTTGGTTGGAAAACAGGTACTTGCTGTTGTGAATTTCCCGCCTCGGCAGATTGCCGATTTTATGTCCGAAGTCCTTGTACTCGGAACATACAGTGAGGGCGGCGTGGTTTTAGTCACCCCTGACATGGCCGTAAAAAACGGGGACAAGCTGGGATAATTTGAACGATTTTCGGTTCCGTCACGGCATGACGCCGGCGCAGGCGCTTCAAACGCCAGGCTTGGAATTTTTGGTTTTTGAAAAAGACAGAATTCAACTATCAGCATGCAAAAATCAGAAATTGTTTGCGTTTAGCTATTGCAAGGGAGTCTTCCATCTGCTACAATAAATGTGTACAAAAGCACAGAACAGCATGTAGAAAGTTGGTGCTTATTTGAATCAAAAGGAGATTGCGCAAAAGGTACTCAAAGACAACGGCGGAATAGCTAAAACCGCCGACTTTGCTGCGGTGGGCATAAAAAAATATGACGTGGCTGCCCTGTGCAAAAAAGGTTTTCTCGAACGGGTTCGGCGTGGAGTGTACCAATTGCCAGGCAATGATCAAATAACAGAGGAACAGCTGCTCCGCGAACTGCTGCCGCAGGGAATCGTTTGCATGGAGTCTGCGCTGTTTCATTACGGTTACAGCGATTTTGTGCCCCGTGTTTGGTCTGTCGCCGTACCGAGAACGGCGTCCCGTGCAGTTAGAAATATCGGAGAATTCCCGATCCGAGCCTATTACATTCAAAAGGAACATTTTTCAATTGGGAAAACCGTTGAAAACTTCAACGGTGTGATGCTCCCTGTATACGATCGGGAACGTACCGTTTGCGATTGCTTCAAATATCGGACGAAGCTCGATAATGAAACCTTCAACAAGGCGTTGAATGCCTATGTCGCAGATGGCAAAAAAAACCTTGCCAATCTTTCTCAGTATGCGAGAAAGATGAAGCTATATCCAAAGGTAATGAATGTGATGGAGGTGTTGCTGGGTGGCTGATATTGCTGCGTCCGTGCTGGCAAGGCTGAAAAACAAAGCGAAAGAATGTGGCAGAAGCTATCAGTTATGTCTGCAGCTTTTTTGTCAGGAAGAATTTCTGCGCCGTTTCGAATTGACTTCGGTGTGGGTGACGTGATCGTACCGAAGCCGGAAAAACGCAAAATCCCGGCGCAGCTTGCGGAATTTGACCCACCGACTGTGAACACGTACTCGCTGGAAACTACTGTTGCCGAGAAGTTTGATGCTATCCTGAGCCTGATGGAGTTTTCCAGCCGGATGAAGGATTACTATGACATTTATTATCTGGCGCAGAAATTTAATTTTGATGGGGCAACGCTCACCGAAGCGCTTAGAAAAACCTTCGAAAATCGTGGTCACACCTTTACGGCAGAACAATTTGAACAGGTTATGGATTTTGGCAGCGATATGGAAATGCAGAAGAAATGGAAAGCGTTTGTCCGAAAAATTGATATCAAAATGGACGATTTCAGTACGGTTCTCGAAACAATAAAAACTTTTCTTTCTGAACCGTTTATAGCGGCAATAGGATACAAAGAATTAACGAAACAATGGTCTGGCCAAAATGGTGAATGGATATAATGGTAATTCTTATTGCTTCAGTTTTAATTGGGCAGTGGAGACAGAACAGCGCTTAAAATCGAAAAGATAAAATGCAAATTTTTAAGACATTTATGATTTCCCCAATATATGGGTAGACGCAAGAGAGCGTTTATTGTATGAATATAATGGATATTGTGTTTGCAGATGATAAAACAGTTTGTGATGTTTGGAAAGATTTATATGACAAATATCGTGTTTAAAATCCAAGTGAAACACAATTGGGATTAGTTAGCAAGTGGCAAACTCGGGATGGTTTTGGAAAAGAGAGTATTGAAAATGAGATAAGGATAGAAAAAGTTCAGATGGAATGATTGTAAAACCAATAGCAGGATGGTATACTATTCTTGTGGATACAGAATGGGTCGCAGGTTAGGGGGACTGTTTTATGCTGAAAATGATGATCCGTATGAATGATCAAAAGATTAGGGCTGAGAGAAAATACCGTCCAGATGGAATCTACCGAACGATTGACCGGACATTTCTGCAGATGGGATTTCCGCGTATGCAGGATTCTTCCGGCTTTCTGGTGTATTGTGATAACGGAAGTTCCAGAGATTACGGAAGATTTGGCAGGATCGTAAATACGTTAAAAAGACAACCGTGGTTTATGGATAATGTCGAGGTCTGGAGACTTTGTGACAGCGACGATTCCGATGACCCGAATGATTTTAATGAAGAGGATTTGCTGGGCCATTATAGACGGAAACAGGTAATGAGGGCATGAGTATTGGAGAGAAAATACTTAAAAGCGATTAATTTTGATTTGGATACGCACCAGTTGGAAGAGTATTATCCGGGATCACGCTATAATCAGGCATATTATGATCTGAGGAGATTTTTTAAGAGCCATGGCTTTTCTCATCGGCAAGGTTCCGGATACATATCGAATTCAAAACTTTCGTCGGCCGATATTTATGATTTAATGGATGACCTGGGCAGGGAGTTTGAATGGATTGGTTTCTGCGTCAGGAAAATAGATGTTACCAACGTGGGGAGCCAACATGACCTGACGGATCTTTTGACACCGACTGAGGAAATTAAAATAGATGGGGCGGAACTTTTGATGGAAAATAGTAATTCGTAAGAAATACCATATTTTCGATATGAAATTCCCTCAGGATTAATTTGTGAATGATCTATTTATGTATAGCCGATGTCTCGGAAGTACCGCCTTTGACCAGCGGAAAGTGAGAAGATATAGAATACAAGAAGGGTGTTACTGGCGTTCTTCTGGCATGAAAATTAATGAGACCAGCGAATGCATTTTTACAGATGCACACGCTGGTCCCATTTTTGCACTTTTTTTTAGCAGATTGCCTTGAAGCCGGGCATTACGCCGCGGGCAACAATCGATTTTGCTCAGAAAGGCATTTTACAGGCAGCTTTTCATAACTGCATAAGCGCCGTCTGTCTCTACTGCCTTCAGAATCTTTGCAACTTCCGCCTCGAATCCCGGAATCTCAGACAGGTCGCAGCCCCAGAAGTCCGTATTCGTGCAGACCGCGTGGGTCAGGGCCTCGGCGGAATCGTCCTTGTGGCTGTAGTAGAATTCCAGCACCGCCCGGTCGTCGGAGATCGTGTAGGTGTCGCCCTTCGGACGGCTGGCGGTCAGGCCGGCGTCGGTCAGCTCGGTGCCGCGGTAGAACGCGATGTAGAATGCGAAGGAGGCGGTGATGCAGGCCGGAAGCTTCCCGAACTTGTCCACATAGCCAAGGAGGGACGGCATCACGCGGGCCTTCCATTTGGATGTGGAGTTGAGGGAAATGGACAGCAGCGCGTGGTCGATGAACGGATTCTTGAAACGCTCCGTGACGGCCGCCGCGAAATCCAGGCACTCCTCCTTCGGCAGGGACAAGGTGGGAATGATCTCGTCGTAAATGGTCTTGCTCATGAAGCCCTGGATCACTTCGTCGTTCATGCAGTCGCGGACGATGTCCTGGCCGGCCAGGTACGCGCCCATGATCATGGAGGTGTGGGCGCCGTTTAGGATGCGGACCTTTCTCTGCTTGTAGGGCTTATGGTTGTCGGTGATCAGGACCGGCAGGTCCGCCTCCGCGAACGGAAGCTCTTTCTTCAGGGAATCGGGGCCTTCGATGACCCAGAAGCCGAACACCTCGCCGGTGTCGATCAGATTGTCCTCGTAGCCGTTCTCTTCATTGATGGCCGCCGCTTCGCTGCGGGGATAGCCGGTGACGATCCGGTCCACCAGGGTGGAGCAGAAGATATTTTCTTCTTTGATCCAGCGGACGAAATCTTCCGGCAGCTGCCACTGGGCGGCGTACTGAAGCACGCATTTCTCCAGCTCCTTGCCGTTGTCGTCGATGAGCTCGCAGGAAAGGAGCACAAAGCCCTTGCCGGCCTCGGAGCCAAACTTCTGGTAGCGGCGGTAGAGCAGCTGGGTCAGCTTGGCCGGGTAGCTGGACGGAGGCGTCTCTGTGAACGCGCAGCTGGGGTCATAGACGATGCCGGCCTCGGTGGTATTGCAGGCGATGTAGCGCAGGTCGGGATTGTCGGCGCAGGCCATGACGGCGTCGTAATCGCTGTAGCTGTTTAAGCAGCGGCTGACGCAGGAAATGATCCGCTTGTTGTTGACCTTCTGGCCGTTCTCGAAGCCGCGCAGATACAGGGTGTAGAGGCCCTCCTGCTCGTTGATGACATCGGCCAGGTTGAAGCCGCCGCGGTTGGGGATCGGCTGAACCAGCACGACTTTGCTGTTAAAGCCGGCCTTTTCATTCATCATATCGATAAAATAGTCTACGAAGGCGCGCAGGAAATTACCCTCGCCGAACTGCAGCACCCGCTCCGGGGCGTCCTGCAGAAGGTAGCCGTCGTAGTTTAATTCTTTCAGAGTCTGGTAGCACAATTTTTTCATGGATTTGTACCTCCTTGATAATCATTTTTTTATGGCGGTCAGCCGTATTAAAACGGCAGGCTGTACAGGCAGCTGCCGCATACAGAAAATTCGGTGCGGCAGAAGTTCTGTTTTCCATGCGAACAAAGCGCTGATGACGCATTGCTTGTATTTCTATGCAAGCGGGCTGCCAACACACCCTGTTTGTATTTCCGTGCAAGCGGGGCGCCAGAGACACTCTGCTTGTATTTACAGCGTCACTCCCTGCTTAAAAATCGCCATATCGTGGAAGCCGGCTTTCTCGGACTTGACTTCCTCGCCGGAGGCCACCGCGATTACGTAGTCGAACAGCCGGTCGCGAAGCTCGGCGGGATCCGTTCCCTCTACCAGCACGCCGCAGTTGAAGTCGATCCAGTTGTTTTTCTTCGTGTTCAGCGCCGAATTGCTGGAGATCTTCACCGTGGGCACCGGGGAGGCGAAGGGCGTGCCGCGTCCCGTGGTGAACAGGACGATGTGGGCGCCGGACGCCGCCAGGGCCGTGGACGCCACCAGGTCGTTGCCGGGAGCGCTTAACAGATTCAGACCCTTCTCGCTCACCTGCTCGCCGTAGGCCAGGACGCCGCGCACCGGCGCGCTGCCGGATTTCTGGGTGCAGCCCATGGACTTGTCCTCCAGCGTGGAGATGCCGCCCTTCTTGTTGCCAGGGGACGGATTCTCGTAAATGGTCTGGTTATGGCTGGTGAAATAGTTCTTGAAATCATTGATCAGGGCCACCGTCTTCTCGAAAAGGGCCTCGTTCTCGCAGCGGTTCATCAGCAGGGTCTCCGCGCCGAACATTTCCGGCACCTCCGTCAGGATCGTGGTGCCGCCCTTGCTGATCAGCAGGTCGGAGAACGCGCCCACGGTCGGATTGGCCGTGATGCCGGACAGTCCGTCGGAACCGCCGCATTTCATGCCGATGATCAGCTCGCTGACGTCGATGGGTTCCCTGGAAAATGTCTTCGCGTAATCGGCCAGCTCTTCCACAAGCGCCAGTCCGTCGGCGATCTCGTCGTCCGATTCCTGGGATACCAGGAATTTGACGCGGCGCTCGTCGTAGGGGCCGATGTATTTCTTCAGTTCGCCGATGTTGCTGTTCTCACAGCCCAGGCCCAGAACCAGCACGCCGCCGGCGTTGGGGTGGCCTATCAGATCCGCGAGGATCGTGCGGGTGTGCTCCTGGTCGTCGCCCATCTGGGAGCAGCCGTAGGGGTGGGGGAAGGCGGCGATGGCTTCGACGCTTCCGCCGACCAGAGACTGTGCCTTCCGCTCGATGGCCGTAGCCACGTTATTCACGCAGCCAACGGTGGGGATGATCCAGATCTCGTTGCGGACGCCCACCTTGCCGTTCTCACGCCGGTAGCCCTTAAAGAATCGCTTCTCCGTGGGCGGCAGCTCGACCGCTTCCCTGTCGTAGGTGTAGGTCAGCAGATCGCCCAGTGCTGTCTTCATGTTATGGACGTGGATCCACTGGCCTGCTTTTACCGGCTCTTTCGTGATACCGATGGGGTAGCCGTACTTGATGACCGGTTCTCCTTCCTTCAGATCCCTCAGCGCGAACTTGTGGCCCTGGGGGATGTCCTCGGCCAGAGTGACGGTCACATCACCGACGGAGATCTCCGTTCCGGCGCTTAAGGGGCGCAGGGCGACGGCGACCTTGTCGTCGGGATGAATGCGGATAAATGATTGTTCCATAGGTGATACCTCCTGTGGGAGTTGAGTAATGCAGTGCAAATATAATCTGTATAATTGGAAAAACGATGTATCCGGCCTGCCCGCGCATCAGGTCTGTACCGGCGCGTTCAGGAAAAACAGTTACCCCGGAACGGAAATCTTCCCCATGACCGACGCCTTCTTTGCACCGGTAACGCCGGGCAGCGAGTTGACGTGACCTCGGATGCACAGGTCAGCCATCAGCGCGAAAGCAATCGCTTCCTTGGCGTCGCTGCTTTCGCCGAGATCTTCCTGGGTCTTCACGGCGACGCCATAGGAGGCAAAACGCCGTGACAGGAAGGAAAGGAGCGTCCGGTTGTAGCTTCCGCCTCCGCCCACGATCAGTTCGGACGCATGATGCTTCGGCAGAACATAGCGTTCGTAGGCGTCCGCAATGGACCAGGCCGTCAGGTCGGTTACAGTGGCGAGCAGATCAGCGGGGGAGAGCTTCCTTCCGCGTCCCTGGCACCAGTCCAGAATTTTCTGCGTGTACTGCAGCCCGAACCGTTCCCGGCCCGTGCTTTTGGGAAGCGGCAGCGTATAGTATTCGTCCTTCCGGAGAAGCGCCAGCAGTTCCTGGCTAACGCTTCCCTGCGCGGCCATTTCCCCGCCTGCGTCGTAGCTTTTCGCTCCGCCTGTCAGGGCGGAGACTGTTGCGTCGATGATCATGTTGCCGGGGCCGGTGTCGAAAGCGTAGACGTCTTCCGGTCCGGCAGCGGCGGGAAGCACGGTCATGTTGCCGATCCCGCCGATATTCTGCAGAAGGATCGTCTCGTCCTCCCTGCGGTAGAGCAGGTATTCGGAGAACGGTACCAGCGGCGCCCCCTGGCCGCCTGCAGCCATATCCGCCACCCGGAAATCCGTGACCGTCAGGACGCCGGTGCGTTCCGCGATGACGGCGCCTTCGCCGATCTGTACCGTACAGCGGACCGGGTAGCCGTCTTTGTCACAGACCGCCGGTTCATGCCAGATGGTCTGGCCATGGGAGCCGATCACATCGATGTCTTCCGGCCTGCGCCCAGCCTTCCGGATCACCGAGAGGGCCGCTTCCGCGTAAAGCTCGCCCAGCAGGAAATTCATGTAGCCGATCCGGTCTACGGTAGAAGTCTCCGGGCGGAACAGTTCAAAGATCTGCCGCCGGACGTCCGGCGGAAACGGTTTGTTCTCAAAGGCCAGCAGGCGCACCCGCGGCCGTTCGGCACTTCCGGATATCTCCACCAGGGCGGCGTCGATGCCGTCCACGGAGGTGCCGGACATCATGCCGACGGCCAGACGGGAAGGTTTATTGTTTCCATGCAGGCAGGGCGTCAGTGACGCTCTGCTCGCATTCAAGTCGCTGAGAATCATGATGTGTATCCTCTAAATCATGTTCCGAAAGAAATATGTACCGGTATCGGCGGTTCGCGCGGGGCAATCTGTTCTTCTGCACGGCAGGCTGCACATATGCTGTCTCACTGGAAATTGCGTCTTGTGAGACAAATGTGCTCATCACGGTGATTTCTGTATTTCTATGCAAGAAGAGCGCCGGTGACGCTCTTCTTGTATTTCCATGCAGGCAAGGCGCCAGTGACGCTTTGCTTGTATCACAGATTGAAGCCGAAATACTTTACCGCGTTGTTATAGCTGATGCCTTCCACGATTTCCTTCAGGGACTTCATATCCGCCGGATACTCGCCGTTCTCGACCCATCCGCCGATCAGGTTGCACATGATACGGCGGAAATACTCGTGGCGGGTGTAGGACAGGAAGCTTCTGGAGTCGGTCAGCATGCCGATGAAATTGCCCAGGCAGCCTAAGTTGGCTAAGGACGTCATCTGTTCGGTCATGCCCACTTTGTGATCATTGAACCACCAGGCGGAACCCTGCTGGATGCGTCCGTTTACGCCTGCGCCCTGGAAACAGCCGATGATTGTGCCGATGGCCGCGTTGTCGTTGGGATTCAGGGAATAAAGGATCGTCTTCGGGATCTCGTTGGTGGCGCTTAAGGCGTTCAGGAAATCGGCGGTCTGGGCGGACGGCGCGTAGTCGTTGATGCAGTCAAAGCCGGTATCGGGACCCAGCTGCTCATACATATAGGCGTTGTTGTCGCGCTTGCAGCCGTAGTGAAGCTGCATGACCCAGCCGCGCTTGTTATATTCCTTCGCCAGGAATAAGAGTATGGCGGTCTTGTATTTCTTCTGTCCCTCTGCGGAAACCGGCTCGCCGGCCAGCGCCCTGCGCAGGACATCGTTTACCTCCGCGTCGGTGGCGGGGGCGTACATCACATATTCGAGACCATGGTCGGACACGCAGCAGCCGTTGGCCGCGAAATAATCCATGCGGTTTTTGAGGGCATCCTTTAAGGTACACCAGCATTCCACATTCACGCCGCTGACCGCGGACAGCTTCTCAATGTAAGCCTTGAAATCCGGCTTCTCGATGTTGACGGCCTTGTCCGGTCTCCAGGCCGGCAGGACCTGTACGTCGAAGGTGTCGTCCGCCGCGATCTTCTGATGCCACTCCAGCGTATCCACCGGATCGTCGGTGGTGCAGATCAGGGTCACGTTGGACTGCTTAATGATGTTGCGGACGGTCATGGAATCCTCGTGCAGCTTTGCGTTGCACAGGTTCCAGACTTCCTCGGCGGTGTCGCCGTTTAAGTACCCCTCATAGCCGAAATACCGGCGCAGCTCCAGGTGGCTCCAGTGATACAGCGGGTTGCCGATCAGCTTCGGCAGGGTCTCCGCCCATTTCTGGAACTTCTCGCGGTCGCTGGCGTCGCCGGTTATGTACTTCTCTTCCACGCCGTTGGAGCGCATCTGGCGCCATTTGTAATGGTCGCCGCCCAGCCATACCTGGGTAATGTTGTCGAACTTCCGGTTCTCGGCGATCTCCTGCGGATTGATGTGGCAGTGATAGTCCAGAACCGGCATTTTCTCGGCATACTCGTGATACAGCGTCTGCGCCGTTTCCGTGGAAAGCAGAAAGTCCTTGTCCATAAATTGTTTCATGATATACCCCTCCTTGTAAAAATATACATTATAGTATCATTATAGTTGGAACAGTAAGAAAATGCAAGAAATATCATCGCAAAGATAGCCTGGCCGGCTTTAACCGATTCATGCGGATCATGCCGGTTAAGCCAGGAGAAAAATCAGCCGGGGGTATTTCGGAGGTCGGAAATCTGCACTTTGGATATCAGCATTTTACCTCGCGGACATGAGTCAGCGCCAGCAGACCGCCATAACACAGGGACAAAACCCCCGCCTGCAGGGCCGTCCCGAAAAATGCCGGGAGGTGCAGAGCCGCCGTCGCCGCAAGGAGGCCATTTTCAAAGAAATGCAGCACTCCGATGGAGACAAGCAGAAATGCGGCCGGCCTTACGGCCATCTCCCAGACGTTCCAGTCGAAATCCGCGATCCGTTTGAGAGACCACAGATGCATCAGGGCCAGGAAGGCCTCGGAGATCAGCATGCCCCAGAGATAGGCCAGGATACCGAAACGGGGGATGCCGAAAAGCACGAAGCCGATCCGCAGAAGCAGCGCCGCCGCGCTCTGCAAAAAGGTGGTCTGGGGCCTGCCCAGGCCGTTCAGGATGCTGCCGGTGGTGGTGGAGAGGTACAAAAACGGACAGAGCCACGCGAGAATCTCCATAAATGCGCCGGCGGAGGCGTTGTGGAAGACGCTGACGCCCAGCTCGCCGCCGAACCGGGTGAACACGCCGATGCAGAGGATGCCCATATAGAGGCTGCAGCGGAGGACCCGGGCGATCGTCCGGCGGATGCGCGCCTGCTGCCCGGCGGATTGGGCTTCGGATACGGCGGGCAGCAGAAGGACCGCCATGGAGTTGGTGATGGCGGAGGGAAACAGGATAAAGGGCATGGCCATGCCGGTGAGGACGCCGTAGACGCTGAAGGCTTCGGAGGAGGACAGGCCCCAGGCGCACAGACGGCTGGGGATCCAGATGGATTCGGCGCTGGCCAGGATATTTAAGATCAGCCGGTTGCCCATGAGGGGAAGGGCCAGCGCCAGGAGGGGAGGGGCGGTCTCGGCGAAGGCGGAGAGGAGGGAAGTAAGGCTGTGACGGGAGGAAACGGAGGCGGGGCCGGAATCTGTGCGTATGCCGGCACTTTGGGACATACCTGGATTCGTCGGGCGGGCCGGGGGAATCCGCCTGGCAGGGGCCGCCTCCCCCGGCTGAAAGAACAGAAAGCAGATCATAGTATACAGGCACGACGCGATCTCGCCGATCAGATGCCCGGCTACCGCCAGATCCACCGTGACCGCACGTCCGTTTTCCAGAAGGATATCGGCGATCAGGAAGACGGCCGCCATGCGGATCATTTGCTCCACGATCTGGGAAAGCGCCGGAACCCTCGTCTTCCGGATACCGTAGTAGTAGCCGTTAATGCAGGCGTGGACGGCGGAAAAAGGCACCGATACCGCCATGAACGGCAGCAGCGCCGCGCACCGGTCTTCCAGCAGGAGATAATGGGCGATCGGATCCGCGAACGCGAGAATCGCCCAGGCCAGGCTGAGGCTTGCGGTCAGGGAAATGGCCAGACCCGTGAAGAAGATCCGTTTCCTCTGACGGACGCCCGCCGCCACAAAGCGGGAGATGGCGGTCTGGATCGATCCGGCGCAGATGCCGAAGCAGATGCCGTAGATGGGGTGTACCATATTATAAAGGCCGAGGCCCTCGGCTCCGATGGCGCGGGAGAGGAAGATCCGGTAGAAGAAGCCGAGAACGCGGGTGAGAAGACCGGTGGCTGTCAGAAGCAGTGTACCGGTAATCAGCGTATGTTTCCTGAAGAAATCGGTCATGAAGATGAAACCTGCAAGCGGGAGGCGTTATCATAGAATATGAAGAAGCGCGTAAATTCATTCCATGAAGGGGAGAGCGGGATACACGGAGACGTTCCGTAAGAGATATAATCGGACCATGCCGTGAAAATTTCGGCAGAATCCCTATTGCAATACTAGGAATACTATGTATAATAGAAGGGTAGGCGAAATGCCGCGGCTGCTTGCCGCCGCGCTGCCGGGAGGCGGCGCACCGGCGGCGGGCGTAAGAAGCGGCCGCCTGCATTCATGCAGCAGAAAGGCGGATAACACAGATGAAACACGTAATTTATTTGGACAATGCGGCGACGACAAAGACCAGGCCGGAGGTGGCCGAGGCCATGATGCCGTATTTCACAGAGTATTATGGAAATCCATCGTCAATTTATGATTTCTCCAACCCCTGCAAGGAGGCCATCGCCCATTCCAGGGAGACCATCGCTAAGTCCATCGGCGCGAAGACCAATGAGATCTATTTCACGGCCGGCGGCACCGAGTCGGACAACTGGGCCATCAAGGCCGCGGCGGAGGCGTATCAGGAGAAAGGAAAGCATATCATTACCAGCAAGATCGAGCATCACGCGGTGCTTCATACCTGCGAATATCTGGAGAAACGTGGCTTCGAGGTGACGTATCTGGACGTGGACGAGTTCGGCACGGTGAAACTCAGTGAGCTTAAGAAGGCCATCCGGCCCGATACGATCCTGATCTCCATCATGTTCGCCAACAACGAGATTGGAACGATCCAGCCGATCAAAGAGATCGGCGAGATCGCGAAGGAGCACGGCATCCTGTTCCACACGGACGCGGTCCAGGCCTACGCCCATGTGCCCATCGATGTAAATGAATACCACATCGACATGATGAGCGCCAGCGGCCACAAGCTGAACGGCCCCAAGGGCATCGGTTTCCTCTATATCCGCACCGGCGTCAAGATCCGCTCCTTTATCCACGGCGGCGCCCAGGAGCGCAAGCGCAGAGGCGGCACGGAGAACGTTCCCGGTATCGTGGGCCTCGGCAAAGCGGCGGAAATGGCCATGCAGGATATGAAGGAGCGGGCGGAGAAGGAGACATTTCTCCGCGATTATCTGATCGGACGGGTCTTAAAGGAGATCCCCTACGCCCGGCTGAACGGCCATCCGACCAACCGTCTGAGCAATAACGCCAACTTCGCGTTCCAGTTCCTTGAGGGCGAATCCATGCTGATCCTGCTGGATATGGAGGGCGTCTGCGGCTCCAGCGGTTCGGCCTGCACCTCCGGCTCTCTGGATCCGTCCCATGTGCTTCTGGCCATCGGCCTGCCCCACGAGATCGCCCACGGTTCCCTGCGCCTCACCTTAAGCGAGGAGAATACGAAGGAAGAAATGGATTTCGTGGTGGAGAAGCTGAAGGCGATCGTGGAGCGGCTCAGGAGCATGTCGCCGCTGTATGAGGATTTCGTGAAGAAGAACAGCGCGCGGTGAGCCGGGAGCGCTTTGCGGCGGCCGGATACGCTTTGCGATGATGCGGCCGGATACGCTTTGCGGCGGCGGCCGGGATACGCCATGTGCCGGGATCCGGGCAGAAGAAAAGTTGCACATCATATGATAACCATACAAAAAGGAGATTCGATATATGTATACAGAAAAAGTCATGGACCATTTTGAACATCCCAGAAACGTGGGCGAGATCGAGAATCCCAGCGGCATGGGAACCGTCGGCAACGCCAAGTGCGGCGATATCATGCGGATCTATCTGGACATCGACGAGAACCAGATCATCCGTGATGTGAAATTCAAGACCTTCGGCTGCGGCGCCGCGGTGGCGACCAGCAGCATGGCCACCACGATGGTGAAGGGCAAATCCGTGCAGGAGGCCATGGAGGTGACCAACAAGGCGGTCATGGAAGCCCTGGACGGTCTGCCGCCGGTGAAAGTCCACTGCTCGCTGCTGGCGGAGGAGGCGATCCATGCGGCGCTGTGGGATTACGCGCAGAAGAACAACATTGAGATCAAGGGCCTTCAGAAACCGAAGTCCGATATCAGCGAAGGGGAAGAGGACGAGGAATACTGATCCGCGGCGAATGAGTCGTAAGGAATTTTTCGGCTTGCGCGAACTATCGACATGGTATAGAATAGGAAAGCGATAACATTGACGGAAATCGCGAAGCGATAAAGAGCGGCGGAACCGCGGAGAACACAGAAGGTTATCTATGGGCAGGAAGGAAAAGGTTGTCGTCGGAATGTCGGGCGGCGTGGACTCATCGGTGGCGGCATGGCTGCTCCTTGAGCAGGGCTACGACGTAGTGGGCGTTACGATGCAGATCTGGCAGGATGAGGATGAAGATATCCAGTCGGCGAACGGCGGATGCTGCGGACTGAGCGCCGTAGAGGATGCCAGACATGTGGCCAGAGAGCTTGGCATCCCCTACTATGTGATGAATTTCAAGGATGAATTCAAGGCTCGCGTCATCGATTATTTCATGGATGAGTATATGCATGGGCGGACGCCGAACCCATGCATTGCCTGCAACCGCTATGTGAAATGGGAATCTCTTTTAAAGCGCAGCATGGACATTGGCGCGGATTATATTGCGACGGGCCATTACGCCAGGGTGGAGCGGCTCGCGAACGGCCGGTACGCCATCCGCAGCTCCGTGACCGCGGCCAAGGATCAGACCTACGCCCTTTACAGCCTGACGCAGGAGCAGCTTAAGCATACGCTGATGCCGGTGGGCCGGTACCATAAGGAGGAGATCCGCGCCATGGCGGAGCGGCTGAACCTGCCGGTCGCCCATAAGAGGGACAGCCAGGAGATCTGTTTCGTGCCGGATAAGGACTATGCCGGATTTATCAGCCGCAGTACGGGAGAGTGTCCGCCTGCCGGGAATTTCGTGGACAGGCAGGGACATGTGCTGGGGCGGCACAGGGGCATTACCCATTATACGGTGGGACAGCGCAAAGGACTGGGGCTTGCCATGGGACATCCGGTGTTTGTGACGGAGCTGAGACCGGAAAGCAACGAGGTGGTCGTCGGAGAGGAAGAGGAGGCGTTTTCCGGGGTCTTAACCTGCGACCGCGTTAACTGGATGGCGATTGACGGACTGCAGGGTACATCCCGCAGGGCGTCGGCCAAGATCCGTTACGCGCATAAAGGGGCGCCCTGCGAGCTCACCGGGATCGGGCCGGATCTGGTGCGGGTGCGGTTCGACGAGCCGCAGCGCGCGGTCACGCCGGGGCAGGCGGTGGTATTCTATGACGGAGAATATGTGCTGGGGGGAGGAACTATACGGTAAAGCCGCAGGCGGAAGCGCCGCCTGGCGGCGGATGCGACAGAGGCAGGGAATGCCGGACTGCATGGTGTCCGGCGTTCCCTGTTTTTTTAGTCCGGCATACGGGAACGTGTGCCGGACGTGCGCGTTTCTGCATACATATTTTCGAAAGAGAAATAATTAAAAAGAATGAATTGCGAAATAATATTTGGATAATTTGTGCAATTTTTGGATATGATCTTAGATAAAATGACGATAATTAAGGAAATTTGAAAAAAAGCTTGACGATTCGCAATGCAATTGCTATACTTAATTTGAAATACGAAAAAAGTATGAGATAAATGGAAAAGATAAACTTGAAACACAAAAAGAACCAGTGAGAATGAATGGGAGGATTTTCTGCTTTTTTCAGAAAAAATACCGTTGATTAATCGGTAAAAGTAAGATATACTTGTTTCGTATATAAAAATATGAAATAAGTTGGTGATAGAATTGGCAAACGCAAAATCGTTAAAAGATGTAAAGATTTTTAATACGGAAAAGGTGCTGTCCTGTATTCTGGAGCGCCGTTCCATTTCCAGAGTGGAACTGGCGGAGGCGTGTTCCCTGGCGCCCAGTACGATCGGACAGGTCGTCTCGGGACTGGTCAATGACGGGCTGGTGCAGGAATACCAGGCAGGAGCGTCGACAGGCGGGCGCAGGCCGATCCTTTTGAAGGTCAATCCGGATTACGGAAGGATCGTGCTGTTTCGGATCAGCAGGGATGGGCTGAGCGCGAAGGAGCTGGATCTGGACTACCGCAGCCTGCGGGAGGAGAAGCTTTCGGAGCGGATGCCTGCGGGCAACCGGCTTCTGGAGATGACCGCCGCATTTGTAAGGCAGGTACAGGGGACGGTCGGCGGCCGTGTCCTGGGTGTGGGTCTTCTTTGCCAGGACGATATTCCGGAATACGATCTTATGACAGAATTCTCCACCGGCGTTATGTCGGATGTGGTTCCCGTGGAGAAGGTGCTTTCGGCCAGGTGCAATGTGCCGGTGAAGAAGGAACTGACGAACCGGTATACGTTAAACTGCTATCTGCAGAATTCCGGTATCCGATGCGAGAATTATGCGTTTCTGAACCTGGGAGAGCGTATTACGGCCAGCTTTGTACTGAACAACCGGCTGGTTCATAATTCGAACGACGCGGTCTTTGATGTGAGCTCCGCGGTCCTGGCGGGAAGCTATGCCGGCGTACAGATGCCGGGCAGTCCGGCCCTGGCGATGGCGCAGGAGCTGGCCCTGAAGAGACTGTCCCTGCCGGAGATGGCGGAGAAGCTGACGGGAGTGATCAACAGCGCGCTGTTGTTCTTCCCCGTGGATAATGTCTTTGTGGGCGGGAATGTGGAGTATCTGGACGAGCTGGTGGACAGGCTCACCAGAAGTTTTTATCTGAAACTGGCGGTATGGAAAGCGGATTTTGAGAAGACACACATATCCGCGTCTTTCGCCCGGCAGATCCTGCTGGAGAATTACAGGCGCCTTCTGATAACCTGAGGGTGATCGGTGCCCCTTTCTTCTCCGGAGTGAAACGGTAATTAGGAGCGAGGCTCTTAATAATAAAATACTCATCAAGAGGAAAGGGGAATTGTAGTATGGTAAGAGGTGTTCTGATTATTCTGTTCATGGTTGCCATTGTAGCGATGATGGTAACGAGGAAAATGCCCACGGTGCTTGCGCTGTTCGTGCTGACGGTGGGAATCTGTCTCATCGGGGGAGTTCCCGCCATCGCGGTCGACGCGGAAGGGAAGGCCATCGGCTTTCTGCAGGTCGTCATCCAGGAAGGTGCGGTTTCCTTAAGCGATGCGATCATGGTGGCGATCTTTGCCGGCTGGCTGGGTATGATCATGGAGAAAACACGCATCAGTGAAACCATGATCAAAAAGGGCGCAGAGCTTGGCGGCGATAAGACCCTGATTGTCACGATCGTCCTGTTTGCTGTTTCTTCGCTTTTATTCACCACGGTTAACGGCCTCGGAACGGTCATTATGGTTGGAACCATCGTGATTCCGATCCTGGTTTCCGTAGGCGTAGACAAGGTTACAGCGGCCGCGGTAATGCTGTTCGCGTATACGGTCGGCAATAATGTAAATCTTGCCAGCGTTAATATCTATGCTTCCATGCTGGGAGCGGAGTTCGGGCAGATCCAGCTGGTCGGCGCCATCTGCGCCGCCGGAGTGTTCGTGTCCGCCATTATCTTCTTCGTCATCCGCCAGAGAAAAGTCGGCCGGAAGTACGCTTTTTCGGCACCGGCGGGCGGCTCGGAGGAATTTGTGTATTCTCTGAAGGGAGTGCCCGGCGCGCTGGCTATGGTAACGCCGTTAATCCCTCTGATTCTTGTGATCGGATTCAAGTTCCCGCTGATTTCCGCTTTCATGGTGGCGATCGTATGGTCGGTTGTATTTACGAGCTATAAGGCAGGCTGGAAGCGCACCATGAATATGTTGACAAAGACGCTTTTCGACGGCTTCAGCGCTACGGCTCCTTCCGCGACCCTGATGATCGTTATCGGCATGCTGCTGAAGGCGATCGCGCAGCCGCCCGTGAAGGCCGCTCTGGATCCGCTGATCCGAATGATCACTCCGAGCAATGCGGTTGCTTTTGTCCTGTTCTTCATCATTCTCGCTCCGCTGACCCTGTATCGCGGACCGCTGAACCTGATGGGCCTGGGTTCCGGCATCGCGGCTCTGATGATCAGTCTGAATATTCTGCCGCTTCCCGCGTTTTCCGGCGCGTTCCTGTCTGTGCAGAACGCCATGGAATCTGTGTGTGATCCGACCAATACCCATGATGTCTGGGTATGCAGCTTTGTGGGCGAGGAGGTCACATCCGTCACCAAGAAGCTTCTGCCCTGGGTATGGCCGGTGACGGCGATCGGCGTGATCGCCAGCGCGATCCTCTGGCTGTGACCGTTTGTCTGAAGCGTTCCGCCATCAGCGGGACATAAGCAGTAATAGAAGGGTTTCTGCTGCGGCCTCCGCGATTTTTGCGGGCCGCAGCAGGTCTATCCGGCATTGTATGGAAAGACGGAAAGGGAGAAGCGGAAGGAAAGGAATGGGTAGGAATATGAAAGTAAGAATCGGAATCGACGTCGGCGGCACATTTACGGACGCCGCCCTTATTGACAATGATACATTTGAACTGATCGGAACAGCCAAAATTCCCACCACGCACAGCTCAAAGGCCGGCGTGGCGGAAGGCATAATCCAGGTGCTTAAACGGGTCATGGAGGAGCACAGCATACGCCCGGAGGATGTAGTATTCATTTCCCATGGGACGACTCAGGCCACGAACGCCCTTCTGGAGGGGGACGTGGTAAAGGTCGGCGTGGTTACGATCGGAAAAGGCCTGGAGGGAACCAAGTCAAAGTCCGATACGAACATGGGGGATATCCCTCTGACGGAGACGAAGGCGATCCATTCCGTCAATGAATATGTGGAACGCGATACGGCTGATTTCAGCGAGAGGATCGCAAAGGCGATCTTGTCCCTGCGGGATAACGGATGCGCGGCGATCGTGGCTGCGGAAGCCTTCAGCGTGGATCATCCGGAGAATGAGATGCAGGCCGCGGCGGCGTGCGCCGGGCTCGGCGTAGCTGCGACTACCACGAATGAGATCTCCAAGCTGTACGGTTTGAAGGTGCGGACCAGAACCGCGGTAGTGAACGCCAGCATTATGCCGAAGATGCTGGAAGCGGCGAATATGACGGAGGAGAGTATTATAAACGCGGGGATCCGGACGCCCCTGATGGTCATGCGCTGCGACGGCGGCGTTATGACCGTGGAGGAGGTGCGGAAGCGCCCGATCCTTACGATCCTGTCCGGACCGGCGGCCGGCGTGGCCGGCGCTCTTATGTATGAGAAGCTGACGCACGGTATATTTCTTGAGGTAGGCGGGACGAGTACGGATATCTCCTGTATCCGCGACGGCCGGGTAATGATCCGTTACGCGGAGGTGGGAGGCCATAAGACATATCTGAATTCCCTGGATGTGCGGACAGTGGGCATCGGCGGAGGCAGCATGATGCAGCTTGAGGATGGGAAGCTGAAGGATGTGGGACCGCGCAGCGTGCATATCGCAGGCCTGCCGTATGAGGTGTATTCTCCGGCGGAGGAGATCGTCGATCCGGTCCTGGAGGCTGTGCGGCCCATGGAGGGAGATCCGGAGTACGCGTATGTGCGGTGCGCGAACGGCAGGGCCTATGCGCTGTCGCTTTCCGGCGCGGCGAATATCGCCGGATATGTTCCGGAAGGCGACTACGCGAGAGGCGATATAGAAGCGGCCAGGAGGGCCTGGAAGCCTCTTGCGGATAATATGGGTATTTCCGTGGAGGAGGCGGCCAGGCGCGCCCTGGAACTGTCCGCTGGGAAAAACGCGCGGGTGGTAAAGGCGCTGATCGAGGATTACCAGCTGGATCCGCGTACCGTGACTTTGGTTGGCGGAGGCGGAGGAGCCTCCAGCGTTGTGCCCCATTTGGCGGAGCATCTGGGACTTAAGGGACGCAATGCCAGAAACGCCCCGGTGATCTCGACGATCGGCGTGGCTTTGGCTATGATACGCGATACCGTGGAGAGAACCATTGCCAATCCCACCCAGGAGGATATCCTGATGGTGCGCCGGGAAGCGGAAGAGCGGGCGGTGAAGGCCGGCGCCAATCCGGAGACCGTTGAGATATCCGTGGAGGTCGACGCCACCCAAAATATGGTAAGGGCCATCGCCATCGGAACCACAGAGCTCCGGTCCAAGGATCTGACCAAACGGATACTTCCGAAGGAAGAGATCGTGGCCAAAGTGGCGGATACGCTGAATACAGGGACGGAGGATATCCGGGTGACCGCGGATATCGGCACGATGTATGCCATGCAGAAGCGGGAGGTGCGGAAACGGTTTTTCGGCCTGCTCAGGAATGTTACGGCGCCGACCTGCATCGTGGATAACGAGGGGATCATCCGGCTGCAGAAATCCAACGGTCACGTGTTCCCCTGCCAGGGGAGAAACTGGAAGGACGTCCTTGTGAGGGCTATGAGCGACCTGACCGAGTATAATGACGGCGGCAAGACGCTGCCCAATGTATATATGGTTTTCGGAAAGAGAATTATCGACCTGTCGGGCCTTATCGACGAGAACCATGTGCTGTCGCTGGCAGACGTGGAGCTGGCTGCGGCAAGGCCGGACGACGAGATGATCGTGCTCTGTTCGGACCGCACGGACTGATTATAAGGGGGGCCTATGAATCCGTTTCCTTTTCCAGACAAAGAGAACAGCATGCAGATCCTGCTGGATGATCCGGTGATCGCCAAAATTGATCCGGACGAGATTGAGGGAATCTTTGAGGACGCCTGGACGATGGGCCGGAACGCGGCGGAAGAATTCCTGAGGGAATATCCCGAAGCGCCGGAGCACATGGAGGATTTCCTGCGGGAGCAGGGGTTTCAGGTGCAGACGGCGGATGTGGATTATGTCCTGGGGAACAGAAGATATTTCTGCGAATATTACTCCGCGCAGAATATTGTTAAGATATACCGCCGGTCGGTGGAGCTGTGGTGTAAGGAGAATGGTTTTGATTACCGGCGCGGCTTAAGCCTGATCCTGTGCCATGAATATTACCATTATCTGGAATGGCATAAGCTGGGGATGACTTCGCGCCGCCATCTGGTGCATATATGGAAGCTGGGACCGTGGAAATTCGGTAAGACCGGCGTCCCTGCCCTGAGCGAGATAGCGGCCAATGCTTTTGCCGGGACGTGTTATCTGCGGATGGCCGCCGGCGGGGAGAAGGAGGAATAGATGTATCATTACCAAAAGGAAATACAGGATGTATTTACCTGCGGCGTACTGGTGGTCGGAGCCGGCCCGGCCGGCTTCGGGGCCGCGGTGGCGGCGGCCAGGAACGGCGCCTCCGTCCTATTGATCGACCGGAACGCCATGCCGGGCGGCATGGCTACCGCCGGTCTGGTAGGACCGTTTATGACATGCTATGACGACGATGGGCAGGAACAGATCGTTAAGGGGATCTTTGACGAACTTTGCGTGCGGACCGAGCAGGCGGGCGGCGCGATCCATCCGTCGAAGGTGGAAGGCATGACGCCCTACAGCTCTTATTACATCCGCAGCCATCGCCATGTGACTCCGTTTTTGTCAGAAACTCTGGCGGTGGTTATGGAGGAGATGCTTCTGCAGGCGGGGGTACGCGTCATGTATCAGGTTCAGGTATGCGATGCGCTTCGGGAAGGCAGAAGGATTACCGGGGTCGTTGCCGCCAGAAAGGAAGGACTGGCGCTTTTCCGCGCGGATACATACATTGACTGTACGGGAGACGCGGATGTGGCGGCGTTTGCCGGTCTGGCCTGCTGGATGGGCGACAGGAGGAACGGGCTCATGCAGCCGGCGTCCCTGTTCTTTGAAGCAGGGGGTATGGACCGGGAACAGTTTGTGGGAGAGCTGGAGCGGCGCCGGGAGGCCGGGGAGCTGGGAATACCGAGTCATAACTGCTGGAGCTGGTATATCCGTGAAGCGAGGAAGAACGGCGACTGGACGCTGGACCGGGATGAGATCGGCAATTATGAACTGCCCGTTCCGAACCGCTGGAAGATGAATGTCACCCGGATGTCCGGCGTGGACGCCACGAAGACAGAGGATGCCACGCGCGCCGTGATGGAGGGACGGCGGCAGATTCGCCAGGTTATGGATTTTATGCGCAAATATGTCCCCGGCTGCTCCGGCATAGAGCTGATCCAGACCGCGTCTGTGCTGGGCGTCAGGGAGACGAGGCATATTGAAGGGCGGTATGAGCTTACGGTGGAGGATATTATGCGGCAGAAGCATTTTGATGACGCCGTCTGTACCTTTGCCTATGCGGTGGATATTCATGACGCGGAAGGCGACGGAGGAGTATTTAAAGAAGTAAACCATTATTATACGATTCCCTTCCGCACGATGGTGCCGGCGGAATGCGATAATCTTCTGGCTGCCGGCAGGAGCATCTGCGGTTCCTCCGAGGCGGCCGCCAGCTACCGCGTAATGCCCTGCTGCATCGCTACCGGCCAGGCGGCGGGAACCGCGGCGGCCCTTGCCGGAAAGACCGGCAGAGAGGCGGCGGATGTGGAAATCGACCTGCTGAGGGAGACGCTTGTGCAGCAGGGAGCAGTAATCAGGGATTAAGGAGGGGTTCGGCATGAAAGCAGCTGTTTTTTACGGAAAGCATGATCTGAGGATCATGGACATACCGGTTCCGGAGCCGGGATCCGGAGAGGTCCAGATACGAGTCCGCGCCTGCGGGATCTGCGGCACGGACGTGCATATCTTCGAAGGAGATGAGGGAGCGGCGAAAAGTCCGCCGGGGACGGTTCTCGGCCATGAATTCGCGGGAGAGATCACCGGGACAGGCCGGGGAGTCACAGGCTTTCGGGTCGGGGACCGGGTATGCGTGGATCCCAATCAGCTTTGCGGCGTCTGCGATTACTGCCGCGGCGGGCTGGGACATTACTGTACGTCCATGATCGGGTACGGTACCACGGCGAACGGCGGTTTTGCGGAATATTGTGTCGTGCCGGTAAGCCAGGTGTACAGGATTGAAGACCATGTTACCTATGAGCAGGCGGCCATGACGGAACCGGTGGCCTGCTGCCTGCACGGGATCGATATGTCGGAGATATGCCCCGGCGATACGGTCGTGATCTACGGAGCGGGAATGATCGGGCTTGTCATGCTGCAGCTGGCAAGGCTGTCCGGCGCGGCGGTGACGGCTGTGGTGGAGCCGGTCGAGGAAAAGCGGGCCATGGCGAAAAAGCTGGGGGCGGATATCGTTATAGATCCGTATGCCCAGAATGTCAGGCAGGTGCTTAGGGAGAACGGGATCGGCCGTGTAGCCTCCGTCATCGAGTGCGCGGGACGGACGGATACGATCCTGGAAGCCATTGAGATCGCAGGTCCCAAAGCGGTGGTCATGATGTTCGGCCTGACAAAACCGGATGATACGATCGAGGTGAAGCCGTTTGATCTGTTTAAGCGGGAGGTTGTCCTGAAGGCTTCCTACATCAATCCTTATACCCAGAAGAGAGCGATTTCCCTGATCGGCTCCGGAAGGATAGACGTAACCTCCATGATCTGCCGTGTAGCGCCGCTGGAGGAGCTTCCGGTGATCCTGGCGGATCCGAAGCTTCGCAGCAGGGGCAAGTACATCATCAGGACAGGGGGCTGACGGGATGGCGGTAACGCATTGGTACAGCGCGTGGGCGTATAAGCCGCTTGATATGCGGATCTACCCCCTGTATATGAGGGACCGGAAACAGGAGTTCAGCTTTATAAGCACCGTGGCCGGATGCGGCCTGCGGCTGCGTTTCTCAAATCTTTACAGTCTGTCGCCTTTGCGGATGGACGCGGTTTATGTGCATACGGCTGAAGGGGCGGCGCTCCCCGTATATCTGGACGGAAGGGAGCGGATCCGTCTTCAGCCGGGGCAGGAAATTCTCAGCGACGGGGTTCCGCTTGAGATCGCTCCCGGAGACAGGATCTGTGTAGAGACCGTATTTGGAGACTGCGTGACGGATACAGCCTGCACATTTTACGAAAATCCCTTCTGCCGGGTCCGTCATCTGGATCTGACCGGCCGGGAGCGTCTTCCGGTCAGTCCGTTTTTTGAAAGGAATCCGCTGCACCGTTGCGTGGCCGGTTTCGACCGTGTTCTGATCCGGACGGACCGGCCGGTAAGGACCCTGGCGGCTTTCGGCGACTCCATCACACATATGTCCCGCTGGACGGGACCGCTGGCCATGAGGCTTCTGGATGCCTTTCCGGGTCAGTTTGTATTTCTCAATTTCGGCGTCTGCGGAAACCGTATCCTGCACGACGCCCACAGATTGTCAGGCCACGGCCGCTGGTTCGGACAGGCGGGAATCAGCCGGTTTGAGGCGGATCTGTTTACGGATGGGATCCATGCGGATGAAGTTCTGCTCCTTCAGGGAATAAATGATCTGCTGCATCCGTGGGTGGGAGCGGCGCCCATGGAAGAATGCGCGGGCCCGGAGGAGATACTGGACGGACTTGAGAAAATGGCGGGTATCGCCCACAAGGAGGGAGCAAAGGTCTCCGTAGGCACATTGATGCCGTTTAACGGATGTAAACAGCATTGGACGCCGGAGCGCGAGCAGGTTCGCGTCAGGGTGAATGAAGGGATTCGTCATTTGGAGAGCTTCGACCGTGTGCTGGACTGGGATATGTGGACCCGGTCGAAGGAGGATCCTACGAGACTGGATCCGGCGGGCGGGTCGGAGGACCTGCTGCACCCGGGGGTGGCCGGCGGTATTTCGATGGCGGAGCATGTGGATATCGCCGCTTTTTTCGGAACGGAAGAGAACCTGCAGCAAATGTAAGAAAAATCAGCTTGCAGGCGACCGGAATGTGATATAGAATAGGCAGGAAGGGAAGAATGAGAAGAATCGGTTTTCGGAGGATCCTGCCATGATGTTTACAAGAAGGAATAAAGAAATTTTTTTGGTTCTGGCATCCCTGCTTCTGGCGACGGGATGCCAGTCCAGGTATCAGCCGATCGAGACGAGCGCGGCCCAGTTAAGCGGTCCGCTGGGCCTGCCGGCAGAATCGGAGAACGCGGTTCGGGACGGCGGGGTTCAGACCGGTAATACGGACGAAGCGTCGCTGGCGCTCCGCCCGCAGGAAAATACGGGCGGGCCTCTGGGTTCGCTTTCCGCGGCGGAATCGGATCCGGCCGGCGGGGAGGCGGAACCGTCCCCGGCGGAGACAGAGCCGACGACACCGGCCGCTCCGGAATTCTCGGCGGCGGATGAGACGGTCTATGTAACCGGCGACGCGGTAAACGTAAGAGCGTCGTGGAGTACGTCCGGCGATGTGGTCGCGACACTGAATAAAGGAGCCTCCGTGAAGCGCACCGGATTCAGCGAGGAGTGGAGCAGGGTGATATATCAGGAAAAGGAACGCTATATTGCTTCCCGCTATCTGTCGGCGGAGGCGCCCGAGACGCAGGCGGCTGTCCGGCCGGCTGCGGCGGAAGGGGAGGTACGCCTGGATCCGAACTGGAAATACGCGGAATTCTCCAAGATCAATTCCGGCGCGGCCATGCTTTATAAAGCGGACGGCGCCAACCGCAAGGGCATCACGGTCTGTGTGAATGCCGGCCATGGCACGAAAGGCGGTTCTTCTGTAAAGACTCTCTGCCATCCCGACGGCACCCCGAAGGTGACCGGCGGAAGCACGGCGGCTGGGGCGACTACGGCGACGGCCGTATCGGCCGGTATGACATTCGCGGACGGAACGGCGGAGCCGAAGGTGACGCTGGCTCTGGCCCTGAAGCTGAAGGCGAAGCTTCTGGCGGCGGGATACGACGTGCTGATGATCCGTGAGAGCGACGATGTGCAGCTGGATAATATCGCCCGCACGGTGATCGCCAACAACGCGGCCGATTGCCACATCGCTCTTCACTGGGATTCGACCACGAACAATAAAGGCGCGTTCTATATGAGCGTTCCGGGGAATTCCTCGTACCGCGGCATGGAGCCGGTCAAATCCCACTGGCAGCAGCACAACGCTCTGGGCGAGAGCCTGATCGGCGGCCTTAAGAAGGCGGGCGTGAAGATATTCTCCGGCGGAGCCATGGAGATGGATCTGACCCAGACCTCCTACTCGACGGTTCCCTCCGTCGATATCGAGCTGGGAGACAAGGCGTCCGATCACTCGGACGGAACGCTGGAGACGCTGGCGGACGGACTGCTGGCGGGTATAAACGCGTATTTCGGACAGTAGATTTTTTGAGAAAAATAAAATTTAGACTACCCAAACAGAAAAATATCGTGTATAATGCAAGGGTGTCCGGAGATGTAGCGAAGCGGCCGTAACGCGGCGCACTCGAAATGCGTTTGTCGGTTTATCCCGGCACAAGGGTTCGAATCCCTTCATCTCCGCTTGGAAGAAAGCCGCTTATGCGGCTTTCTTCCTTATATCGCGCCGGTATGCCGGAAAGGACGGCGCATCGGTTCTGCCGCGCCGGCGTGCGGGAAGAGATACCGGCGGCCGGCCGCTATGATTAAGGAGGAGGTACGGTAATGAATTACGGTTTGTGGGAGATTCTTAAGGAACTGAGATCCGACCGGTACGAATGGGTGGAGCTGTCCCATTCCCTGCGTAATGAAAGCCCTTACTGGGCGGGTATCCCGGAAGGCTCCGTGGAGCTGGGAAGGGTCTGCTATGATTGGGGGAATCCGATGCTGGACTGCCTGATCCAGACCTTTAAATTTCCGGGACAGTTCGGTACGCACATCGATTTCCCGGGACATTTCGTGAAGAACAGGGAGCTGTCGGAGGCTTACGGTGTGGAGAACATGATCTATCCGCTCTGCGTCATCGATATCACGGCGAAGGTGGCGGAGGATGTTCGCTATGCGGCTACAGTGGATGACATTAAGGCGTACGAGGCGCAGTACGGCCCGATCCCGGACGGCGCGTTTGTAGCGCTTTACACCGGCTGGGCGAAGAACTGGCCGGATATGGACGCGCTTTCCGGTATCGCCGGGGACGGGAGCGAGAATTTCCCGGGATGGTCCATGGAAGCGCTTCAGTACATTTATGAGGTGAGACACGCGGCGGCCAGCGGGCATGAGACGCTGGATACCGACGCGTCGGCGCTGGCGGCTTCGGCCGGCGACCTGGCCTGCGAGCGGTATATCCTGGACAAAGGGAAGCTGCAGATCGAGGTGCTGGACAATCTGGACAAGGTAGCTCCCGCCGGAGCGATCCTGATCGCCGCATGGCCGCGGATCGAAGGTGCGACGGGACTCCCGGCCAGGGTGATTGCGATCACGCCGAAGAAATAACGGAAACTGGGAGCCGGGCAAAAGTACGGAGACGGCCGGCGGCGGGCAGTAGAACAGGAGAGATCAGGATCTATGAAAGCAATAGATATGCATTGCGATACCATCGCGGAAATTCATGCCCTGCGGGCGAAGGGGGAGAAGATCTCCATCCTCCGCAATGATTTACATATCGATCTGGAGAAAATGAAGGCCGGCGATTACGGCCTTCAGAATTTTGCCCTGTTCGTGAATCTGGGCAGGGAAAAGAAGCCTTTTGAGTACGCTATGGCGCTTCTGGATACATTTTACACGGAGATTGAGGCTTATCCGGACCGGATCGGCGTCGTCCGAACCGGCGAAGACATTGAGAAGAACTGGAACGAGGGCCGCATCTCGGCGCTTTTGACGATCGAGGAAGGAGGCGTCTGCGAGGGAAAGCTTCCGTATCTGCGGGATTTCTACCGGCTGGGCGTGCGGATGATGACGCTGACCTGGAATTACGCCAATGAGCTGGGCTGGCCCAATATCCTGAATCTGGAAGGCTCCGCCACCATAGGGCATGTGGATGCGGAGCACGGCCTGACGGAGACCGGTATCGCTTTTGTGGAGGAGATGGAACGGCTTGGCATGATCGTGGATGTGTCCCATCTGAATGACGCCGGCTTCTGGGATGTGGTGAAGTACGGAAAACGGCCGTTTGTAGCCAGCCATTCCAACTGCCGGGCGCTGGTGCCGGGCTGCCCGAGGGATCTGACCGATGAGATGATCCGCGCCATCGCGGAGCGCGGCGGCGTGGCGGGCATTAATTACTGCATTGATTTCCTGCGCTCCCCTGCCGAATGGAAGGAAGGCGAGGTTCCTGTCAGCCGCGTATCCGATATGGTGCGCCATATGAAGCACATGAAGAATGTGGGCGGTATCGGCTGCATCGGTCTGGGCTCCGATTTCGACGGGATCAGCGGCGAGCTGGAGATGAAGACGGCGGCGGATCTGCCGCTTCTGGAGGCGGAGATGCGCCGGCAGGGCTTTACGGAGTCGGAGATCGAAGCGGTGTTCCACGGAAATGTGCTGAGAGTGTACAGGGAAGTTTTGCGGTGATTCAGTAGTTTAGTACGTTGAATTTCTAACAAATTTCCCGTTCAAAGCGTTGACGGGAAAGAAAAATTGTAGTATGATACATTCTGGTTCTTTCTAAGATACATATATTAAGGAACCGAAATATATAAAAGAATCGAGGAGACAGATTATGAGAAAAGCAAGCAAACTGTTAGCTGCGGCCCTGGCCGGAGCCATGGCGCTTTCCCTGGCGGCCTGCGGAGGCGGCAGCACGGCGGAGACCACTGCGGCGGCTACGACCGCGGCGGAGACCACCACAGCGGCCGAGACAACTGCAGCGGAGACGACCGCGGCAGAGAGTACGGCAGCCGCGGCTTCAGGCGACACCTACGTGGTAGGTATCTGCCAGCTGGTTCAGCATGACGCGCTGGACGCCGCGACCCAGGGCTTCAAGGACGCCCTGACGGATGCTCTCGGCGACGCCGTTACATTTGACGAGCAGAACGCGCAGGGCGATTCCAATACCTGCGCCACCATCATCAACAGCTTTGTATCCAACGATGTGGATCTGATCCTGGCCAATGCGACGCCGGCTCTTCAGGCGGCCCAGGCCGGCACGAAGGATATCCCGATCCTGGGTACCTCCGTTACCGAGTACGGCGTGGCTCTCGGCATCGAAGATTTCGACGGCACCGTGGGCGGCAATATTTCCGGTACGTCCGACCTTGCTCCTCTGGATGAGCAGGCGGCCATGCTCCATGAGCTGTTCCCGGACGCGCAGGTCGTGGGTCTTCTGTACTGCTCCGCCGAGGCCAATTCCCAGTATCAGGTGGATGTGGTGAAGGAAGCCCTGGAGGGTATGGGTTATGAGTGCGAGTATTACGCGTTCACGGATTCCAACGACCTGTCCACCATCGCGACCAACGCGGCCAACAACTGCGATGTGATCTATGTTCCGACCGACAATACGGTCGCTTCCAACACCTCCATCGTGGATAATATCTGCCGTCCGGCAGGCATCCCGGTGATCGCGGGCGAGGAAGGCATCTGCGCCGGCTGCGGCGTGGCGACCCTGTCGATCAGCTACTATGATCTGGGCGTAGGCACCGGACAGATGGCGGTGAAGATCCTGACCGGCGAGTCGGATATCGCCGAAATGCCCATCGAGTATGCGCCGCAGTTTACGAAGAAGTACAATCCGACGATCTGCAGCGAGCTTGGCATCGAGATCCCCGATGATTATGTCGCGATCGAGCAGTAAAACGCAGGGACACATCTTCCGCAAATGAATGAACCGCAGCGGGGCGGAACAGCAGCTTCCGCCCGCTGCGGTTTTCCGAATCGCCCGGCAGTTACAGAGAAGCAATTCAACAAATGAGGTACCTTTATGTTGGAAATGTTCACAATCACCGAACTGACGAAACTGTTCAATGCCCTTCCCGGCGCCGTGGCGCAGGGGCTGATCTGGGGCATTATGGCCATCGGCGTCTATATTACCTTCCGCGTGCTTGACATCGCGGATCTGACGGTGGACGGCTCCCTGGGAACCGGCGGCGCCGTCTGCATCATGCTGATGCTGACCGGCCACAATGTATGGGTGTCCATGCTCGGAGCCCTTTTCGCGGGAATGCTGGCCGGTATGGTCACGGGCATCCTGCACACATTCATGGGAATTCCGGCGATCCTGTCCGGTATCCTGACGCAGCTTGGTTTATACTCCGTGAATCTGAAAATTATGGGCAAGGCCAATCAGGCCATCAACGTGGATAAATTTGATCTTCTGGTATCTCTGCGATTTATCCGCGGCGTGCCCGTTTATAAGAATACGATCCTTCTGGTAGCGGTCATCGTCGTGATCCTGATCGCGGTATTGTACTGGTTCTTCGGCACGGAGCTGGGATGCTCCCTGCGGGCCACCGGCTGCAATGACAGAATGGCCAGGGCCCAGGGCATCAACACCGGCTTCAACCGGGTGCTGGGTCTGATGCTCTCCAATGGCCTTGTGGCGTTTTCCGGCGCCCTTCTCAGCCAGTACCAGGGCTTCGCGGATGTGAACATGGGCCGCGGCGCCATCGTCATCGGTCTGGCGGCGGTCATTATCGGTGAAGCGATCTTCGGCAAGCTCTTCCATAATTTCGCGCTGAAGCTTCTCAGCGTGGCGCTGGGCTCCATCGTATACTATCTGGTCTATCAGGCGGTCATATGGCGCGGCATCGATACGGATCTTCTTAAGATCCTGTCGGCGGTGGTGGTCGCGATCTTCCTCGCGATCCCTTACTGGAAAGGCAAGTATTTTACAAAGCCCGTGAAGAAGGGAGGAAATAAATAATGCTGGAGATCAAAGGCATTTCCAAAACCTTCAATGTGGGCACTGTGAATGAGAAGCAGGCGCTCAATAACTTAAGCCTTACGCTTAACGACGGCGATTTCTGCACGATCATCGGCGGCAACGGAGCCGGCAAGTCTACGATGCTTAACGCCATCGCCGGCGTGTGGCCGGTGGACGAGGGGCAGATCCTGATCGACGGTCAGGATGTGACAAAGCTGCCGGAGCACAAACGCGCCAAATTCCTGGGCCGGGTGTTCCAGGATCCGATGAACGGGACGGCGGCTTCCATGGGCATCGAAGAGAATCTGGCTCTGGCGCTTCGCCGCGGCAGCAGGCGGACCCTGCGGCCGGGAATCCGCAATCAGGAACGGAAGCTGTACCGCGACCTTCTGTCCAGGCTGGGCCTGGGCCTGGAGACGAGGCTGACCTCCAAGGTAGGCCTTCTTTCCGGCGGCCAGCGGCAGGCGCTGACCCTTCTGATGGCGACGCTGGAGCGGCCGAAGCTTCTTCTTCTGGATGAGCATACGGCGGCGCTGGATCCGAAGACGGCCCGGAAGGTGCTGGAGCTGACGCAGGAGTTCGTGGAGGAACAGAACCTGACGGCGCTGATGGTGACCCATAATATGAAGGACGCCATCGCCATGGGCAACCGCCTGATCATGATGCACGAGGGGCGGATCATTTACAATGTGTCCGGCGACGAGAAGAAGAAGCTGACGGTGGACGATCTGCTTAAGAAGTTCGGCGAGGCCAGCGGCGGAGAGTTCGCCAATGACCGAATGATGCTGGCGAACTGACGGACCGACGCGGAAAAGCGCAGCGGACGGCGCAGGATACGGCGAGATGTATGTGTCCGGCGGCGCGCGGCACAGCCGGGATCTGCACGATGTGCACGGCAAATGAAGACACGGGGCGTTTCCCGCAGGAGCGGGGAACGCCTTTTCTGTAAGAAAATCTTCAGGTTTCTTCCGAAAATCTTCGGAATCTTCAAGGTTTCTTGCGGCGCCTTCACAGTTTTGTTCAAAACCGTTATGGAACCGTTCGAAAGCATAAGGGAATGGTAAGGTCTTCCATCTTTTTTTCTGCTATACTGGTATCATCAGAGAGGACAGAAAGGGGCAGATGAAAAGGATGCTTAGAATCGTGAAGACAATAACCGGTATAGTGATGGCGGCCGCGCTCTGCTCCGGATTCGTGGTGGCCGGGCAGGGTTACAAGATGTATGAGGAAGCGGTCGGCGAGGTGAGCCTGGCGGAGAAGGTGGAAGAGATCCGTTCCCGGGAGAACTATACGGAATATGAGGAACTGCCGGAGGACTATGTGGACGCGGTAGTGGCCGTGGAAGATAAGCGTTTCTTCCGTCATGGCGGTGTGGATCCGATTGCGATCTGCCGTGCGGTGATCAATGACCTGAAGGCCGGATCCTTCGTGGAGGGCGGCAGCACGATCACCCAGCAGCTGGCGAAGAATCTGTATTTCAGCCAGGATAAGGAGCTGACGCGGAAGGCGGCGGAGGTTTTCGTGGCTCTGGCGCTGGAGCAGGAGTACAGCAAGGAAGATATTTTCGAGCTGTATGTGAACAGCATCTATTTCGGCGACGGATACTATGACGTGGGTTCGGCCTGCGAGGGATATTTCGGTAAGGAGACGGAGGAGATGAGCCAGTACGAGAGCACGCTTCTGGCCGGGATCCCCAACGCGCCTTCCCGGTACGCGCCGACGAAAAATCCGGATCTGGCGGCCCAGAGGCAGCTTCAGGTGGTGCGGCGGATGGCGGCCTGCGGATATTTCTCCGAGGAAGAGGCGGAGACGGTAGCCGAAACCGTGGCGGAGACGCTGGCGGCGCTGGCGGCGAATTGATGCTGCCGGCGGATGATACGGACCGAATGGTATCTGACATTTTCTTACGATGGATATAGCCAATATTCCTCCTTGGGAACAGGCAGCGGCCAAAAGAACCGCTGCCTGTTCCTGTTTTCACGCAGGCAGGACGCCAGCGACCTCCTGCTTGTATTTCTATGCAGGCAGAGTGCCAGTGACCTCCTGCCTGAATTTCCGTGCAGGCAGAACACCGGTGCCCTCCCGCTTGAATTTCCGTGCGGGCAGGATGCCGGCGACGGCCGGCTTGGATTTCCATGCAAAAAGAGCGGCGGCAGAGTCCCGGCGACGCTCTGCTGTGGCGGAATGCCGGAGGATTCTGCCATAATTTCCCGGATTAGGAGCGGAGGGAACGTATTGACAACAGGAATAGAATGTGATAGTATGTATCTTACATGCAGAACATATGTTCGATTTTGCGGAGGCTGGGATGGACAGAGTGATCTTTCATGTGGATGTGAATTCAGCTTTTTTGTCGTGGGAGGCCGTGTACCGCCTGTATCATCTGGGAGGAACCGTGGATCTGCGGGAGATTCCCAGCGCGGTGGGCGGCGACCAGGAGCGGCGTCACGGCATTATTCTGGCTAAGTCGATTCCGGCGAAGAAGTATCATGTCCAGACCGGCGAGCCTATTGTGGACGCGAAGAAGAAGTGCCCGGATCTGGTGCTGGTGCCGCCGAACTATAATCTTTACCATAAGTCGTCGGAGGCGATGCTGAAGATCCTCAGACGCTATACGGACCGGATCGAGCGGTTCAGCATCGACGAGGCGTTTCTGGATATGACGCATTATCTTGGGAAGAGAGATCCGGTGGATGTGGCCCATGAGATCCGGCGGACGATTTCCGGAGAGCTGGGCTTTACGGTGAATGTGGGCGTGGCGGAGAATAAGCTGCTGGCGAAGATGGCGTCGGATTTCCGGAAGCCGGATCGGGTGCATACGCTGTGGAGGAGGGAGGTTCCGGAGAAGATGTGGCCGCTGCAGGTACGGGATCTGTATTTCGTGGGACATGCCTCAGAACGGAAGCTGACGTCTCTGGGTATCCGCACCATAGGGGAACTGGCGGCCGCGCCGCCGGAGGTGCTGTACGGCCATCTGAAGTCCCACGGAAGCCTGCTCTACCGGTATGCCAACGGCTGGGATGACAGCGAGGTGGAGACGGAGACGCCGCCGAACAAGGGCTACGGGAATTCCCTGACCACCCCGCGGGATGTGACGGACGCGGGGACGGCGAAGCTGTATCTTTTGTCGCTGGCGGAGACCGTTTCGGCCAGACTGCGGGCGGATGGCGCGAGAATCAGCGTGGTGGCCGTCAGCATCCGGGATCATAACCTGAAGTTTTCGAACCGTCAGATGCGGCTGCAGGCGCCTACGGATCTGACGACGGAGATCTGTCTGGCTGCGTATAAGTGTTTTGATGAACTGTGGGACGGGTCGCCGATCCGCCATCTGGGGATCCATACCAGCCGCGTGGCTACGGATGAAGGACGGCAGCTGGGGATGTTCGACACGGTGGATTATGATAAGCAGCGGCGGGCCGAAGCCGCCGTCGATACGCTGCGCCATAAGTACGGGACAGACTGCGTGAAGCGGGCCTGTTTCCTGGAATCGCCGAAGGAAGACGACGCCATGTTCATCGACCATATGGGCGGCGGGATCAGCAGGGAGAAGCGCAGCGTGGATTATTCGAAGGAGAAGGTATTGTAGGGGAGAGGATCCGCGGTAACCGGGTAATATGATCCGGATAGCCGGGAAACCAGGGCCGGGAAAATGTCCGGAGCTTCGAATATGGAGAACAGCGGGGCGGTTTCTGAAACGGAGAACAGGAGCAGTATTCACAGGGAGAGGAAGTGGGGACATGGCAGGATTTTTTGCGGCGTCGGCAGACATGATGCCGCATCATGACGGCGGGGAGGTCCACGGACGGATGTACCATATTGCCTGCAAGGCCTGGTTCACGACGAACGGCGATCCCATACCGCTCAGTTTCAAGTTCGAGGGCGACGACGGCGAACTGCAGTATGTCAGTCGGATGAAGGTGAACTACGCCGAAGACCGCAATTATTCCGGCGTCGCCAGCAAGGAGTACGGCTGCGAGGCCTGCATCGGGGGAATCCTGCGGGAATTCCGGCTGCTGTTTTATGTGGAAGCGTGTAAATGGGTGATGGTGATATGAAAGCAGGTACTCTGCCGGTTCCGATTCCAGAAATGGTGGAGAAATACACTTCATAATAACAAACAGCGGGAATGGCATTCTAACCATTCCCGCTGACCGTTACGAGATGGAGACGACAGGACTCGAACCTGCGACCCTCTACACGTCAAGCAGATGCTCTCCCAGCTGAGCTACATCTCCAACGCAAACCATTATAAGGGATAACGGGATTTTTTGCAACCCTTTTCTGCAACTTTTCGTCTTTTTACAGAAGCATTTTTAAAAGATGAACGGCAGGCCGGGTGATTTTTGGGAAAATACACAGGTGACCGGATGAGGATGTTTCCTCACAGCGGCAGCATCTCCGCCTTCCGCTGATGATACACCGTATAGTATTTAAAGCCGCATCCCCGCAGGATTTCCGCCGCGCGGGCGAATTCGCAGCCTACGTAATCCGGCGTGTGGGCGTCGGAGCCGACGGTCAGAAGCTCGCCGCCAAGTTCGCGGTAGCGCCGCAGGATGTCTTCGCAGGGGTTCGGGTGGCCCAGCTGGCGGCGGTATCCGCCGGTATTGCATTCGAGGGCTTTGCCATTTTCGATCAGAATCCGCAGGAGCGGATCGATATACTCCATGTAATCGGCGGCCCGGTAGTTGGCGTTGCGTGTGGGGCAGTAGCGCACGATATAGTCCAGATGGCCGAAGCTGTCGTAGCAGTCCAGTTCCCGCGCCACCTCCAGGGAGGATTCGAAGAACCGCCGCAGGGCCTCCTGTTCTGTACGGCCTTCATAGAAGGCCGGAAGGTAGGGGTCAAGACCGTCGATGAAATGATTGGAACCGATAACATAGTCGAACGCATAAGTCCGCACCAGTTTATCCAGATAATCCGCGATGTGCCGCTGCAGTCCCAGCTCCACGCCGATCTCGATGCGGATCCGGTCTCGGTACCGGTCCCGCAGCTGCGCCATGGCGGACAGATATATCGGAAAGTCCAGCGTGAAATCAAGATCGGAGACTACATCGTAGTCGTGATGGTCGGTGATGCAGATCCGCTTCATGCCGAGGGCGATGGCGCGTTCGACCTGCCGGGCGGGGGGCGTATCGCTGTCGCCGGAGAAACTGGTGTGAATGTGGAAATCGCAGAGCATAGCTGTAAAAGCTCCTTTCTGACTGAACGGTTAATTTCGTTGGTTCCCCTATGCAAACGAACTTTGGTTTCTTATGCTGAAATCGAATTGGCGCGGCTATAATTTCTGCCGAAATTTTATCATGTTTTGACCGTTCTGTATACTCTTTTTTCACGGTTATTGTCCGGTGTTTTGTCTGCCTCTATTTATGGTATATTTCACCGCTTTTTGTCCAAGTCTATTATAGTACATGTCACTGCGCTTTGCCCGACTCTGTTTCCAACACATTTCTCTACAGTTTCGCGGTATTTCTTCCGAAATATCTTGTCAGCCCGTGTCCGCATGTGATATGATGAATAAGATGCGCGGGATAAAGCACCGCCGGCGGCATATGCGCGGAAAACCGGGAGAACGCAGGCGATACTGCGATTCTTTTTCAGCCATCTGTCAGCGTATACAAACAGGCGGGTGTCGGGAGGAAATTATGACGATCAGCGACGTTTCCAATATATTCGGTTTCATAGGCGGTCTGGGCATGTTCCTGTACGGGATGCACCAGATGGCCGACGGTATGCAGCAGACCGCGGGCGGTAAGATGAAGCAGCTTCTGGGAATGCTGACCAGCAACCGCCTGATGAGCGTCATTCTGGGCACCGCGATCACGATCATCATCCAGAGCAGCGGCGCCACCACCGTTATGGTGGTCGGCTTCGTGGGCGCGGGCGTGATGAATCTGAGCCAGGCCATCGGCATCATCATGGGCGCCAATATCGGCACCACGATCACCGGCTGGGTGGTCTCCTTAAGCCAGCTTGGGAGCGCCATGGCGGTGCTGAAGCCGGTGTTCTACGCGCCGCTTATGATCGGCGTCGGCGCGCTTCTGATCCTGTTCCTCAAGAAGCAGAAGGATCACATCGCGGGACAGATCCTGGTCGGCCTGGGACTTCTGTTCCTGGGCCTTGAGATGATGTCCTCAGCCTTTTCCGGCTACGCGGACGCGCCGGTCTTCGGCAGGGCGTTCGCGCTTCTGGGCGGCAATCCGTTCTTAGGCATCCTGATCGGTATATTGGTGACATTGCTTTTGCAGAGTTCCTCGGCCTCCGTCGGCGTCCTGCAGATGCTGGCGTTAAGCGGCGTGGTGACCGCGCCGGCGGCCGTCTATATCTGTCTCGGAGATAATATCGGCGCCTGTTCTACGGCTATGCTTTCCGCTATGGGCGGTTCCCGCGACGCCAAGCGGGCGGCCGTTATGAATCTGCTCTTTAATCTGATCGGCGCCGCGATCTGCGTGGCTGTCGCGTTCATTTTCTTCACAATGAACCCGCAGGCTGCCCAGTGGAGGGTGGCGGCGGTGCAGATATCCATTTTCCATACCACGTATAATATTCTGAAAACGGTCGTGCAGTATCCGTTCGCGGACCAGATCGTGAAGCTGTCCGGCCTTCTGGTAAAGGAAAAGCCCCAGGAGAAGGAAGAAGAGCAGGAAGACGACGAGGAAGCGGTCACGCTCAAGCATCTGGACGAGCGTATCTTCCGTTCGCCGGCGTTTGCGGTGGAGACGGCGTCCCTTGAGATCCAGCATATGGGTCAGATCACGATGAAGAATCTGCGCCACAGCATCGACGCCATTGTGACCGGCAATCTGGATGAGATCGAGGAAGTGTACCATGTCGAGAAAACGATCGATAAAATGGCGCAGCTGCTGACGGAATATATGATAAAGATCGAGAACCTGACGCTGACGGAGCACCAGAAGCTGGTGGTCAACAATCTGTTCTACAGCGTCAGCGATATCGAGCGCGTGGGCGACCATGCGGAGAATCTGGCGGAGCTGGCCAAATATATGGTGGAGCATGAGCTGGATTTCTCCGAGACCGGCGAAGAGGATCTGGAGGAGATCAGCAAGGTGGTCTTCAAGTCCTTCGAATACGCCATCGAGGCCCGGAAGACCGGCAATATGGATACCGTCCGCAAGGTGAGCCAGTATGAGGACGATGTGGACAGCATGGAGGAAGAGCTGCGCGAGAAGCACATCGAGCGTCTGTCCCGCGGCGAGTGCGTACCGTCGGCCGGAATCGTATTTCTGGATATCCTGACGAATCTGGAGAGAATTTCCGACCATGCGTATAACCTGGCCGGATATGTGAAGAATGAGATGTAATATTTTCCAGAAAGGACTTGCTATTTCTGGCAAAATCGGGTAGAATAAAAACCGGGTTGATTATTTTTTCACAATCAAATCATCTATATTTAGGAGGAATGAAATCATGGCAGTAAAAGTTGCGATCAATGGTTTTGGACGTATCGGACGTCTGGCATTCCGTCAGATGTTCGGAGCAGAGGGCTACGAGATCGTCGCGGTCAACGATCTGACCGATCCGAAGATGCTGGCTCATCTGTTAAAGTATGACACCGCTCAGGGCGGATACGCCGGCCACATCGGCGAGGGCAAGCACACGGTAGAAGCCGGCGAGGACAACATTGTTGTCGACGGCAAGAAGATCACCATCTACAAAGAGGCTGACGCTTCCAAGCTTCCGTGGGGCGAGCTGGGCGTAGACGTTGTTCTGGAGTGCACCGGCTTCTATACCAAGAAGTCCAAAGCGCAGGCTCATATCGATGCCGGCGCCAAGAAGGTCGTCATCTCCGCTCCGGCCGGCAATGATCTGCCGACTATCGTATACAGCGTGAACGAGAACACCCTGACCAAGGATGACACCATCATTTCCGCTGCTTCCTGCACCACCAACTGCCTGGCTCCGATGGCTAAGGCTCTGAACGACTATGCACCGATCCAGTCCGGTATCATGAGCACGATCCATGCTTACACCGGCGACCAGATGATCCTGGACGGCCCGCACAGGAAGGGCGACCTGCGCAGAGCGAGAGCCGGCGCTGCCAACATCGTTCCCAACTCCACCGGCGCTGCCAAGGCGATCGGCCTGGTTATTCCGGAACTGAACGGCAAGCTGATCGGTTCCGCACAGCGTGTTCCGGTTCCGACCGGCTCCACCACGATCCTGACCGCGGTTGTCAAGGGCACCGATGTGACCGTAGAGGGCATCAACGCCGCTATGAAGGCTGCTTCTTCCGCTTCCTATGGCTACAACGAGGATCCGATCGTTTCCTCCGATGTAATCGGCATGACCTACGGCTCCCTGTTCGATGCTACCCAGACCATGGTTGCGAAGATCGCTGACGATCTGTATGAGGTTCAGGTTGTGTCATGGTATGACAACGAGAACTCCTACACCAGCCAGATGGTCCGCACCATCAAGTACTTCGCGGAGTTAGGCTGAGTGTGAGCTCTTAGCGAGCGCGAGCCAAAGGAAATTAAATGATTCAAGTGACCACTAGGGTCCGGTCTTAGGACCGGACCCTTTTTCACGCAGACCCGTCGCAGGCGGAATTTCGCGGGACAGGTTCTGTATTTACGAAAGTCCGTCTGCTCCCGCTACCGGAGATCCGGCTGTGTGGGTGCGGACCTATTTTCCAAGTATTATAACCAGAAAGGGGTAATATAGCTATGCTTAACAAAAAGACAGTTGACGATCTGAAAGATCTGAAGGGCAAGAAGGTCCTGGTACGCTGCGATTTCAACGTGCCGTTAAAGGAAGGCAAGATCACCGACGAGACCCGTATCGTGGCCGCTCTGCCCACCATTAACAAGCTGATCGGCGAGGGCGCGAAGGTGATCCTTTGCTCTCACCTGGGCAAAGTAAAGAATGGCCCGAACGAGGGCGAGTCCCTGGCTCCGGTAGCCGCCAGACTGACCGAGAAGCTGGGCAAGGAAGTCGTATTCGTATCCGATTACAATGTGACCGGCGAGGCCGCCACGGCAGCCGTCGCCGCTATGAAGGACGGCGACGTGGTTCTTCTGCAGAACACCCGCTTCCGCGGCAAGGAAGAGACCAAGAACGGCGAGG